>JBBRUV010000183.1:0-9612 GCA_038247465.1 Cytophagales bacterium
AAGGCGAAGAGGTTTGCATGAAGAATAGCCGCCCATAGCCTCCGGCTGTGGATTAGTAAAGAGTGAATCGCCACAGCCAGAGGCTATGGCAGACTTATTGGCCCCAATCTCGGTAAAATTTCGTTTTTTTGTTAAATCCCTGTCACTATTCGGCACCGCCTTTACTTCATTCCCCCACAATCAGGGGTTTCTGGCTCTGGCAGCGCAAACTCCTCCCCTGTTTAGGGGAGGTTGGGAGGGGTAAAATCATCAATCGACTATGCGCTGGTCTGCCAAAACCAAACAACAACTCACCGCCGAAATCAGGCAACTCAGTAAAGAACTCGACGTACTGAACTCGCTCGACGGGTTTCCGCGCACCCAGACCGTTCCCGATTTCGACCTGCACCAGACCGTTGACCAACTCAATCTGGTGGCCCTCACCATTGAGCGCGACGGTACGCTGAGTTACGCAAATCCATACACCTACCGCGTTACGGCCTGGGAACCGAACGAAATTATCGGGCAGAATTTTTTTGAATTACTCCTGCTGGCACCTGCCCGTGACCGCGCCCGCCAGGATTTTGACGAAGCCCTGCGCCGGGGAACGCTCGCCGAACGGCGCGAAATAGAACTCATCACCCGGAGCGGGGCGGTCAGAAATGTGGTGCTTAACTCGGCCATTGCCAGCTACCTGCCGGGCCGAACCGTTGTGTCGGCACTCACCGTTATCGGCGAAGATACCACCAACCGACGGCGCGTGGCCTCGGCCTTGAGCAACTCAAACGCGCAGCTACAAGACTTGGTGGATAATACCTCCGACCTGGTTCAGATGCTGTCGCTCGACGGGAAGTTTACGTTTGTGAATCGGGCCTGGCGCGAGGTGCTGGGCTACACGGCTGACGAAGTTACCCGGCTGACCCTCGGCGATGTGCTACACCCCGACTATGCCGATACCACGCTGCAACGGCTCCGAAGGATTCAGGAGGGCGAACAACTCGCCACGTTCGAGACCGTTTTCAGGAACAAAGCCGGGCAAACCATTTTTCTGTCGGGTAGCGTCAACTGCCGCTACGACAACGGGCGGCCCACCGCCTTTCGCTGTATTTTGCACGACACCACAGGCCGCGTTCGGGCCGAACGCTCCCAGAAACTTTATTACAGCATTGCCAACTGGACACTCAACAGCGATAGTTTAGACGACCTCTACGAGAAAATTCATCACGAACTGGGCCAGATAATTGACACCCGCAACTTTTTTATCGCCCTCTGCGATCAGCGAAAAAACTACGTTCATTTCCCGTATTACGTGGACGAATATTTCCGGGATTCGATGCGGTTTACCAAGCGGAAACTCGGCAATGGCCTCACCGAATATACCATCCGGGCCAATAAACCGCTGTTTTTGTACGAAAACGATATTCGCCAACTCGCCGACGACCACCAGATTGACCTCTACGGTCAGCTTCAGCCGCAGGTGATGCTGACGGCTCCGCTCCGCATCGGCGACGAAATCACCGGAATTATCGGCGTAAAAGCCTACGACGATCCCAAAACCTACGGTCCCCGCGATCTGGAACTGCTCGAATTTATTTCGGGACAGGTGGCCCAGGCCATCGCCCGGAAACAATCCGAAGCCGTTCTTGACAAGCAAAACGCCCGCCTGAACGCTATTTTCGACAGCAGCACGTACCTGATCTGGTCGGTCAACCGCGCCCTGCAACTGACTTCGTTTAACAATAAATACACGGCCCTGATCTGGAAGCAGGTTGGTGAAACGCCCACGCTCAACAGTGCGGCCCCGAATATTGGCTGGCGGATGCTCAGTGCCGACAACCGCAAAGTGCTGGAAAATAAGTATAAAACGGCTTTTAAGGGGCAACCGCAAACGTTTGAGATGCGGATTGATGCCGACCGGCAGGAGATGTGGCTCGATTTTCAGCTCAATCCGATTCTTCTCGCCGACGGCACTATTGATGAAGTATCGGGTATTGCGCGGGACATTACCAACCGCAAACGCGCCGAAATCGCTACCCGGCAAAGCGAAGAAAAATTTAGGGGTATTTTCGAGAATTTGCAGGACATCTACGTCCGCGTTGACCGCAAAGGCCACATCACAATGATTAGCCCGTCGGTTTTCAAACGGCTCGGCTACACGCCCGATGAGGTGATGGGGCAGGATGCGGTGCCGTTTTTTGTGGATAAATCAGTCATTCACCGCGCCATGATCCGGCTGGGCCGCAACCGAAGCCTCCGCAATTTTGAGGCCACCCTGCGCCGGAAAGACGGCACCGAACGGCAGTTTATGTTCAATATGCTGCTGTTGCAAGACGACCAAACCGGCGAGTTCAGCGTGGTGGCGGCTCTGGCCCGCGACATCGCCGAACTCAAACGGCAATCGGCGGAATTGGTCAAGGCCAAAGACGAAGCCGAACGCTCGCTGAAGGTGAAAGAACGCTTTCTGGCAAATATGAGCCACGAAATCAGAACACCTATGAACGGCGTAATTGGCATGGTTGACCTCCTGAACGACACCACGTTAGACACTGAACAGCGCGATTACGTCCGCACCATCAAACGGTCGTCAGAAACGCTGCTCAACATTCTGAACGATATTCTTGACCTCTCCAAAATAGAAGCCGGGAAGATGATGCTGCACGAATCGCCGGTGGTTCTGGTCGAGATATTTGAGAAACTCATCGCCCTGTTCGGGCAACAGGCCCGCACCAAAAACAACCGTCTGACCTATTCGCTGGCCCCAGAACTGCCGCAGTTTGTGATTGCCGATCAGACGCGGCTGCTCCAGATTCTCTCCAATTTGACGAGTAACGCCCTGAAGTTCACCGAACACGGCGAAGTCAGCGTGAAAGCAACATTAATCGGCAAACGCGGTAAATTCAACCGGATTCGGGTGGCCGTGCGCGACACGGGCATCGGCATCTCGCCCGAAAACATCCGGCTACTGTTTAACTCGTTCAGTCAGGTTGATAACTCATCGCGCAAATCGTTTGGCGGCACGGGGCTTGGCCTGGCAATCTCGAAAGAATTGGCCGCGCTGATGAAGGGCGAAATCGGCGTGGAGTCCACCGTTGGGCAGGGGAGTACGTTCTGGTTCGAGGTCGAGATAAAAGCTACCGACATCGCCCCCACGCAACAGGCCTCTGATGCCGCCGAGCTGCGGTTAGAAAATTTTTTCGACACCCGACACCCGGTTATTTTACTCGTTGACGACAACGCTACCAACCGTAAAGTTGCCAGCGAAATTCTGCGAAAAGCAGGCTGTATCGTTACGACAGCCGACAGCGGCAAGGCCGCAATCAGGGAGGTAGAACTGAGGAGCGAGGGGCAAGGGGTGAGCAGTCAGGGCGTTGCCGGCCAAACATCAAACGACGAACCACGAACGACGAACAACTTCGACATTATTTTCATGGACATTCAGATGCCCGACATGGACGGTATCGAAACCACCCGGCACCTGCGCGAAGCGTTTGGTTCGGCCCTGCCACCGATTATCGCCATGACTGCTTATTCGATGCGCGAAGATCGCGAACGCTTTCTGAGTCAGGGACTTGACGATTACGTTGCCAAGCCGATTCGCGCCCAGACCCTAATCACAAAGGTCAAAGAAACCATTGAGGCCCGCGCCCAGAGCCAGACCCGCAAGGCGCAGGAAGTGCGGCAGCAGGAGATTGCCCGGCAACAGGCTGTCCCCGTGATTGATGCCGAAATCGTGAGCCAACTCCGCGACATTGGCGGGCAGGATTTGGTTGATTCGATCTTCGAGGAGTTCGTAACGGAAGCCACTGAACTCGTCGGGGAGTCGCTGACGGCCTTTGACGCGGGTGATTTTGTGACCGTCAAAAACCACCTGCACACCCTGAAAGGTTCTGCCGGCACGATTGGCGTGGCCCGGATTGCCGAGATTGCCCGTGAAGCCGAAGCCCGTCTTAAAGTGAATAATACCAGTCAGTTAGGCCAGGAATTGCAGGCATTAGAACGCGCCTTTGCCGAGTTTCTGGCCCGGTTTCGGGCGGGGATTGCGGGGTAACATTCCCCTACCGTTTCAGCAATTTCAGCAATGGCTTCGGGATAAACCGCCCCAGCCGACGCACCGAAGCCGGAATAGTGATGCGCTTGGCGTAGCCTTCGTTGGCCTGTTTGATGGTCTCGTCGAAATAGCGGTTTGGCACAAGTTGCCCCGTAATGATATTGGTGATATTCCGAACGTAGAGTTTGTCAATAGTGGCATCGGAGCGGAGGGGCGTGTAATAGACGCAGTTCTCAAAAAAGTAGTGCGTGACCTGACTGTGGCGGGTGCTGCCGGGAGTCAGGATTTTTTCGCCCCCGTGCAGCAAATTGGCCGACCAGATCAGGGCGTAGCCTTTGGGCATATTCAGCACTTCTTTTTTCAGGCCGTGCGCGGCCACAATCTGGCTCAGTTTATCTTCGTACTGCCTGTAGGTAATGCCATAGACCTCGGCGGCTGTCTGGGCATCGGAGCCTTTCAAGCCCATGTCTATCAGGTCATAAAAGGGCAATTTGTGGCTGCCGGGGTAATAATGTAACGGCCCGTTATCGTCCCGAACGGCTTCCAGAGCCACCCACACCCCGCACATAAACCGTTGCGGAATAGAATTAAAATGAATCGCATCGGAGTGAGTGCGCTGCTGGGTACCGACCGGAAAATTCAGCGTCTGAAACGGAATCGGCTCCCGGCGATACAGCATTTTCAGGACTTCTAACACGCGGGGTGTGGTGGCAATCTGTCGCACCGATGGCACAGTCTGCCAGGCATCCTGCAGCCGAATTTCGCCGTGATATTCCAGATCAACGCCCGCAATGGCTTCATCCAGTACTGATTCGGGTAGTTGCGGGTCAAAAATCACGTAGCCGTCGCGGTTGTAGCGAAGGGCAATATCGGCGAGTTCGGGGCTGAGGTTGGCGTGTTGGCGTTCCTGTTCAAAAAACGGTGATTCTACCCAGGGCAGGTTGGGCGTACCAGCCGGAACTGGGGCAATAGGGGCGGTTGTCATGGCGAAACGAAATGAACGAGTTGGGATTTTCAGGGGTAAAAATAGATTAGGTTTCCGAGATTATTCTCGCACTTAGTGGTTTGTGATGTAACGCGCCAGCTAACGGGGGTTTGGTTCCGGCCCGGCCAGGCCGGATATTTGCAGTCTGTTCTGGCCGTTGGATGCCGTTTGCTGATGCCCACTGATTCACTTTTTCCGGTATGTGTTGCCCTGTTGTTGCTGTTGCCGGTTGGCGGGGCATTGGCCCTGCAAATCACTACCCGGCGCGGGGCCGGTTGGCTGGCGGTGACACTGACGGGTGTCGGGCTGCTGCTGTCGGGCTGGCTGTTCGGGCATCTCCCCGCCGAACCCGTGCTGCTCCGGGCCGCCTGGATAACCTTCCCCGATTTTGGGCTGAACGCCAGTTTCCGGCTCGACGCACTCACCGGACTGATGCTCGTGCTGGTGCATCTGGTAGCCTTATTGGTTCAGATTTATTCGCTGGCCTACCTGCACGATGAAACCCGGCAACAACGGTACTTCGCTTATTTACAGCTATTTATCGGCGCGATGCTTGGCATTGTGCTGGCTGGTAACTTGCTGATTCTGTATGGTTTTTGGGAACTCGTCGGTTTAGCATCGTATCTCCTGATCGGGTTTTATACCGAACGCCCGGCGGCTGCCAAGGCCGCGCAGAAAGCGTTTTTGATGAACCGAATCGGTGACGCGGCTTTTCTCATTGGCATTTTACTGACTCAACATCTCCTCGGCACCACCGAATTTACGGCCTTCACCGCGCCCTTGCCTACCGCCGTTGGGCTGTGTCTGTTTATGGGCTGCGTGGCAAAATCGGCGCAATTTCCGCTGCTGACCTGGCTCCCCGATGCGATGGAAGGCCCAACGCCGGTCTCGGCTTTGCTCCACGCGGCTACGATGGTCGCTGCCGGCATTTTTTTGCTGACCCGGATTTTTCCCCTGCTCTCGCCCGACGCGCTCACCGTGATTACCGTTGTCGGAACGCTAACAACCGTTTGGGGCGGTTATTCGGCTTTGTTTCAGACCGATATAAAACGGGTTTTGGCGTTTTCGACCGTTTCGCAATTAGGGCTGATGGTAACCGCTGTTGGCACGGGCAACGTGGCCGGGGCGATGTTCCATCTGCTGACCCATGCTTTTTTTAAGGCCGGGTTGTTTTTGAGTGCGGGCAACGTGATTCACGCAGCCCATACGCAGGATATGCGGCAGATGGGCGGTTTGCGAAAACACCTGCCCGCTACGGCTGTTTGCTACCTGATTTTTTCGGCGGCATTAGCTGGATTGCCGTTGTTTTCGGGATTTTTATCTAAAGAAACTATTCTGGCGGGTGCTTTTTTATGGGCTGATAATCAGGGTGGTATCGCGTTATCCGTGCCGATTTTGTTGGTGCTGTCGTCGGGCCTGACCGCGCTCTACATGGCCCGGCAACTCTGGCTCGTTTTCTTCGGCCAAACGCGGTCGGCGGGATTGGCTCTGGAACACCGCGCCGTATCGCTCGAACCTAATTGGCTCATGCGCGGGCCGGTGGTATTGCTGGCGGTTTTATCGGTTTGGGGCTGGTTTTCGCTGAACCCGCTCGATGCCGCAACGGGCTGGTTTTTTACGTTTGTCCTGCCAAACCAACTGCCCGAAACCCATTTCTGGTGGCTGGCTCCGGTATCGGTGGTGGTGGTTTTGGCAGGCGGCTGGCTTGGTTTCTACTACGGCAATAGCTGGCTGACCGTCAATAAATCAAATCGTTGGATACGCCTGTCGCTCGAATACGGTTTTCTGGATACGGCTTATTCGCGGCTCGTGCGGGCCGTTCGGCGGCTGGCGTTATCGCTGAACCGCACCGACCAACGCCTGATTGATGGCGTGGTGGTAAACGGCGCAGGAACAGCAACGGTTGTGCTGGCCCACGTCACCTACTGGCTCGACCGGATGGGCGTTGACGGACTCGTGAACGGTGGCGCATGGCTGGCTCAGTGGTTCGGTAGCCGGGCGCGGGCCGTGCAAAACGGGCGCGTGCAGTCCTACATCACGGCGGCTGTGGTGGGGTTGCTGGTCTTGATTTGGTTGTTGGTGTAAACTACCCCCAATTACCCCCAACCCCCTAAACAGGGGGCTAATAAAGCCTTTGGCTTTTGATCCCGGAGGTTTAGCCCCCTGTTTAGGGGGTTGGGGGTAAGGTCGGTTGGGGGTAAAGTCGGTTGATAAATTTATAAAAAATGCTCCTTTCCCTACTCATTTTTCTTCCGCTTTTCGGCGCACTGCTGGTATCGGTTTTACCGCAAACCGTGGCGCACTGGTTTCGATGGATCGCGCTGGGCGTGGCCCTGGCCGATGTCGTTTTTAGTGGCCTTATCTGGCTTGCGTTTGATTCAGCTAATGCTGGTTATCAGTTACTTACTCAAGCCGACTGGATTACGTTGCCCCTCGGAACGCTGGGCGTAGCTTCGATAGATTACGTGGTTGGTGTTGACGGAATCAGCCTCCCGTTAGTGATACTCTCGGCAATCGTGATGCTGGCGGGCGTGGTCGCGTCGTGGCACGTCACTGACCGGCCCCGCGCCTATTTCGGGCTGTATCTGCTGCTGACAAGTGCCATCATGGGCTGTTTTGTCGCGCTCGATTTCTTCCTGTTTTTCTTGTTTTTCGAGTTTATGCTCCTGCCGATGTACTTCCTGATTGGCCTTTGGGGCGGGCCGCGCCGGGAGTATGCGTCCATCAAATTTTTTCTCTACACGCTTTTTGGCTCTTTGCTGATTTTGTTAGTGATGATTGGCCTGTATTTAGCCGCCATTGACCCGGTAAGTACGGCCCTGCTAACAGGTTTTGCGCCCACCCGCGAGGCCGTTACGCCCGATGTGATTCGACTGGTGCAGCAACACCTCGTGGCTGATCAGCTAAACCCGGCGCAGTTGGTGCATACGTTCGATTTCCGGTATCTGGCCGATGGCAAAAACTACGTTCCCGGCGCGTTTTTGAGTCTCCCCGGCGAAACCATTACGTTCGGAATGCCAACCCGGATGCTGGCGTTCTGGGTGATTTTTATTGGTTTCGCCATTAAACTACCCATCGTGCCGCTACACACCTGGCTTCCCGATGCCCACGTCGAAGCACCAACGGCGGTGTCGGTGGTGCTGGCGGGTGTGTTGCTCAAAATTGGCGGCTACGGTTTTCTGCGAATTGTGTGGGGGTTCTTCCCCGACGGGGCCGCCGAATTTGCCGTAATTCTGGGTGGTCTGGGTGCGTTGAGCATCGTGTATGGCGGTCTGAACGCGCTGGCACAGAACGACTTAAAGAAAATGATTGCCTATTCGTCGGTCTCGCACATGGGGTTCGTGCTGCTGGGTGTGGCCTCGCTCACCGCCGAGGGAGCCAACGGAGCCGTGTATCAGATGGCGAGCCACGGCATACTTTCGGCGATGTTATTTTTGCTGACCGGCGTGATTTATGACCGTACCCACGACCGCCGGATTGACTCATATCGTGGACTGATGCAGCCCATGCCAGTATTTGCTACGCTTACGGCCATTGCGTTTTTTGCGTCGCTGGGTCTGCCGGGCTTCTCCGGGTTTGTTGGCGAATTGTTCACATTGATGGGCGGTTTCCGGTCGGCGTGGCTCCCCAACTGGATCGCCGTTGTCTCGACGCTCGGTATCATTCTGGCGGCTGCCTATTTCCTCTGGACATTGCAACGTGTGTTCTTCGGCCCGTATTGGTCGCGGCATCAGGCCACTGTTACGCTCACCGATTTGACCGCCCGCGAAAAACTCTTACTCATTCCGTTGGCGGTGCTGGGATTGGGACTTGGCTTGTTTCCGAATGTGGTATTCAATCTGTCGGGCGCAAGTGTGGCGGAGTGGGTAGCGCGGTTTTTTCCATAAATCCACGTTGATTTTTTATCTTGCATCAGACACGAGACAACTATGCTGGTAGCCGAAAAAATAAACCTGACCGAGGAGCAGGAAGATATACTCGAAGCGGGGGGCGTGGTGGTCATCCCGGCGGAGTGGGACGATTTTGACGAGTTCGTACACCGCACTCAGTACCGCGTAACCTATCACAACGGCAATATTATCATCATAGGATTCGCAACACTGACACACGAAGTACTTGTAGGGCAGTTAATTTTTCTGCTTAAAAGTTTTTATGTCGGCAAACCCGGCTATTATGTAGCCGGGAGCAACGTTGGCATTCGGAAACTCAGCAAAAAAGGCCATTACAACGCCGACGTGGTGGTTATCAAGGGCCAACCCGATTACTACAAAAGCTCTAAATCAATCATTACCAACCCGTTTCTGATTGCCGAAGTCCTGTCTAAATCAACCGCAGCATATGATACGACTGATAAACTGATGGCCTACCAGAAAATGGAATCGGTGCATATCGTTGTTTTTGTGAGTCAGTTGGAGTTCGATGTTACCGTTTTCACCCGCACCGCCCAGCCCGGAGTCTGGCAGGAAATTATTTACACCGACCCCACTGATATTGTTCGGATAGATGAATTAGCGGTGCCAATGAGTGAGGTGTTTACGGGATTGCCGCAAGTATAGCCTCCCCGCAAAGTCACCGGGATAAAAAATTCAGACATCACATT
>JBBRUV010000184.1:0-9539 GCA_038247465.1 Cytophagales bacterium
CACGGTATTTTTCAGAACATCCTGCAAATGGACGGCGAAAAAATCGTGTCGAGTGAGCAAACCATCGGCTACATTCACCGGGCGTTTGAGAAAATCGCAGAACGCCGACCTTTCTACCAAATCACGACCCTGACCGACCGGATGAATTATTGTTCGTCGCCGATCAATAACATGGGTTGGTGGATGACGGTGGAGAAATTACTTGGTGTGGAGGTGCCAAAACGGGCGCAGTACATCCGGGTAATTATGATGGAATTGGCCCGGCTGTCTGACCACCTGATCTGCAACGGCATTTTGGGTGTTGACGCAGGCGCGTTCACGGGCTTTTTGTATATTTATCAGGAGCGCGAACATATCTACGAAATCTATGAGGAAATGTGCGGAGCGCGGCTCACCACCAACATGGGTCGTATCGGCGGTATGGAGCGTGACCTCTCGCCAACGGCTATCCGAAAGGTAAAAGAACTGATTCCGCGTTTCCGCAAGGTGCTGACCGAGTTTGAAAACCTTTTCAACCGCAACCGTATTTTTATGGATCGGGTGATTGGTGTAGGCGGTATTACGGCAGAACGGGCGTTGAGTTATGGTTTCACCGGCCCCAACCTGCGGGCGGCCGGCGTTGATTACGACGTTCGGGTAATGAATCCGTACTCGTCATATCAGGATTTTGATTTCGAGATTCCAATTGGGCAAAACGGTGATACATATGACCGATTTATGGTCAGGAATGCCGAAATGTGGGAAAGCCTGCGGATTCTGGAACAGGCCATTAATAACCTCCCCGAAGGCCCGTATTTTGCCGATGCTCCGCAGTATTATTTGCCGCCCAAAATGGAGGTATATAAAAACATGGAAGCCCTGATTTATCACTTCAAGATTGTAATGGGTGAGATTGACGCGCCCGTTGGTGAGGTGTATCACGCAGTGGAAGGCGGAAACGGCGAATTGGGTTTTTACCTTATCAGCGACGGTGGCCGCGCTCCCTACCGGTTGCACTTCCGCCGTCCGTGCTTCATTTATTACCAGGCATATCCAGAAATGTGCGTCGGCACCACGCTTTCCGATGCCATCGTGACCCTGAGTAGCCTGAACGTGATTGCTGGAGAATTAGACGCTTAGATTTTTCACTTTATGAAAAACTGGCCTGAAATCGTGTTCAACTCCCATTACCTAACTGCCGTAGAGGTTAAAAGGTCATTAGCAACCGGCGATATTATGGAAGCGGAAGCTGGAATAGACGAACTAATTGATGCGATGGCACGAGCTGACCGTCGGGCTGTGAAGAGCCAGCTTATCCGATTGATGAAACACATCATCAAGTGGCAAATGCAACCCGAAAAACGTTCATGGAGTTGGATAAAAACCATCCAGAATGCTCGCGTTGAGATTCAGGACATTCAGGAAGAAACGCCGTCTATCAGCCGCGAAGCATTGATTTCGCTCTGGGAACGGGCCTTCGGCCTGGCAACAATAGAGGCCGAAGAAGAAATGAACGGGATGAACTCAACCGTACAATCGCTCACCTGGGAAGACGTTTTTGATGACGAATATTTGCTCTAATTCATGATAACCGAAGCATACACAAGTATCGAATTTACGCCCGAACGGTTGGCAAAGGCCAACGAGGTAATTTCCCGTTTTCCCGAAGGCAAACAAAAATCGGCCCTGCTACCCTTGCTGCACATTTTGCAGGAGCAGGAAGGATGGACATCTGCCGAAGGCATGGATTACGTGGGCCAACTGCTTGGCATAGAGCCGATTGAGGTTTATGAAGTGGCTTCTTTCTATACCATGTATCACCTCAAGCCCGTTGGCAAGCACGTGATTGAATACTGCCGGACGGGGCCGTGCTGTCTGATGGGGGGCGAGGAGGTCTATGCTCACCTGAAACAACGGCTCGGTATTGATACCGGACAAACCACCGTTGACGGGCATTTTACACTTAAAGAAGTGGAGTGTCTGGCGGCCTGCGGCATGGGGCCGGTATTCCAGATTCGAGAGCAATACTACATGAACCTGACGAATGACAAAGTGGACGATATTATTGATGATTTGTTGAAGTAGTAAGTGGTTGACAGTGAACGCCTGAAAATGAGAAACGTATGCTCGAAATTCCTACATACTTGGGCGTAAATGCATCCCGCGACCATCAGCGAATTATTTCCAGGCTAACGGCTCGTTTATACGTGCTTCCGGTAACGGGTCAAATTCCATACGAACCGTTGCCGGAAGCAATGATTGATGATGCTAAAACCAGCCCTACTCCTGATATTATTCTCTGCGACAAGACCGAGGGTGATAACATAGTTATTATTGAGGTAGCGGGGAAAAGGTCTAAATCTGATTTTATCAAGATCGGGGACCTGGTGGGTACATACGAAGTCCCGGAAGGATTCGTGTACAACTACCAGAAAAAAACGTGGCGTAAGTACAAGTTGGGTGTTGGCGAAGTATTCGACCGCCCTTCTTTCTGTGAATCAATAGGTTATGATTTAGATGAATTTGTCAAATAGGTAATAATGGGCAAGAAAATTCTCACCGAACACATCGCCGTTCCCGGCATCGAAACCTACGAGGTATATCGGCAACAGGGCGGCTACACAGGTCTCGAAAAGGCCATCAAAAACATGACCCCCGAATCGGTGGTCGAAGAAGTGAAAAAAGCCGGGGTTCGTGGCCGGGGCGGAGCGGGTTTCCCGATGGGTATGAAGTGGGGGTTTATCGCCAAACCCGAAGGTGTGCCGCGCTACCTCGTCTGCAACGCTGACGAGTCGGAACCCGGCACATTTAAGGATCACTACCTGATGAAGAATATCCCCCACTTGCTTATCGAGGGGATGATTATTTCGAGCTTTGCCCTGGGTGCAAACACCGGATTTATCTACGTCCGGGGTGAGTTGATGTACGTGATTCATATTCTCGAAAAAGCCATTGCCGAAGCAAAAGCGGCTGGGTTTCTCGGCAAGAACATCCTTGGCTCCGGTTATGACCTCGAATTAGTGGTACACCCCGGTGGAGGGGCTTATATCTGCGGAGAAGAAACGGCACTGCTCGAATCGCTGGAAGGGAAACGCGGCAACCCACGCAACAAACCGCCATTTCCTGCCGTAAAGGGCTTGTATCAATGCCCAACGGTGGTAAACAACGTGGAATCTATTGCCACCACACCCTGGATTATGAACAACGGGGGCGATGCGTATGCTGCCATCGGCATTGGTCGCTCAACAGGAACGAAGCTGATTTCGGCATCGGGCCACATTAACAAACCCGGCGTGTATGAAATCGAGCTTGGCGTTTCGGTCGAAGATTTCATCTTTGCCGACGAATGGTGTGGCGGTATCCGGCCCGGCCACCGGCTCAAAGCGGTAGTTGCGGGCGGCTCATCGGTGCCGATTCTGCCCGCCGATAAGATTTTGACGACGGCAGCCGGCGAAAAACGCCTGATGACCTACGAATCATTGTCTGATGGTGGTTTCATTACCGGCACAATGCTTGGTTCGGGCGGGTTTATTGCTATGGACGAAACGGCCTGTGTGGTGCGAAATACCTGGAATTTTTCCCGATTTTACCACCACGAATCATGCGGCCAATGCAGCCCCTGCCGCGAAGGAACGGGCTGGATGGAGAAAGTTTTACACCGCATTGAACACGGTCACGGCCATCAGCAAGATATTGATCTGCTGGTTGACGTAGCCCGCAAAATCGAAGGCAACACAATTTGCCCACTCGGCGATGCCGCTGCGTGGCCCGTTGCCAGTGCCATACGGCACTTCCGCGACGAGTTTCAGTGGCACATTGACCACCCCGTTGAGGCCACCCAACCCGGTGCGGTGTATAAGGGTGAGATGGCATTGGTGTAGATCAGAGCGGGACGTAATTAAATCCAGACACGACGATGGACGAACTGATGATGCTTCGCAAAATGGTTGAGGAGCGCGACTATGTTGGGGCGTTAGCCATCATTAGTGAACTGGATGAAATGGTGAAAGACGACAAAATCACCAAAGTGGAGTCGTTTCTCCATATTTTGTTGCTTCACTTAATTAAGCAAAACGCCGAACAACGGACAACTAAATCCTGGAATAAGTCTATTCAAGTAGCTGCAAGAAGTATCCAGAAATCAAATAAGCGCCGAAGTGCTGGCGGGTCCTATCTAAAGTCAGAAGAGTTGCTGGAAACTATAGACGAAAGCTTTCCTGATGCTCTTGAGGATGCGGCCTATGAAGCCTTTGAAGGAATATATTCGGCAGAACAGTTAGCGGCCATGATTAACCCAACGGAAATCAAGCAAAAAGCTATTGAACTTATTAAGCCCTAAATTATAGCTATGGAAGACGTAAAGCCCCCACTATTTAAAGTCACGATTGACGGCATTGAGGTCGAAGTAGAGCCGGGAACGACTATTATGCAGGCTGCCCGTAAAATTGGCCCGGCAGTAGCGCCACCCGCCATGTGCTATTATCAGCCCCTGAAAGGCTCTGGTGGCAAATGCCGCGCTTGTCTGGTTCGGGTGGCGGCTGGTTCGGCCAAAGACCCCCGCCCGATGCCCAAAATGATTGCCTCCTGCATTACGCCCGTGCAAGATGGTATGGTTGTTGAAAATACGACGAACCCCGCCGTGCTGGATGCCCGCAATGGCGTGGTTGAGTTTCTGCTGTTGAATCACCCGCTCGATTGCCCGGTTTGCGATCAGGCTGGTGAGTGCGACTTGCAAAACTTCGCCTTTGAGCATGGAAAAGTGGAAACGCGCACCGAAGAAGAACGCCGGACGTTTGAGAAACACGACCTCGGCCCCTTCATTCAGCTTCACATGACGCGGTGCATTCTGTGCTACCGTTGTGTTTATACTGCCGACCAAATCACCAACAAACGCGTTCATGGCGTACTTGGCCGGGGCGATGCCTCAGAAATCGGCACCTACATCGAGAAAGCAATTGACAATGATTTCTCCGGTAATGTGATTGACGTTTGCCCCGTTGGTGCGCTGACCGACAAAACCTACCGATTTAAAAACCGGGTCTGGTTCTCGAAACCCGTTGACGCGCACCGCAATTGCCCGACTTGCTCTGGGGAGGTTACGCTTTGGTATCGGGGAGAGGAAGTGATTCGGGTAACGGCCCGCAAAAACGAATGGAATGAGGTGACAGCATTTATATGCAACACCTGCCGGTTTGAAACCAAAAAAACCAGTGACTGGATCATTGACGGCCCAACGAAAGTCTCGCAGGCTTCGGTGATCTCGGCCAACAAATACCGCACCGACACCGTAAAACCGGATTTTGGCAAACGACTTGCAGCCGCGACCTACAAGGATATTCACGACGAGCGCGACACCGCACAGTTGCAGATTCAACAATTACCGCCGGAACGTTTTGCCAAAGCACTCCCCTCAGTGGAATAACGTAACGTACTCAAAAACATGGATTTAGTCATTCTCGCCGTTAAAGGCATCATCATCCTCGCCATTTTTGGGCTGACGCTGCTGATTGCCACCTACTCGACCTACGCAGAACGCAAAGTAGCCGGTTTTTTGCAAGACCGGCTTGGGCCAGACCGTGCCGGGCCCTGGGGATTGCTCCAGCCGATTGCGGACGCGGGCAAAATGTTCTTCAAAGAAGAATTTATTCCCTCGCAAGCCAATAAATGGCTGTTTATTCTCGGCCCGTGCCTAACAATGCTTACCTGCCTAATGGCAAGCGCAGTGATTCCGTTCGGTGACAGTGTGAAGTTTGCTTGGGATAACGTCAACTACACCGTACCGATTCAGGCTATGGAGATCAATATCGGCGTTCTGTACATTTTTGGCGTGGTTTCGCTCGGTGTATATGGTCTCATGGTCGGCGGTTGGGCCTCAAACAATAAATTTTCGCTGCTGGGTGCTATCCGGGCAGCCTCGCAGAACATAAGCTACGAAATTGCGCTTGGTCTTTCGATGATCGCCATTCTGATGATGGCCGGGTCACTGTCGGTGCGGGCCATTGTGGAGCAGCAGGCAACGGCGGGGTTTCTGGGCTGGAATGTGTTTACGCAACCGCTTGGCTTTATCATCTTTCTGACGTGCGCCTTTGCTGAGTGCAATCGTACTCCATTCGATTTGCCGGAGTGCGAAACGGAGCTTGTAGGTGGTTACCATACCGAATACACCTCAATGAAACTCGGATTCTACCTCTTCGCCGAATATATCAACATGTTTGTGTCGAGCGCGTTTGTTTCGTCATTGTATTTTGGCGGATACCACTATCCGTTTGCGGCTAATGTGCATGAATTACTAACGGGTTCGCTGGGCGCGGTGGCCGGGCATAACGTGGCAACGCTGCTGGGTACGGTAGTTTTTTTCGGTAAGATTTTCTTTTTCATCTTCTTTTTCATGTGGGTTCGGTGGACATTGCCGCGCTTCCGGTATGATCAACTGATGAACTTAGGCTGGAAATCACTCTTTCCGCTGGCCGTGCTGAACATTGTGGTAACGGGCTTCGGCTTGCTATACGACATCAAGTATGCCTCGTGGCTGATTATTTTGGGAACCGTTATTGCGGTTTTTGTATCATCGGCCCGCGCACCAAAACGGCAGATTATCACCAGTTCGTAGTTTGAGGTTCGTGGTTGGCTGACGCAAGGTTGTCAGCACGTCAGCTAACCACGAACCTCACAAACCACGAACTACAAACTCAACAAAATGCAACTCACCAACCGCTCAAAGCAGGTCAGCCAGAAAGAGATGACGCTGGCCGAAAAAATGTACCTCCCGGCCATTGTACAGGGTCTGGGCATTACGATCAGCCACCTCTTCAAAAAGAAAGTGACCATCCGATACCCCGAAGTAAAGCGGTACCTGGGGCCGGTTTATCGGGGACATCACATCCTGAAACGCGACGAACAGGGCCGCGAACGCTGCACCGCCTGCGGGTTGTGTGCCGTTGCCTGCCCCGCCGAAGCAATTTCGATGGTGGCGGCAGAGCGCGTTAAAGGCGAAGAAAAACTGTATCGTGAGGAGAGATACGCGGCTGTGTATGAGATTAATATGCTTCGGTGTATTTTCTGCGGCCTGTGCGAAGAAGCCTGCCCGAAACAAGCCGTGTATCTCCGTCACGATCAGATGGTGCCGGTTTTCAACGGGCGCGATCAGGTGGTGTATGGTAAAGATAAATTGGTCGAGAACATAAATGACCGTTATGTTCGTACCAACACCGAAGCCCAGGTAACGCCTACCGAACCCAGTTTATCACGATCAGTAGGCTAATCAAATGGAACAATACCTAACCTTTTTCAAGACCCTGAACGCCGGTGGCTATGTGTTTTTGGTGCTGACAGCCATCACGCTTTTTAGCGCAATTGTGGTAGTAACGGCCCGCAACCCCATTCACAGCGTACTGGCTCTGATTGCCACATTCTTCTGTTTATCAGGCCATTATGTACTACTGAACGCACAGTTTCTGGCCGCCGTAAACATCATTGTTTATGCCGGGGCCATTATGGTTCTGTTTCTGTTTGTGATTATGTTTTTAAACATGCGCCGGGAGGACGAGGAATCGAAAAACACGTTATCAAAATTTATCTCACTCACCGTGGGCGGGGTATTGATGGTATTGCTCATTTTTATTTTCCGGGTGGTGCAAACCGGAGCGGTTGACCCCCAAACGTACAATCCGCGCACGGGCCTGGCCGAAAATCTTGGTATGGTTTTGTACAGCGATTATTTGCTGCCGTTTGAATTGGCTTCGGTGCTGTTTCTGATTGCCATGGTTGGCGCAGTGATGCTCGGCAAACGCGAAACAGGCGACCGGCATTTCTAAACCACCAGTTTGGCGGATTTACACTGATTCTTAAGATTTCATTTGAGCCGCCCGAAAACACAATCGGGTGGCTTTTTTCGTTTGGCATACATGAAGCATTTTCTCTCGCTGCTTTTTTTAGGCGTAAGTTTTTCATTAGTCATTGCAGGTTCGTTCCGTTCATCTGCCTTTCTGATGGTCAGAAAACAAACCGGGAAAACTCGACCAGAACAAACGTTGCCAAGCGTGGCCCGACCAAGCGTGGCCCGACCAAGCGTGGCCCGACCAAGCGTGGCCCGACCAAGCGTGGCCCGACCAAGCGTGGCCCGACCCGACCAAGCGTGGCCCGACACCTTTATTATCCGTACTGACACGCTGATTGACCAGATTATGGTGAGAGACAGCGCATATCGGCGGATTTTCAGAAAAGATACGACCCGGTCTGGTGTGACTCGACGCGACACCGCTGCTGCCGTTGTTGTTCGGGATTCCAACCGGATTGAACTCCCCGAAATCACAACCGACGATCTGAACGGGCTGGCCGTTTGCCCCGGCTCTGTTATCACGGTGCCGTTCAGCACAACCGGGCGGTTTAGTCCCGATAACCAGTTTTTACTCCTCCTTACCAACGTCACAGGGCAAACAGATACCTTGTTGCGCGGTGGTAAAACCAGTCCGTTGGTCGCGCAGGTTCCCGTCAGTCTGACTGGCAACAGCCGCTATACTCTGCGCGTGGCATCGGGCAGTCCGGCGGTTGCCGGCACAGCGCAACCGTTCCGGGTGTTAACGGCGCCAACCGCCCGGCTCGACCTGACCGATGGCACCGGGGCCATTACGGTGCTACCGGGTCAGGCCGTTACAGCACGGGTGAGCTTATCAGGACAAGGCCCCTGGTCGTTTGCGCTCACCGACGGAACGCGGGTGCAAAACATTCTCACAACCCCGTATGAAATCACAGTATCGCCGTTAAAACCAACCGTTTACAGAATTGCTGCCGTGAACGGGCCATGCGGGTCGGGCGTTGGAGTGGGCGAGGTATTGGTAAATGTGAACGAAAATCCGGCTCCTGCATTAAGCCTAAAAGCACCAGTAAGCGGCTATAAAATTTGCACCGGAACGCCGTTTCAACTTGTTTTTTCGGCAACGGGTAAGTTTAATAATGGCAACGGGTTTGTAGCGCAACTGGCTGATACATCGGGGAATTGGACAAATATATCATCATCCGTAGTAGCAAGCCCAATCACCACACGGCTGCCGTATGGCATTACATCCGGCAAAACATATCGGCTTCGGCTTGTATCAACGTCGCCCGTGTTGGTAACTGATTCGGTACCGTTGTTTGTGGCCGAGCAAACCACAACCGTTTTACGAAACGATACGATTCGGATTGATGAAGGTAAACCGGCTGATTTACAGATTGATTTTACCGGCACTGCACCTTTTTTCGTGCTGATGACGGATGGCACGTATGAGAACGGTATCTTGAAAAGCCCGCATACGATTCGGGTAAGTCCGCCAAACCCAACGGGTTACGGCATTACATCGGCGGGCGGGGCTTGTGGCGTAGGGCCGTTTAGTGGGCGGGCTTTTGTGAAAGTCAACATCCCGCCATCAGTCATCAACACCGGCGATTTGAGCAAACGAACCATCTGCGCCGGGTCTGAAATTACGGTGCCGTACACAACCGCCGGGCGGTTTTATGCCAACAATAAGTGGGTAGTACAGGTGGCCGACACGAGCGGAAAATTCATGAGTATGGCAACAACG
>JBBRUV010000185.1:0-9512 GCA_038247465.1 Cytophagales bacterium
GGGTTCATGTCGGCCTGCACCGGCTCGCCCGACCAGAGCGTGGCATCGTTCAGAAAAATTTTATCGGACTGAATCCCGCCGAAGACCGTTGCGCCCTGTGTACCATTGCCCAGCACCAGACTTTCTTCAAAATACTGCGCCGGTTGCTTGTACCAAAGAATTTTGTCGGGTGCCTGAGCGCGGGAAGTACCAGTTAGTAAAAACGTAACCAGAAGGAGCGATATAAATGGCTTTGTCATGGAGGTTGGGAGTTGGGTCAAAAAGTGTTGGCCTGTTTGCTTTCTACCCATACCTAAATCCCATTGGTTAGCCCCGTATCCAATGAATTTACACACGAAACCCCCGGCCTGAAGACAGGCCGGGGGCGTAGGTAGAGTAGCAACTATGCCTTTACGCGATTAAGGCGCAAGTGTGTCGCAGTGGCGCACCAATCTCTGTCTGAATTACACCTTCGCCAAATCAAACGGCAGTTTACGGACGCGCTTGCCGATGGCGGCAAACACGGCGTTGCCCAGCGCGGGGGCCAACGGAGGCAGCCCCGGCTCGCCAACGCCCTTGATCACCGGCCCGCCTTCGGCCAGAATATGCACCTCGATCTTCGGCATTTCGTTGATCCGCAGCATCTGATTGGTGTCGAAATTAGCCTGTACCGACCGGCCGTTGACGAACGTGATGCCGTCTTTGTTGGCCGCTGTGAGGGCCATCGCAATGCAACCTTCGGTTTGTGCCTTCACCATGTCGGGGTTCACCACCGTGCCGAGGTCAATCACGCAATAGACTTTTTCGACCTTCACGCCCCCGCCCGGCAGTTTTGATACCTCAACAACCTGGGCGGCTAATCCGGCGAAAAACTCCCACTGCGCCACGCCCCGGCCCCAGCCCGATGGCAGCGGTTTATCCCAGTTTGAGACCTCGCGGAGTTTGGTCAGTACCCGTTTCGTGTCGGAGTTTTTGGTAAGCATCGCCAGCCGGAACGCCATCGGGTCTTGCCCGGCTTTCACGGCCATTTCGTCAATAAAACACTCGTGAGCAAAGGCCAGTGTGGTACTGGTAACGGCCCGCCAGTAGGTCAGCGGAATGTGCAGATCAGCGAACACGTAGCGCGTGTTGAGGTTGGCGATCTCGTATTTCTGCTCGTCGGTGCCTTCGATCATGGTTCCGTCGGCTTTGGTCTGATCGTATTTTTCACGCATGGTGGCATCAATCGAGGGCGAAATCACCTTGTGCTGCAAGGCCACTGCTTTGCCATCTGCCGACAAGGCCCCGCGCATGGCCGAGAACGTCATGGGCCGGAAAGGGCCAAGCTGGGTGTCGTCTTCACGAGTCCAGACTACTTTCACGGGCTTGCCAACGGCTTTCGAGAGCAGGGCGGCTTCGGTGGCAAAATCCTGCGAAAGCCGGCGACCAAACCCACCGCCGTTGAACATGATGTGTACCGTTACGTTGTCTTGCGGGATACCCAGAACGCGGGCCATTTCGCCCTTCGTCAGGTCTGGCCCTTGCGACGATACCCACACCTCAACTTTATCGCCGGGCTGCCAGTGGGCCAGGGCGTTCATCGGCTCCATAGTGGAGTGGCTCACCATCGGTGTTTCGTAGAAAGCTTCGACCTGCGCCGACGATTCAGCAAACACCTTGTCGAACTCGCCCGAATTGTGACCCTGAACGCCATCGGTCCTGGCTAAGTCGCGGAGTTTTTTCTCGTAATCTGCCGTGTTGAAGGCATCGAATCCCTGATGATCCCAGGTGATTTTCAGCGCGTCGCGGCCCTGTTTGGCCGCCCAGTACGTATCGGCGATGATGGCAACGCCTTCGTAACGGTTCTTGCCCAGAACACGCTCTACGGTCACTGCCTGTTGAACGCCCTTGATTTTGAGCGACGCGGCAGCATCGAAACCCACTAATTTGCTGCCAATCACGGCGCAACGCGCCACCGACGCATAAACCATGCCCGGCGTTTTTGCGTCAATCCCAAACATAGCCTGACCCGACGATTTCATGGGTACGTCGGGGCGGGGCGTGTTTTTACCCAGAATTTTGAAGTCTTTGGGGTCTTTCAGCGTCGGGTTGGTCGGCACGGGCAGTTTAGCGGCTGTTTCGGCCAATTGCCCGTAGGTCAGTTTTTTGCCCGATGGCTTGTGGATGATGGTTCCATTTTCGGCCATGCACTCGGCCACCGGCACGTTCCATTGCTGACCGGCGGCCTGCAACAGCATCTCGCGGGCCGACGCACCAACCTTCCGAAGACGGGTATAACTACCTCGTATAGAGCTGCTTCCGCCCACAACCTGCCCACCAAAAGCTGCTTCGCCCCCGGTGGGTTTGATGATAACGGTATCGAGCGAAACCTCAAGTTCTTCGGCAATCAGCGACGGAATGGATTGATACGTTCCCTGCCCGATTTCGGGTTTGGGGTTCATAATCGTGATCTGCCCCGACGGTTCGATCAAAATATAGGGCGTGAGTGACGCGGGCGCAGTGGCGGCTCCGCTCAGGTTCAGCACGTCGGCAATGCCCGCCGACCGCACCGCAGACAGGCCCAGGGCGAAGGCCGCGCCGGTGAGACCGGCTGTTTTCAGGAAATCACGGCGGTCAACCGATTGGGGTGTTAGGGGCGTTTTCATCGTTGGCCGGTGGTTTCGAGGGTGGCAGGTTTGGCAGTCGGTGCGGAGTTTTTCAGCTCGGCAGCAGCGGTATGGATCGCGTCGCGGATGCGGTTATAGGTTCCGCAGCGGCAGATGTTGCCCTGCATAGCCGCGTCAATATCGGCATCGGTTGGTGTGGGGGTTTGTTTCAGCAACGCCACCGCGCTCATGATCTGCCCCGACTGGCAGTAGCCACACTGCGGCACCTGATGGGCAATCCAGGCGCGTTGCACGGCATGATCGGCATTGGGCGAGAGACCTTCGATGGTCGTGATTTTCTGGCCCACAGCCGCCGACACCGGCAGGCTGCACGAGCGAACGGGGTTGCCGTTGAGGTGAACGGTGCAGGCTCCGCACTGGGCAATGCCACAGCCGAATTTAGTACCCGTCAACCCTACCACATCCCGAATGACCCACAGCAGAGGCATCTGCGGGTCAACGTCGGCAGCGACGGGCTTGTTGTTGATGGTTAGTTTCAGAATAGCCATAGTTTATGTGCTAATTGCCTGATTGTTAAGCGTAAGATAAAAGCCGCAAGATCGGAAAAACTACTCTTTACAACCAAACTCTTGCAGGTAAATTCCGGCTCGTTGTTGCGAGTTAATCGTACCGATGAACGAGTCAATCCGTTTTTCGCCGTAGGTGCTTACTTTTGCCAGTAAAACCGGGCTATGAAATCGCATAGAATCCTCGTTTTTGACCAACTGAGCCATGATTCCGATTGCCGAAAAAATCCGCATCAACGACCGCGCCGACAATAAAGGCTGGAAAAAATGGGGGCCTTATCTCGCCGAGCGTGCCTGGGGAACCGTCCGCGAAGATTACAGCGGCTACGGCGATGCCTGGAACTTTGTGAGTCACGACATGGCCCGCGCCCGCGCCTACCGCTGGGGCGAAGAAGGCATTGGCGGAGTTTCTGACAACAAGGGCCACATCTGTTTCGCACTCGCCTTCTGGAACCATAAAGACGGTATCCTGAAAGAACGGCTTTTTGGCCTGACCGGGCCGGAGGGCAATCACGGCGAAGACGTGAAAGAACTGTATTATTACCTCGACAGTACGCCCACGCACTCGTATATGAAGATGCGGTATAAGTTTCCGCAGAACGAATTTCCCTACAACCGGCTGATCGTAGAATCAAAACGCCGGAGCCGCACCCAACCCGAATTTGAGATTGCCGACACGGGTATCTTCGAGAAAGACGAATATTTCGACATTGACATTGAGTACGCAAAAGCCGACCAAAACGACTGGTGCGTAAAAATCACGGCCCGTAACCGGGCTGCCGTTGCCGCACCCATTACGCTTCTGCCAACCATCTGGTTCAGAAATACGTGGGCCTGGGGATACGAGCAGTACAGTCATAAACCGATGCTGACCGGCATTGCCAACGCCCAGATTGAGGTGTCGCACAAGCAGTTAGGCAAGTATAAACTCTATTGCGAGGAGGCCGATGAACTGCTGTTTTGCGAAAACGACACCAATACCGAGCGGCTCTACGGCAAACCCAACAAAACGCCTTACTGCAAAGACGGTATCAACAACGCCGTTGTTAATGGCAAACGAGACGCGGTGAACCCCAACCAGATTGGCACCAAGGCCTCGGCCCGGTATGAACGGATGGTGCCGCCCGGCGAGTCTGTCGAGATTCGGCTGCGGTTTTCCGACAACACCCACCTGCCCGATGCTTTCGGCGATTTCGACGCGATTTTTGCCGACCGTATGGCCGAAGCCGAAGACTTTTATGGCGAGTTGCAGAAGAATGTAGACGACCCCGAACTGCGGATGATTCAGCGGCAGGCCTACGCCGGGATGCTCTGGAACAAGCAGTTTTATTACTACAACGTGAACGAATGGCTCAAAGGCGACCCCAAAATGCCGATTCCGTTTCAGGGCCGTGCCTACGCCCGCAACGAGGGCTGGCGGCATATGTACACGGCCAATATTCTGAGTATGCCCGACAAATGGGAATACCCCTGGTTTGCGGCCTGGGATTTGGCGTTTCATACCCTCACGCTGGCCCGGCTTGACCCCAATTTTGCCAAACGCCAACTCGCCGTTGTCCTGCGCGAGTATTATATGCACCCCAACGGGCAGATTCCGGCCTACGAATGGAATTTTTCGGACGTAAACCCGCCCGTTCATGCCTGGGCCACCTGGAAAGTCTATGAAATTGACCGCGAGCAAAACGGCGTGGGCGATGTGGCGTTTCTGGAGCGCGTGTTCCATAAACTGCTGTTGAATTTCACGTGGTGGGTCAATCGCAAAGACGCGCTGGGCAACAACATTTTCGGTGGCGGATTTTTGGGACTCGACAACATCGGCGTTTTTGACCGGAGCCAACCGCTGCCCATGGGTGGCCGTATTGAACAGGCCGACGGCACGGGCTGGATGGCGATGTACACGCTGAATATGCTCCGTATTGCCTGCGAAATTGCCCTCACCCGACCGTCATATCAGGACATGGCGAGCAAGTTTTTCGAGCATTTTCTGCACATTGCGGCTGCCATGAACAACCTCGGCAAGCAGAACATCAGCCTGTGGGACGAAGACGATCAGTTTTATTATGACGTGCTGCACCTGCCCGGCCAACGCGCCCGGCTGCTCAAAATCCGCTCGATGGTAGGCCTGATTCCATTGTTTGCCGTTGAAATCCTCGACGAAGCCCTGCTGTCTCGCCTGCCCGATTTCAAACGGCGCATTGAATGGGTACTGACCAACCGCCCCGACTTAGCCAGTTTAGTGTCGCGGTGGCACGAGCCGGGCAAGGGCGAAACCCACCTGCTGAGTTTGCTGCGCGGCCACCGGATGAAAATGATTCTGAAACGGGTGTTTGATGAAACCGAATTTCTGTCAGATTACGGCATCCGGGCATTATCAAAATATCACGACAAAACGCCGTATGAATTTGCCCTGAATGGCGAAGTATTTCGGGTGCGCTACGCCCCGGCAGAATCAGAAACGAGCATCTTTGGCGGTAACTCCAACTGGCGCGGGCCGGTCTGGTTTCCGGTAAACTTTCTGCTACTCGATTCATTACTAAAGTTTTACCAGTATTACGGCGACGATTTTGAGGTTGAATACCCGACCAACTCCGGCCACGTCATGAGCGTTAAAGAAGCGACGATGCAGGTGGTAGAGCGGCTGATAAACATCTTCCGGCGCGACCCCAAAACGGGCCTGATTCCGGCGTTTGGCACCGATAAAAAACAGCAAACCGACCCGCACTTTAAAGACCTGTATCTGTTTCATGAGTATTTTCATGGCGACACCGGCAGCGGCCTCGGAGCCAACCACCAAACCGGCTGGACGGGCCTTGTGGCTGATTTAATCGAGTATCTGTATCAGTTTAAGGCCGAACTGGCTGCAGTGGAGAAGTAAAAAAGGAAACAGACTAATGCCCCGGAGCAGTGGTTACGGATTTGGGTGCTTTGACCGACTGCCGCCCCCGGATAAACGCGGTCACGATAGAGACTAAGCCAACGCTGCCCAGAATCCCGCCCGCTACGTCGTGGTCGAAATAAGCTAAGGTGCCACCCGTCACGAATGATACGACGGTAATGATGAGGGCATATCGTTGGCCGCGTTCGCTATCTTTCGCGTCAGATTCAGTAACGAACCGCTCGTTTACCAAATCCTGGAGGGTTACTTTTTCGTCCGATTCATTTTCGGCTTTTGCAGTGAAAGCCGCTCTCTGTCCATAGAATGGCGATGCTCCTGCTCTCTCAGCGCCATCGTAACAATCGTTTCAAGAACTGCCGGGCTTACCCTCTGTAATTAGCTAATGATTCGGCAGACGGGAGCGGGCTGTTATCTTCTTTGCTGCGGAGAAATATCTGGACCAGATTAATAACGCGGTTGCTAACTTCTTCAGGTAAATCGGGCTTGAGGATTTTAACAATCTCAATCAGCCCGCTTTGCAGTTGCTGCGGTAAACTCTCCGGCTGCTTCTCGTCGGCTAACGATGGCTCGTTTTCGTTTTTGGTAGGCAGCATAGTCTCTGTGGAGCAGATACAGGCTTGGCTAAACCAATTTTGATAGTCGCCGACTCCGATATTGCCGGGCTTGTTTTTTTAAGCTGATTTCCTACGCGCTGCCAGTCACGGCCAATATTTCGCCGATCTGCTTCAAAAGGTTTTTCGGTTAGGTAAACAATGGCTTGGTTCCCAGAAAACGGATAGGGCGATTCGTCTCGTTCTTGGTGTTCTGAAACGTCATAAACTGACACCAGCGAGCCGTAACCCGTTGTAAACGAGTGTTTAGCGAACCGACGGGTGATAATACGCTGCTTAATTAGTTCGGGTGAAATGCGCATATGGATACTCCATTAAAAAGGGGATGCAAAGGTACAACATAAGGAATCTGGCTGAGGCTTTATTGATTCCCAGATGTTGACAACGGTTCTTCGGGTAGCACAAATACAGTGCCGGGGCTCAACTCGCCAGCCGTTAGCAGATTTAAGCCTTTCAGGATTTTGCTCTTTGTTCGCGTCGTAACGTCAAGCCGCTGATTACACACCTGGTTAATCGTTGCCAGGCTCACTTCACTTTTTTCAGAAAGTTCGCGCTGTGTGAACCCGCCATCCTCCAGAATCTTCTTAACCAAATTAGCCGCCATTATCCGCATTTAGTTTGTACTGACTGTAACCAGCACAATATTATAACTTCTTTTTATGTTTAAAAAATTTTACTCTAATTTAATAACACTATTTCTGTACTAAAAATATATAATCTAATGAAATCTAATTAAACATGACTACCGAAGACGTTCGGAAAGTGCTTTAACCATCTCTACTGCACTCAATCACGCTTAGTTTCATGTTGTCATTTATTAAGGAATTATTACGAATATATGAAGTAAATGTGAAGCGTTTAAACCCCATAGGCTATTTTTACAAGTAGTATTCATCTAACTGTATTCTAACCTATTATGCGTCAAACTCTCTACATGATTGCTCTGCTTCTGGCTGGCTTTTCAACTACTTACGCCCAGGTGACAACGGCCTCAGTTTACGGCAATGTTACCGATCAGGGCGGGGCTGGGTTGCCCGGAGCCAACATTCTGGCCGTGCATCAGCCTACCGGCACCCGATATGGCGTTATCACCCGCACCGAAGGCCAGTATAACCTGCCCAATATGCGCGTTGGCGGGCCATATACCATCACGATTACCTACGTCGGCTTCAAAACCCAAACCATCGAGAACGTTTCGCTGAGTCTGGGCCAAAAATTGCCTCTCAACGCCAAACTCGTGGCCGAGAGCCAAACGCTGACCGAGGTGAAAATCTCTGCCGATGCCAACGATGTGCTGAGCAACGCCCGCACCGGTGCACAAACCAACATCAGCAGCGAGCAACTCCGCACGTTACCAACCATCAAACGCTCGATTTTTGATTACACCCGCCTAACGCCGATGTCGGGCGGAGATGGTTCGTTTGGCGGACGTAACTTCCGCTATAATAACTTCTCGCTGAACGGGGCCAATTTCAACAACCCGTTCGGGCTGGATGCGGCCACGCCGGGCGGTCAGGCCGACGCGCAACCCGTTTCGCTTGATGCCATTGAGCAGGTGCAGGTAGCCCTGTCGCCGTTTGATGTTACGCAGTCGGGATTTACGGGCGCGGCAGTCAACGCCGTGACAAAATCAGGAACCAACGACGTGCATGGAACTGTGTTTGGCTTTACCCGGAATCAGGATTTGACCGGCAAGCGCGTCAAAGGCACCGACATCACGGTGCCGGCTTCGAGCCAAAACCAGTTCGGGTTTAGCCTCGGTGGGCCGCTGGTTAAAAACAAGCTGTTCTTCTTTATCAACGCTGAAATTGACCGCCGGTCTGACCTCGGCACGGCAGGCTGGGTGGCAAATCGGCCCGGTTTGACGGGGACAAACGTGTCGCGGGTGCTGGCATCTGACCTTGAGCTGGTAGGAACAACCCTGCGCGGTTTAGGCTACGAACCGGGTACTTACGAAAACTTCACCCACAAAACGACTAACAACAAGGGTATCGTGAAGTTAGACTGGAACATCAGCCAAAACCACAAGCTGTCGTTTATTTACAACTTTCTGGATGCCAAACGCGACCTGCCCGCCAACCCCTCAGCCATCGGTCGGCGCGGGCCTGACTTTCTCACGTTGCAGTACTACTCGTCTGGTTATCAGATCGTAAACAAACTAAACGGCGGAATTATAGAACTGAACTCGAACTTCAACGGCAAATATGCCAACAAGTTGCAGGTGGGTTATACGGTCTTTAACGATTCGCGGAACCCCTTCTCGACTCCCTTTCCGACCGTCAACATCAACAAAGACGGGGTGCGCTACATTGTGGCCGGGCATGAGCCGTTTTCGATCAATAACCGGCTCGATCAGCGCGTGTTTCAGTTTACCGACAACTTTAACATCTACGCTGGCAAGCACACAATCACGCTCGGCACGAGTTTCGAGAAGTTCAGTTTCGATAACTCGTTTAACCTCGGCACCTACGATGGCGTGTTTGGGCCGGGTTATGGGTCAGTGACGGATTTTGTAGCTGCAAGTAAAACGGCTGATTTCGCGAAGTCGGTAGCGGGTGCAAAGAGCACCTTTGCTGCTGGCAAGTGGGCGTTGGCCGAAACAAACGTAGGGCAGTTTTCGGTGTATGGGCAAGACGAGTTTGCCGTTACGCCCAAATTCAACCTGACCTACGGGCTGAAAGTGGACGTGCCGCTGTATTTTAATACGAGAGAGAAAATCCAGGAAAACATTGACCGGGGAGCCGCTTACTTCCCGGATATTCAGTACTACAACGAGAACGGAACGCCCGTCAAACTGAATTCACTGGACTTACCCAAGCAAACGCCTTTGTTCTCGCCCCGCGTTGGCTTTAAC
>JBBRUV010000186.1:0-9477 GCA_038247465.1 Cytophagales bacterium
GATCTGCTGCCAGTCTTCGCGGCTTAACAGGGGGCTGTTGGCCAAACGCGGGGGCTGTTTCATGAGTACTTTGTTTTCGCGGCCAAACCCCAGGGCCAACGCCGGAAACACGTCGGTTACGATGTTGATAAACAGAATTTGCAGGGGCAACAACGGATTGCCCAAGCCAATCAGCCCGGCCAAAGCCACCACCAAAATTTCGCTCAGGTTACAAGATAGCAGGAACACCACGAATTTGTGGATATTCTCGAACATGACCCGCCCCTGCCCGACGGCCCGCACCACGGACGCAAACGAATCGTCTTTCAGCACCAAATCGGCCGCTTCTGCCGCCACCTGCGTCCCGCGCAGGCCCATCGCAATGCCGATGTTGGCTTTTTTCAGGGCGGGTGCGTCGTTTACCCCGTCGCCAATCATGCCGACGACGTTGTTTTGCTGCTGATAAAAATCAATCAGGGCCAGTTTCTGTGCCGGACTCACGCGGGCAAACACCCGGCATTGCAGGAGCTGTTCGCGTTCGTTGGCGGTGAGTTGGTCGGCGGGTTTGAGTTCCTTGCCGGTCAGCGTCAGCGTATCCGTTGGTTCGATGAGTTGCACCTGCCGGGCAATGGTAAGGGCGGTGGTGGGGTGGTCGCCCGTCACCATCACCACCTGAATGCCGGCTTTTCGACACGCTTTCAGGGCGGGAACAACGGCTAAGCGGGGCGGGTCCAAGAAGCCGATCAGCCCCGCAAACGTCAGGTCTCCATCGGCAAAGGTGGCGTGGTCGGGTTGTTCGGTGGTTTCGCGCCAGGCAAACGCGAGGGTCCGCAGCCCGTCTTTGGCCATCGCTTCGGCGCGTTGGGATTGGCGGGTGCGCTGATCGGCGGTCAGGGCCGGGCAACGGGTCAGGAGTTCTTCCAACGCGCCTTTCACGGCTACCAGATAGCCCGGCCCGTGCTGATGCAGAGTCGCCATTTGCCGGGTGTCGGGGCTAAACGCCTGCTCGGCCAAACGCGGATAGTCGGCCCGATGTTTGGCCGCTTCCTGCCCGGCTGCGATGCCAAATTTCAACAGGGCCACTTCAATCGGATCGCCTAAATCTTGGGGGTTCTCGTCTGCCGGACTCACTTCGGCATTATTACAGAGGATGCCTATAAGCACCAATTTTTTGAACGGTTCGGTGTCGGGTAATGTGGCCTCGCCCTGCACGATAGCTACGGATGGCGGCTTGATTTTGGTTTTCAGTTCAGCATACGCATCTTTCTCGTTGTCAGTTAGTTGCAGGCTGAACACGGTGATGCGATTCTCGGTGAGGGTGCCGGTTTTATCGGTAAAAATGACGTTGGTTTCGCCCAGCGTACTCACCGCCGACAGCCGTTTGACCAGTATTTTATGGCGGGCCAGCCGAATCATGCCGTTGGCTAAGGCAATGGTAGCCACGATGGACATACCCTCTGGAATGGCCGCAATAAAGAGCGCGATGGATGTTTCGACCAGCCGCCCCACCGCTTCGCCCCGCCACAGGCCCACCCCCACAAAGAGCGCGGAAAACACCAGCACCACCACGATGAGTACTTTCGAGAGACCGTCCAATTTTTCTTCCAACGGGGTGCTGTTGTGTTCGTCCTGCCCGACCAACTGGCTGATTTTGCCCAATTCGGTTTGCCCGCCAATGGCCGTTACGATGGCCCGGCCCGTGCCGGCGGTTACGGCAGTGCCTTTGAAAAGTCGGTTGTGCTGGTCGCCGAGGGGGGCATCGGCGCGGGTTGGTTCGGTGGTTTTGGTAACCGGCAACGACTCGCCCGTCAGCGTAGATTCGTCCACGTCAAGCTGATGAACCTCAACTATGTCAGCATCGGCCACTACCAAATCACCCGCTTCGACCAGCAGCAAATCGCCGGGGGTCACATCGTCCGACGAGATTTCCTGCACCTTTCCGTCGCGCATGACTTTGGCGCGGGCCGTTCCCAACTGGCGCAGGGCATTCATCGATTGCCGGGCGTTCCATTCTAAGGTAAAGCCAATGAGGGTGTTGAGGGCCAGCACCACCAGAATAGCCCAGCCTTCGACCGTATCGCCCAGCGCAAACGACAGCCCGGCGGCCACCGCCAGCACGACCACAATCAGACTCTTGACCTGCCGAAAAAGCAGCACATACCAGGGTTCAGGCTTAACGGTTTCGAGTGCGTTGGGGCCAAATTCAGTGCGGTTTTGCGCGGCCTGCGTTGAAGTAAGGCCAGTTGTGAGGTCAGTCTTGAGGTCAGTTTTTTCTGGTGTTTCTGTCATGTAAATCGTTCATTTACCGGGGGTTTCGGGTTTGCCCGGCTTCCCGCTCAAACTTCGTTTCAGCAACTGCGCGTTGAGGGTTACAATGACCGTGCTGGCACTCATCAGCACCGCACCGATAGCCGGGCTAAGCACAAAGTGTGGATAGAGCACCCCGGCAGCCAGCGGAATCGTGATGACGTTGTAGCCCGTAGCCAACACCAGGTTCTGCACCATCTTGCGGTAGGTGGCCTTCCCGAAATCAACTAAGTTCGTAATGTCGGTCGGGTCACTGTTGACCAGGATGATATCAGCGGTTTCGGCGGCTACGTCGGTGCCGGAGCCAACCGCAATGCCGACATTGGCCTGGGCAAGCGCCGGGGCGTCGTTGACCCCGTCGCCGGTCATGGCCACAAACTGACCCTGCTCCTGTAAGTCTTTGACAATCTTCACTTTCTGGTCGGGCAGCACCTCGGCATAGACACCATCGAGGCCAAGCTCTTTCGCCACGGCATCGGCTACTTTCTGGTTGTCGCCGGTGGCCATATAGACTTTGATACCCGACTGCTGCAACCGCTGCACGGCTTCTTTGGAGTCGTCGCGGATTTTATCGGCTAAGGCCACGTACCCGGCGAGTTTATCGTCTATCAGCACAAAAACCACCGTTTCGGCCCCACTGCCAAAAGCATCGTTGGGTTGCTCAATATTTTTCTCCTTCAAATAGCCCGGGCTTACTACCAGCCAGGACTTGCCGTCCACCGTGGCCGATACGCCCTTGCCGGTAATGGACTGGAAATCACTGATGGCAGGCAGGTCGAGGGTACGCTTTTTAGCCTCCCGGACAATGCCCTCGGCAATGGGGTGTTGCGATTGTTGTTCCAGCGCGGCCACCGTACCCAGCAACTTGTTTTCATCCACGCCGTCGGTCAGGGTTTTGACCCGGGTTACGCCGAAAGCCCCTTCGGTGAGGGTACCGGTTTTGTCGAAGACCATCGCCGTGATCTTGCGGGCTTCTTCAAACGCCGTCCGGTTGCGAATCAGCAGCCCATTGCGGGCCGAAATGCCCGTCGAGATGGCCACCACCAGCGGAATCGCTACGCCCAGCGCGTGGGGGCAGGTCGTGACCATCACCGTCACCATCCGCTCGATGGCGAAGGCCGCATCTTTCCCCGCCCACAGCCAGGCCACGAGGGTTATCAGCCCCACCGACAGCGATATGATGGTGAGCCAGCCAGCGGCCCGGTCGGCAAGGGTTTGCGTTTGCGACTTCGCGTCCTGAGCCTCCTGCACCATTTTCACCACTTTGTTGAGGTAGCTGTCTTCGCCCTTGTGCGTGACCCGGATGTTGAGGGAGCCTTCGCCATTGACCGCCCCGGCAATCACCGTATCCTTCACTGTCTTCTGAGCCGGTACACTTTCGCCGGTCAGCATACTTTCGTTGACCGAGCTGCTGCCCGAAACCACTTCCCCATCGGTCGGAACGCGCTCGCCGGGCCGCACCAGCACCACATCGCCGACGGTCAGCGTATCCACTTTTACGTTGCTGATTTTAGTCCCGTCAACTTTATGGGCATCCGACGGCAGCATCTTCACGATTAGTTCGAGCGAGTGCGAAGCCCCGGCCACCGACTTCATCTCGATGTAATGCCCCAGCAGCATGATGTCGATCAGCGTGGCGAGTTCCCAAAAGAAGTCCATACCTGCTAACCAGCCCACCAGCACCACGACGCTGTACACGTAGGCAGTGGTGATGGCTACCGCCACAAGCGTCATCATGCCGAGTTGCCGACTACGCAGTTCGCCCACCATGCCGGTCAGGAACGGCCAGCCGCCGTAGCCGTAAATAACCGTTGCCAGCACCAATACCAGCCAATTGCGGTAGGGGAAATCTAACTGGTAGCCGACCAAATTCTGAAACATGGGCGAGAACAGCACCACCGGCACCGACAGGGCGACGCAAATCCAGAACCGACGCAGAAAATCGGCAATCATCGCGCCGTGGTCGTGCGTCATGCCGGATTCGCCCGGCTTCATCGGGCCGTGATTCATCTGACCGGCCATGTCGTGTTCGCCCGGCTTCATCGGGCCGTGATTCATTGTGCTGTGGTTCATGTTGGCGTTGGCCTGGTGCGTTTCGAAGGCCAAATGGCGCAAACCTACGGCCCAGCCGTCCGGCTAACTATGACGATGGACAGGTGACGATATGATGAATGTCACGCAAAATTCTGATTATCAACCGAGTAATCCCATAGCCTAATTTTATTCGCTAACTGCCGCCCAAACGGGTTCCTTTGCTGAACAAATTGGGTGGGGTGTAGGCAACGCCGGGCGGTATGGCAATCACAATCAGGCGCGTTAAACACAGATACAGTATTGCCCTTTTGGTGGGGGTGCTGTTCGGCTGCAACCAAAAAAACGACAACCTGCTCCTGATAGACGGGTCGAGTACGGTGTATCCCATCATGGAGGCCACAAGCGAGGAGTTTCTGAAAAAATACCCCGATTTTTCTATCGCTATCGGCGTGTCGGGCAGTGGCAGCGGACTGGCTAAACTACTCCGGCGCGACACCGATATTGCCGACGCGTCGCGGCCCATCACCCCCGCCGAACTCAAAACGGCCTACGAAACCGGATTAGCACTCATCGAACTGCCCATCGCCTACGACGGCCTGTCGGTGGTGGTGCCAACATCAAACACGTGGGCAAAAACGCTGACGGTGAGCGAGTTGAAGCGAATTTGGCAGCCCAAATCGCAAGGAAAACTGATGCGCTGGAACCAGATTCGCCCCGAATTTCCCGACCGCGAAATCCACCTTTACGGCGCGGGTGTTACGTCGGGAACGTATCAATATTTTACCGAAGCCGTCGTCGGTACGAGCCGGGCCAGCCGGGGCGATTATACGTCGAGCGAAGATTACAACGTGCTGGTGCAGGGCATTTCGACCGACCCGTTGGCGTTGGGCTACCTCGGCCTGGCGTATTATTTGGAAAATAAAACCAAACTCAACCCCGTCGCCATTGACGACGAACAGGACGCGAACGGCAAGGCGGGCGTTCTGCCGACGTATGAAACCGTCCGTACCGGGCTGTACCAACCCCTTACCCGGCCTTTGTTTATCTACCTGAGCCGCGAGCAGGCCCGGCGACCCATCGTGCGGCAGTTTGTGGCGTTTCTGCTGAAACAGGCTCCGGTTTTAGTCAAAGAAACGGGCTACGTTCCGTTTTCATCAACGCTGTATCAGCTTGTCAGGCAGCGATTTATGTCCGAAAAAGCGGGTTCGTTATTTGCGGGCAAGAAAGAATCGGGCGTTCGTTTAGAGCAGGTACTGCGCTGATATGCCAACCCGCAACCCACCAACCCGAACCCGCCAACGCACCACCGAGCGCGTTATCGAACTGTTTCTGGCGGGTTGTGGCAGTATCAGTCTGCTCACCACTGTCGGTATTGTGGGCGTGTTGCTATTCGATTCGGTGGCCTTTTTTCGGGATGTATCGCTCTGGGATTTCCTGACCGATACGCAATGGACACCCTTGGCGACCGATAAACATTTCGGCATTTTACCCCTGCTCAGCGGTACCGTGCTGACCACCGCCATTGCCTTGCTGGTGGCCCTGCCGCTTGGCTTGCTGATTGCTATTTATTTGAGCGAATACGCCCGGCCAACGCTTCGCAACACCCTAAAACCGATGCTCGAACTGCTGGCCGCCGTCCCCACGATTGTCTATGGTTATTTCGCGCTGACGGTGGTAACGCCCTTGCTGCAACGCCTGATTCCGGGCCTGTCGGGGTTCAACGCGCTCTCGCCGGGGTTGGTGATGGGGTTCATGCTGCTGCCGTTGGTGGCGTCGTTGAGCGAAGATGCCATGCGAGCCGTGCCGCAGGGACTGCGCGAGGGGGCAGCCGCGCTGGGCGCAACCCGGATGCAAACCGCCCTGCAGGTGGTGTTGCCAGCCGCGTTTTCGGGCGTGATGGTGTCAGTGATTCTGGCGATTTCGCGGGCCATCGGCGAGACAATGATTGTGGCCGTTGCCGCCGGACAGCAACCCCGGCTCACGCTCAATCCGTTGGTGCCGGTCGAGACCATCACCACGTTTATCGTGCAAATCAGTCAGGGCGACGTGGCGCAGGGATCGTTGGAATACAACACCATTTTTGCGGCTGGCCTAACGCTGTTTGTGCTGGCTTTCGGGCTGAATACGGTCGGGTATTTTCTCAACAAACGGTTCCGCGAACAATATGACTAAGGCAAACGCACTGTCGGGCAACCGACAGCAGGACCGGCTTTTTCGGGGATTGGGCATTGTGGCAACGGGCTTAGGGCTGGCGGTGCTGTTGTTTTTGGTTGGCGTGCTGCTTTGGGATGGCGTTCAGCGACTATCGCGGGCGTTTCTGTCGGGCGGAGCGTCGCGGTTTGCCCAAAAAGCGGGGATTTTGCCCGCCCTCGTTGGCACGGCCTGGCTCATGGTGCTGACGGCGTTGCTGGCGATTCCGGTGGGCGTGGCGGCTGGCATTTATTTGGAAGAATATGGCAATGCGAATCGGCTGGCGGGGTTTCTGGAAGTCAATATCAACAACTTAGCCGGGGTTCCGTCGGTGATTTACGGCTTGCTGGGCTTGCAGCTTTTTGCGCGGTTGTTGCATCTGGGGGCCAGTTTTATCACCGGAGCCTTCACGCTGTCGTTGCTGATTTTGCCCGTCATCATCGTTGCCACCCGCGAAGCCCTGAAAACGGTTCCGGCATCCGTCCGTGAGGCTTCCTACGCGCTGGGTGCGTCGCGCTGGCAAACCGTGAGTCAGCAGGTGTTGCCCGCAGCGGGCGGTGGTGTACTGACGGGTATTATTCTGGCCCTGTCTCGGGCCATCGGCGAAACGGCCCCGTTGATTGTGATTGGGGCGAAGGTGTTTGTGTCGGTGCCGCAGTCGGTGTTTGACCCCTACACGGTGTTGCCGCTGCAGATTTATAACTGGATTTCGCGCCCGCAAGCCGCTTATTTCACCAATGCCGCAGCCGCTATTTTGGTGTTGTTGGTGATTACGTTTTTGATGAACGGCGCAGCGATTTACCTCCGCAATCAGTGGGCAAAGTAGTTAGTCGTGTAAAACCCCACCCCCGGCCCCTTCCCTGAAAACAGGGGAGGGGCCGGGGGTGGGGTTTTACACGCAATTCAATCAGCCAATATGCCCGATCCCAAAATCAACGCGCAGCACGTCAGCTTTTTTTACGGGCCCAAACAAGCCCTGACCGATGTGAGCCTAACCATCAACCCGAAGCAGGTAACGGCCCTGATTGGCCCGTCGGGTTGCGGAAAATCTACGTTTTTGCGGCTCCTGAACCGGATGAACGACCTGCTGCCCAAGACCCGTATGGAAGGCACCATTCAGCTTGATGGGCAGGACATTTACGCCCCCGATTACGACGTGTATGAACTCCGGCGGCAGGTCGGTATGGTGTTTCAGAAACCGAATCCGTTTCCCAAATCCATTTTCGACAATGTGGCGTATGGGCTGATTATTAACAAGTTGAAGTCCGGGAAAGCCTTACACGAAGCCGTTGAAGCCGCACTCCGGCAGGCCGATTTGTGGGACGAGGTGAAAGACGAACTGCACCAATCGGCCCTGTCGCTGTCGGGCGGGCAGCAGCAACGGCTGTGCATTGCGCGGGCCCTGGCGATTGTGCCGACGGTGATTTTGATGGACGAACCGACCTCGGCCCTCGACCCGATTGCGACCGAAGTGATCGAAAAACTCATCGCCGAATTAAAGAAAACCTACACCGTTGTTATTGTCACGCACAATATGCAGCAAGCCAGCCGCGTCAGCGACGAGACCGCGTTTTTTTACCTCGGCAAACTGATCGAAATCAACAACACCAAAGACCTGTTTGCGCATCCTGCCGAGGAAAAAACGAACAGCTACCTGAACGGTCATTTTGGGTAATACGGGCCGATGGGCTAACCATGATAACCGTCAGTTCGGGCTGTGACGACCGTCATAGGTTACCCCTTGCAAAACCGCCACCTTTGGCGCAACAGTACGTAGTTTCTCAACCAATTATGAACATCGTCTTTTTCAGTTGCCACCAGTACGAAGTGCCGTTTCTGGAAGCAGCCAACGCTAACCATCGCCATCAACTCACGTTTTTGGCCGAAACGCTCACGCCCGAAACGGCGCACCTCGCGGCTGGCAATCGGGCCGTGTGCGTGTTTGTGAATGACCACCTCACCCGGCCCACGTTGCAGGCATTGATAAAACAAAACATTCGGATCGTGGCGCTGCGCTGCACGGGTGTCAATCAGGTTGATGTGTCGTCGGCCAAGCAGTTGGGCATCCAGATTTTGCGCGTCCCGGCCTATTCGCCCCACGCCATTGCCGAACACGCCGTTGCGCTGCTGATGGCCCTCAACCGCAAAACGTACGTTGCTTACCGGCGCACCCGCCAAAACAACTTCACGCTCGATGGCCTGATGGGGTTCGACCTTTACGGCAAGCGGGTCGGCGTTGTTGGAACGGGTAAAATCGGGTCGGCATTCACCCGGATCATGCTCGGCTTTGGGTGTCACGTGCTGGCCTACGACAACGTGCGGTCGGCGGTGTTGCAGGAATTGGGCGTAGAATATTTGCCGTTCAATGACCTCTTGCGGGAGTCCGATGTGGTATCGCTGCATTGCCCGCTGACTCCCGAAACGCACCACCTCATCAACGAATCGGCCTTGGCCCAAATGCAACCCGGCGCGTACCTGATCAACACCAGCCGGGGCGGTTTGCTCGATACGCCCGCCGTGCTGACGGCCCTGCAAACGGGGAAATTGGGGGCGTTGGGAATTGATGTGTATGAGTTGGAAGACGGTTTTTTCTACGCCGATTGGTCGGCCAAAGCCCTGCCCGATGCCGATCTGAACGCCCTGACCCACGCGCCAAATGTGTTGGTTACGGCCCATCAGGGGTTTTTTACCCGCGAAGCCCTCGAACAAATTGCCCACACGACGCTCAACAACCTGACCTATCTGGAGCAGGAACGCTTGCCCGCCGATGCCGTTGTGGTGGGCTAACACCAATGACCAACCAGACCCCACAATACGGCCGGTTACTCGTCCTGAACAGTGGTTCGTCGAGCCTTAAATTCGCGGTTTTTGATGCCGATGGTGCCGAATCACGGTTGCTGTCGGGCAAACTGACCCGTATCTGTCTGCCGGGCGGACGGATGTTAACCACCATCGGCAACGGGCAAC
>JBBRUV010000187.1:0-9417 GCA_038247465.1 Cytophagales bacterium
CTATAAATCGGCCCACCCGCCCAAAATGCCAGGCTTCGTTGCGAGTGATGGTGGCATCAATAATGCCGTAATAAAGCTGGGTTCCGTTGCGAATTGTGGTCAGAAAATCCTGCATCTCGGTCTGATCCCAATCGGTGTGCCGCCCGCCTACGTCGCCCACCATGAGGTAAAACTGGTTCAGGTGTTCCCACATTTCTTTGGAAATACTCTCGCGGATGGTGCGGGCGTTTTCGCGGGCGTTGCTCAGGCAGGAGACAATCGAGTTGGCGTTGCGCTTGTCGAAGGTCATAAATTCGATTACATTTTCGCGGGTTGGCTCCTGAAAATGCTTGTAGAAATCAAAATTATCGGCGGTGGCAATCAGCAATGGCTCCCACTGCTGCGTCACGTTGGGCGGCAGATCGAGGGCGAGGTTGAAATTAACGCTCATGAACCGGGCGTAGTTTTCGGCCCGCTCGATGTAGCGGTTCATCCAGTAAATTGAGTTGGCAACGCGACTGAGCATATACAGAAAGACAGACAGGTAGTAGAAAGCCCAAAATTGCCATTTTTTGTTGGAAATCGGTACAAGTCCGAAAATGCCAATGGTATGAAGTGCAGAAATTTATGGAGATCATCAGAAATTTAACAAATAAAATATTTTGCATTAACTAACTTATTTAAAATAATATTTTGGCTAAAATGATTTAACCATTCTTTAACTTAGCCGAACGCTTATCTGATTTAGTGTCTAACAAATTGCCATCTTCGTAGTCTATGCGTCATTTATTTCTACTATTTATCGGTTTGCTGCTGCTGCCCCTGTGCAGTATGGCCCAGCAACGAACCATCCGGGGCCAGATTACTGATGCCGCTGAAAAAACGCCCCTTCCCGGTGTCAACATCACCGCCAAAGGCACATCGGTCGGCGTGGTTTCCGACGCGCAGGGTAACTTTCTGCTCAATCTGCCTGCCGGAGCCACTACGCTCATCGTGTCGTCGGTGGGGTTCAACTCGCAGGAAATCACGGTTGGCACACGCGCCGAAATTGACGTGGTGCTGGTAGCCGATACCAAACAACTCTCCGAGGTGGTGGTGACGGCAGTGGGCATCGCCCGCGAGAAAAAAGCCCTCGGCTACTCAGTCACGACTATCAGCAGCGACCGGCTCGCGCAGGTGTCTGAACCCGACCCGCTCCGTGCGCTCACGGGCAAGGTGGCCGGGGTGAACGTGCAGGGTGCGGGCGGAGCCGCCGGGGGTCAACCAACATCACCATCCGGGGAAATTCGTCGCTCTCCAACAATAACCAGCCGCTGTTTGTGGTGGACGGGATTCCGTTCGATAACTCGTCGTTCCAGACCGACGGCGGGTTTGCCAGTGGAGCCACGTTTACCAACCGCGCTTTTGACCTTGACCCGAACAATATCGAAAACATGACCGTGCTGAAAGGCGCGGCTGCGGCTGCGCTGTACGGCTCGCGGGCGGCCAACGGTGCCATTGTAATCACCACAAAATCGGGCAAAAAGAAAACCCGCAAAGGGCTGGAAATCGCTTACAATACCTCGTATTCGACCGAGCAGATTGCCGGGCGGCCCGAATACCAGACTACCTATGGGCAAGGCACCGAGTGGGATACCCGCTACGGCGTGTTTGGCTCATGGGGTGCGCCATACGCAGCCATTGATTCGATATTGCACCCGGTGGGCGTGCGCTACCCGGCGGTTTTCCCTGGGTTAGTCGGCAAAAAAGTAAACTACGAACCCTTCGGGCAGCAGAATTACGACAACTTTTACCAAAAAGGGTACGTCTATGAAAACGCGCTGAACGTGTCGGGCGGCAGCGAAAAATCGAACCTGACTGCCGGGTTTTCGCGCACCGAAAATAAAGGCATCGTGCCCTTTAACGCCATCAGCCGCACCACGTTCAACATCGGCGGCAATGCCCAATTGAGCAACGGCTTCTACGTCAACGGCTCGCTGTCGTATGTGAATACCAATCAGACCTCGCCCCAGCTTACGTCGAGTATCGGCAGCGGCCCGTCGGCCATCGAGATTTTGCCCTGGACACCAACGAGTTACGACCTGACGGGCTATCCTTTCCAAAACCCCGTTACCGGAGCCAGCGTCTATGACCGTTTTGGCGTGGACAACCCGTACTGGTCGGTCCGCAACAGTCCTTTTACGAGCAAAGTAGATCGCTATTTCGGCAAATTCACCATCGGTCTCGACCCGCTTTCGTGGCTTAATATACAGTACACTGCCGGGTTCAACGCCTACACCGACCGCCGACGCAACGTGAACGGACGCGGGGGCGAGGTGTTCCCGAACGGCAACATTACCGAAGACAATATTTACCGGCAAGAACTCGACGGCAACCTGCTTGTAACGGTCAACCGCGATCTGGGCCCAAACTGGAACCTGCGGGCTATTCTGGGCAACAATATAAACCAGCGGATGACGGAACGGAGCGTGGTTTTTGGCGACGGAATTATTGTGCCGGGCATTGCCAATCTCAACAACACCCGCATTCAACTGGTGCAGCCGGTACCGGGCGGTAACCTCGTGAAACAGCGATTCTTTGCGTTTTTTGGGGATGTTCAACTCGCTTACCGCGACTTTGCGTTTCTGAACGTGGTGGCGCGGAACGATATTTCGTCAACGCTGCCCCGCAACAACCGGAGTTATTTTTATCCGGGCGTAAACGGCTCGCTGGTCTTCACGGAACTGTTTGGCACGAGACCCAAGTTTTTGTCGTTCGGTAAAATCCGGGCGGGCTACACCATTGTTGGCAACGAAGCCAGTGCGTATCAGACGCAGACCGTGTTTGGTATCAATCCCGGCTTTTCAAATCCGTCGCCGGTCAACAATGCCTCGCCTTTCAACGGCGTAAACACCCTCACGCAAAGCAACCGGCTGGGCAGCAACACCTTACGGCCCGAATTTATCCGCGAGTTTGAGACCGGCACCGAGCTTCGTTTTTTTAACGACCGGATTGGACTTGATCTGACGTATTACAACAAAATCAGTTCGGCGCAGATTTTCACGGTCGAGGTGGCTCCGTCGTCGGGCTACCTGACGCGGGTGGTCAACCTGGGCCGGGTACGCAACGCGGGTATCGAAATTGGGCTTGACCTCACGCCCGTGCAGTTGAGTAACGGCCTGAAATGGACGGCTTATGTGGCCTTCACCCGCAACCGAAACATTGTGCTTGACCTCGGCGGACCGCGGGAACTGACCTACAACAGCATCACCGGCACCATTGGCAGTATGCACGTGGTGGGGCAACCCTACGGCCTGATCCGGGGCGAATATTACCTGCGCGATACCGAAAACAACCTGCTTATTAACCCCCTTACGGGCAAAGCGATTCTGGCCGACCGGCAGGGGCCGGTGGGCGATCCGAACCCCGATTTCATTCTGGGCCTGACCAACACCGTAACTTACAAAGGCTTCACCCTGAGCGCATTGGTTGACTGGAGACAGGGCGGAGATATTCTGAGCGTGTCGGTAGCCGAGATGTTGAGCCGGGGTATCACCCGCGACAATGAAGACCGGAATCAGGTGCTGGTGCCGCCCGGTGTGCTGGGCGACCCCAACACAAAACTACCTATTCTGGGTGCCGACGGAGCCAAGAAACCCAACAATATTCCGATCTCGGTAAACGAGTTTTATTTCGGCACCGGGGCATTTGCCGGTAGTCAGGGAACGGCAGATGAGTTCCGGGTTTGGGATGCCACCACGTTCCGGCTCCGCGAGGTGTCGTTTGGGTATCAACTGCCCGCCAGCCTGCTCAAACGCACGCCGTTTGGCTCGGCGAGCTTGTCGGTCAGTGGCCGAAATCTGTGGTACCTGGCTCCAAATTTCCCGAAATACATGAATTTTGATCCCGAAGTAAACTCGCTCGGCGCGGGCAACGGGCAAGGTTTCGATCTCGTTGCCATTCCCACCACCCGGCGGCTGGGTGTTAATCTTCGTGTCACATTCTAACCGGCATCAACCATGAAAATCATAAAAATCATACTTTTTACCCTCGGTCTCACGGTCGGTCTGAGTGGCTGCAATCAGTTTCTCGACATTAACGTTGACCCTAATACGCCCTCACAGCCGGTGCTTGAGCTGCTGTTGCCCGCTACGCAAGCGTCAATGGTAATCAATATTGGGGGCGGCACCGTCAACCGCACGGCTACCGTAATCGTGCAACACGCCACCCAAAACGGAGCCAGCCGATTCGACTTTAGCGGGGCAACGTTTCAGGCCAACTGGAACAGCCTGTATGCCGACGCGCTGAACGACATCGAAGGCATCATTCGGCAGGGAACCGCTGGCAGTCAGTGGGGCTATGTGGGGATCGCCAAAATTCAGAAAGCCTACATTTACAGCATTATGGTTGATTTGTGGGGCGATGTACCGTTCAGCGAGGCCTCGAAAGGCGATGGCAACCTGAACGCCAAATTCGACAAGGGCGAAGACGTTTATACCGCGCTGTTTACACTCATTGACGACGGTATTGCCGACCTCAACAAAACGCCATACGTCTCGCCCGGCACCGTTGATCTGTTTTATAGGGGCGACCGGACGCTCTGGACTCGGGCCGCTAACAGCCTGAAACTGAAACTCTACAACCAGATTCGGCTGGTGCCAACTCAGCGCGACGCGGCCCGCACAGCCATCAACGCGCTTGTTGCGGGCGGGCAGCTCATCAGCACCAACGCCCAGAATTTTCAGTTTCAGTTTGGCAGCACCGAGACCCCCCAAAACCGCCATCCGGTGCACATCAGCGAGTATCGGGCCACCAAAGATTTCTGGATGGATCAGGGATTTATGGAACGGCTCTACAACGCCGACGACCCGCGTTTGCGGTATTATGTCTATCGCCAGACCAACAACGCGGGCGTGAATTTTACCCGGACGAGCAACGGCTACGGCGGTCGGTTTACCGGCGACCCTACCGGCGCACCCGCCGACAATGCGGTGCGGGCCACCGTCGGGCTGTATCCATACGGTGGTTTGTACGACAACAATCCGATTACGGCTTTGCCCGTCAGCAACACGTTTTTGACCAATATGGGAGCCAACAGCCCGGCAGCACACCGAATTGTGGGAACAACGGATGGCTCCGGTGCGGGGATTTTTCCGATGATTACGGCTTCGATGGTGCAGTTTATTCTGGCCGAAGCCGCCCTTACCCTCGGCACCACCGGCGAAGCCCGCACGTACCTCGGCAACGGAATCCGGCTGAATTTTGACGCCATCAATACGTTTACGGCTGCCCCCGGCAACCTCGGCACGCAACTGCCAACGGCCACCATTACAGCCTTTACCAATAACCGACTGGCTCAGTTTGACGCGGGAACCGCCGACGGAAAGCTGCGGACGGTGATGACCGAAAAGTATATCTCGCTGGTTGGCAACGGTATAGAGTCTTACAATGACTACCGCCGAACGGGTTTCCCAACGCTGCTCGCTCCGATTTCACCCCTGAATCCGTTTCCGCTGCGATTCACGTACTCGCTGCGTGAACTGACTACCAACACCAACGCACCCGCACAAAATCAACTAAACAAACCCGTATTCTGGGATTTATAAGCCATGAAACGACTCCTGTATCTTTTTCTGATGGCCTTCGCCGTAATCGGTGGCGATGCCTGCCAAACCAAAGACCCCATTCTGGCTGCTCCCAACGGAGCGGTGGCAGTGGCAACGGTAAACCCGGCTAAAGCCTATTTTGATGTGACAAACCTGGCTGCCGCCGAGTTTGAATTCACGCTCCGGGGCGACGATTTTGGTCGTAATGTGCCAGTCGCCAGCATCGAAGTCTGGTCTGGATTAAACGCGCCCCGCATCACCTTTGCTACCTCTATGACGGCCTGCGGCAATGGCGTTGGGTGCGTTTATCCGGCGGGGTCGCTTGGCCCGCTGCCCGTGCGACTCGGTACGGCTGACAAACTCGTGCGGACGGTGAGTACACTACCAGCAACGGTCAATCTGAAAGCCAGCGATTTAGTCGGGCCTGCGGGCGTGGCTCTGACTGCATTGAGGCAGAATGACACGTTTCAGCTAAAATTTGTGGTCATTACCACCGACGGTCGCCGGTTCGATGCATTTCACGATGGCATCTGCGACGAAACGCGGGGGCAGGTCGGTGATTGTCGGCTGGTGGTTCGGGTTGATAACAAACCGGCGTTGTATCAGCCGTTGAAGTAGCGGGCGAGTATCAGCCCGACTTTTTTTACCTGTACATTTTTGCCCCAACCGAACCTTTGGGCTGCCCCTTACCCCCACTAAACCTTCAAAGTCACAAAAGCCGAAGGCTTTTTAAGCCCCCTGTTTAGGGGGTTAGGGGTAAGGGGCAGCCCGATGGGTTGGTTGGGGGTATCTCTAATCGGCCCAGACCTGCGTCCCTTCTGTGCAGTTTTTGCACATCTCGATTTCAGAACGGGAGCGCAGTAATGTCTGCCTAAAGTCTTGATAAGCAGCCCCCTGCCAGAGTTCGCTAAAAGTTTGGGTTTGTAAATCGCCGAGCCGGTGGTGCGCGTCCTTATCAAAACAACACGGCACCACTAAGCCATCCCAGGTGATGACGCAGGAGTGCCACATTTTCCAGCAATGATCGCCAAAGCCATTTTTGATGCGGTACGTGCCATCAGTTTGTTCGGCGTAGCGGCTGTATTGGTCAAGCGTCGGAATCAGGTCGTTGCCGTGTTCGTAGTCATAAATCTGGGCCGTTTTTAGGCCCACTTCATCCACCCCCAACTCGCGGGCTAATTGTTTCACTTCGGCAATCTGATGCTCGTTGGGCCGCACTACCAAAAACTGAAACACCACGTGCGGTGTCCGCGATTTGAGGGCCTTTTTCCACTTGATGATGTTGCGGGTTCCTTCCAAAACCTTCTCTAATTTCCCCCCAACCCGATATTGTTCATAAACACGCTGCGTGGTACCGTCAATGCTGATAATGAGCCGGTCTAAACCCGATTCTACGGTTTTTCGGGCATTGGCATCGGTCAGATAATGGGCGTTGGTGCTGGTGGCGGTGTAGATATTCCGGTCGGTGGCATATTGCACGAGTTCCAGAAATTGCGGGTGCAGATACGGCTCGCCCTGAAAGTAAAAAATCAGGTACAGCAACGATTCATGCAGTTCGTCAATGGTGCGTTTGTAAAGTTCCTCGCCGAGCATCCCCGTTGGCCGCGAGAACGACCGTAGCCCACTCGGACATTCGGGACAGCGCAGGTTGCAACTCGTGGTTGGCTCAAACGAAATAGACATCGGCAGGCCCCGGTGCAGGTCGGCGCGGCCCGTTTGCCTGGCGCGGTAGTAGCTGCTGACCACGCGCAGGGCGTTGGCAACGCGTTTCGGCGTGAGTTTACCGGCAAAGTTGAGACCGTCGAGGATGTTGCGATTCATGCAAACAAAGATACGGCCCCGAACTATGAGATCTGGTGTATCCTGCAAAAACCCGATTGGATGGGTTTAACCCGGCGATTTTACCGTTCATCCTGAAATTAACCTACTTTAACGGCCGGTACTTTGTATTGCCCACTACCGATGTTTATTTGCGCCCTCTGAAACCAACAAATGCGAATGAACCCCTACCCTACCCCTTCGTCTGCATTAAGCCCGGCGTTGGCATCTCCCGACCGCATTGCCACCGTTGACGCGCTACGCGGCTTCGCACTGTTTGGTATTCTGCTCGTTCACTGCGGCAACGCCTTCGTCACGGCTGGGTTGCCGCAATCGTTTTATACTGCTACCCGGACCGGGGCCGTCAGCGAAACGGTCGGCTTTATCAGCGGGATTCTGCTTGACGGTAAGTTCTTTACTAATCGGCAGATTGATTTTCTTCGGCTACGGCTTTGGTCTGATTAGCACGATGGAACTGTGGCAATGTATTCTGCTGGCCTTCCCGATTCTGGGGCTACAAATCGTCTTTAGCCGGTGGTGGCTGGCTCGGTTCCGGTTCGGCCCGTTAGAATGGCTCTGGCGGTCGCTCACTTATTTCGAGGTACAGCCACAACGGATTCGGGCGTAGTGAAGCGGCTGGTATTCCGTTCCAATCAAAAATTAATCGAGTCTTACCGGGCTTTTTCGGTACTTCGTACGTCTCAACACGGTATCAAAATAAATAAAACGATGAACATCAACATGAATCGCTCGTCCGTTGCTCTCATCGCGCTTTTCATGGGCGCGACTACCCCAATTTTGGCTCAACTACCAAAATTGCCGACCAGGCCAACCACAACCATAACTCCGGTTATGGCAACCGACACGGTAAAAATGGCGGCTGTTACTGATTCAACCATTACCCAGCTCGATCAGGCAGTTGCGGCCAGTGCCAAAGGTGATAATGCGGCCACGGCGCAGGCACTCGAAACCAGCACAAAAGCGATGGATGTCGAAGCGCAGAAATCGTCCGGCGATTTTAAAGACAAATTGTCGGGCCAAACCAGTAAGCTCAAAGCCCTGATTCCGGCAGCGAAATCGGGTTTACTGAAAGGCGATATGCTGACCAAAGCCATCGGTTTTGCCAAAACCGCACTGGCTGCCAACCAGTTATCGGGTTTGCTGGGTGGTGGTTCGGGACTGGTGGGTAAGGCGGCAGCCCTCACGGGTGGCCTGAACCTGATGAAAGGCGGCTTGGGTGGCATCGGGGGCAGCGCACTCAGTGGCGGTAGTTCGCTGATAGACGGTGCGTTGGGCAGCGTTGGCAAACTCGGCTCACTGGGGTCGGCTGCCGAACCCGCCGTAAAAAGCCAGTTGGGTGGCGTACTGAACTTCGCAAAGGGGATTTTGTAAGTCTTATACCCAGTTCACCTCCGGCGTAATAATCACCCCGAATTTCTCCTGCACCGACTGCCGAACCTGCCCGGCGAGGGCCATGATTTCGGCACCCGTTGCCCGACCATAGTTCACCAAAACAAGGGCTTGCCTGGCATGAACGCCCGCATCGCCCATCCGGTGGCCTTTCCAGCCCGCCTGTTCGATGAGCCAGCCCGCCGGAATTTTTATACGGTCGGGGGCAGCAACGGGGTAGCCGGGCAAAGTTGGGTAGGCGGCTTTCAGCGTCTCGAACTGTGTTTTCGGAATTTCGGGGTTTTTGAAGAAACTACCGGCATTGCCAATCTCGGCAGGGTCGGGTAGTTTGGTTCGGCGAATCTGAATCACGGCATCGCTGATGGCTTTGATTGTGAGCGTGTTATCGGTGATGCCCATCTCGGCGAGGGTTTCCTGAATGGCTCCGTATTGGGTATGAAATGTGGGGGTTTTGTTTAATCGAAACGTAACGGAGGTAATGATGTACTGGCCTTTCAGATCGTGCTTGAAAACACTTTCGCGATACCCAAACCGGCAGTCATCGTGCGAAAACGTCCGCTGCTGCCCCGTTTCGATGTGCATCGCGGTGAGCGAATCGAAAATCTGTTCGATCTCAACGCCGTAA
>JBBRUV010000188.1:0-9405 GCA_038247465.1 Cytophagales bacterium
CATAACTCATCCGTTTTACATAGCGAATTACATTATTCAGCCCTTCAGTGACGGCATTGGTAAGGCGCTGGTGAGCGAAGTTTGAAATAGGTTCAAGCCAGTTTGTCAACGTAGTTAGAAAAGGAGAAAAACCCTCATAACCTAAAGCAAGAGCTTGGCTTATCCAAGTTTGTAAACTACCTAACAAAGCGGGCGAATCGACTGCATTTTCAAAATGGCTGTGGAACGTATTTCGCAAATCAACAGCTGCTTTAAGAACTGTACTTTGTTTAAAAGCAGCGTCCAATTGGGTTTGTTCAGTAGCTGTTAGTTTGGATTTAAATAGCACCCATTTGATATCTTTGAAAGCAACTTTCCAAGGCCATTCCTCACGTAATTTTCGACGAAGCCGATCTAAAACATCATTCAATAATTTGACAACGTGAAACCGATCAATAACCAGAACCGCTTGCGGAAAACAGTGTTTACTGACGGCATAATAGGCAGGCCACATATCGAAACTAACAGACTCTATTTGTTGGCAAAATTTAGGGCCAAGTCGCTTAAAATGAGCGAGTAAGGTCTCTTTTGAACGACTTGGCAAAACGTCTAATGCAATACCTTTATCCAAATCGGTAAGTACACAGGCATAGTGCCCTTTACCCTTTCGGTCCGGGCCGCCGGTGCGGGGCAATCTCATCAATACCTAATCGCTTCACATGAGCATACCGAGTCGGTAACTGCAGGTGAGTTTGAACATAGTGGTAATAAAGCCGTTCTGCCGTTTTTGGGCAAACGTCTAATAACGCTCCTACTTCTGTAAAAGGTTGACGAGCACAGCAGTCAACAATCCATTTAGCTTGCCTACGTGTGTAACTTTTACCGGCATCAGCAAATGGTATAGATTCACTAAAATATCGATTGCAGTCAACGCATATAAATTGCCTAACTTGTAAGTAAAGCCAAACTTGACGACCAGAGATATCCAAGTCTCTAACCTGGCGAATCGTGTACTGATTGACTTGGTGTGTTGATTTAAGACAGTTCGGACAAGGGTGTTCAAGCGTTTTGATTTGACCAAAAACTGTAATTTTCTTGGGGGCATACTCAACCCGCTGTACTTGTAAATCCGGCAAATCTAAAATCTGCTCGTAAAGAGTTGTTTCTTGCATAGTTCAAGTTAACCACAAAAATTGTCAGAGTACCATATTTTTTATGATTTGGAATCACTTGCCAAGACAATTAAGCTGAATCATAATATCACTTAGAAAAAACGGCAGCCAACAAATGCTTGCTCCCATAGCTGCTGACTCAAGCCAGTCAGAATCAGTTCTCTATTCATCTTTTTGATCTACCTTTCATCTGGCGGAACATGAAAGTCTACTACGGACAGCAAGTCTCTGCCCGTTTCCTGCTCTCCCACACTCCAGACCATTTCTCCTACACTCCATACCTCCCATTCAACAATGAGCCGAAAATCCGTTTCGGGCCCGATTACCGCCCCACAACTTTGTTCCGAAATCAATCAACAACCAACCGATTTCGGCCATGAAAACAAGTCTCACACTCCTGTTGCTGGGTTTTGCCCTGACGACAAACGCCCAGAACGCCCGGACTACCGGCCCCACCCAAACCATTCGCGGAACGCTGTTCGATGCGGCTTCGCACACACCCCTGCCCGGTGCCAACGTGGTGCTGGTTGGCACGGAGCCAGTTGTTGGCACGGCAACCGATGCCGATGGACGGTTTCGGCTGGCGAATATTCCCGTTGGCCGGGTGCGGCTCAAAGTCACGCTTGTGGGTTACGAAGACCTGTTTCTGGGCGAAGTCGTGGTAAATTCTGGTAAAGAAACCGTGCTTGAACTACCCCTCACCGAAAGCCTGGGCCAACTGAATGAGGTGACGGTGGCCTACAAACGGGCCGAAGACCGCACCGTTGCCAACAACGAACTGGCGTTCGTGTCGGCCCGTCCGTTCAGCCCCGCCGAAACCAACCGATACGCCGGTAGCCTCGGCGACCCGTCGCGGATGGCGGCCAACTTTGCTGGGGTTAGCGGGGCCAACGATTCACGGAACGACATTGTGGTGCGGGGCAACTCGCCCGCGTCGTTGCTGTGGCGCACGGAAGGCGTAAACATTCCGAATCCGAACCATTTTGGCGCACTCGGCACGTCGGGCGGGCCGGTGTCGCTGCTGAATGCCAACCTCATCGCCAAGTCTGATTTTATGACGGGTGCGTTTCCGGCAGAATACGCCAACGCGCTCGGATCGGTGTTTGACGTGCGGCTGCGGAAAGGCAACGACGAGAAACGGGAATTTCTGGGGCAAATCGCCTTCAACGGCTTAGAAGTCGGAGCTGAAGGGCCATACAGCGAAAAGGCAAACGGAACCGGAAGCCGGGCATCGTATCTCGTGAATTACCGCTACTCGCTGTTCAGTTTGTTCAAAGTGGTGGGTTTTCAGATTGCCGGAACGCCTGAATATCAAGATGGTATGTTCAAAACAGATATACCCGTAGGTACTCGCGGTAATCTGTCTATCTGGGCATTGGGTGGCCAAAGCAAGATCACATTTTTGGGCAAAGACATTGATACCAACGTACCCGATGCCTACGGCGATGAAAACACCAACACACGGGTTAAGTATTCGACCGGCATTGGCACGGTAGCCTACGAACACCGGTTCTCGACTCGTACTGTTGGGCGGCTAACGATGTCGGGGTCACGCACAACGCAGGAGTTTCGGGGCGATAGTGTGATTTATCGGTCAGAGGGCGTGGTGGCGCAGGAAATCGCATCGGGATCCGCCAATTTCACGCAGGAGAAACTCTCACTCAACGGCAAACTCACTCACAAACTGAGCGCAAAAGATAAACTGTCGGGGGGCGTGATTGTGGACTTAATTCGCTACGATTTACAGAATCAGCAACTGTATCCGGTCGCATTGTCGGAGCGCAACACAACGGGCGAAACGGCTCTGTTTCAGGCATATAGTCAGTGGCAACATCGGTTTAGCAACCGCCTGATGGCCAATGCCGGGTTGTCGGTGTTGCACCTTGCTCTTAACGGATCAACGGCGTTGGAACCCCGCGCCGGGTTGTCTTATCAACTCTCGCCAACGAGTTCGCTGAATCTCGGCTACGGCCTGCACAGTATCATGCAGCCTATTCTGACGTATTTTTACCAGACCAGGCAGGCCAACGGCAGCTATGCGCTAACCAACAAAGACCTCGGTTTCACGCGCAGCCACCACATTGTGCTGGGTTATGACCGGATGCTTACGCCCACCCTGCGGCTCAAAACCGAAGCCTACTATCAGTCGTTGTTCAACGCGCCCGTTGAGCGCACGGCGAGTTATTATTCTACTCTGACCGAAGGCGCGAGTTTTGCCCCCACCAACAAAGGCAACCTCGTGAGTAGGGGTACGGGCCAGAATTACGGTGTAGAACTGACGCTGGAGCAGTTTTTTAACCGCAATTATTACTTTCTGGCAACGGTCTCGGTCTTTAACTCAACCTACAAAGGCTCTGACGGCGTTTCGCGCAATACGCCGTTCAACAACAGGTACGTGCTAAACTTACTGGCTGGTAAAGAATGGCGCATCGGCTCTAAAAACAACCGGAACGCCGGATCGGTACTGCTGGTCAACTGGAAAGTAGCAACGGCGGGTGGACGATATACTACGCCGATCAACATAGCCCGTTCTGCCGAACTCCGCACCGAAGTCAACGATTTTAGCCGGGCTTTCTCGGAAGAGCAACCGGCTTATTTACGAATAGACTTAAAAGTAGGCTACCGGATGAACCGCGCCCGGCTCACCCACGAGTTCGCGCTCGATTTGCAGAACGTGAGCAACCGGCAGAACGTGTTTCAGCAGGCCTACAACCCCCGCACCAATCAGATCGGCACGGCCTACCAGCAGGGATTTCTGCCCGTACCCTATTACCGAGTAACATTCTGATACTGACGGAGTGGAAAGTTGAGTGAACGAACGGCCAGAAAGTTTTTTCTGGCTGTTTAGTTGGAAATGAGTCTGATCTTCCATTTACTTTGTAACTCAAAGTGCTTTCAAAATGGAAACACAACCCATCACTCCCCGGCCCGCTTCGGTTTTTGAGCAGTTCAACAACTGGCTCCGCACATCTACTCTGCTGAAAATCTGCGTGATCGGTTTTCTGATTTTGCTGTTGCTCGTTCCCACGGGTATGTTACAATCGCTGATTAACGAACGCGAACAAACCCGCAACACGGTTGTGCAGGAGGTAAGTGAGAAATGGGGGAACGCCCAAACCATTGCCGGGCCGGTGTTGTCGGTGCCGGTTCGGTCAGTAATCAAAGACGACAAAGGCAAGGAATCGGTGTCGGTTTATTACGCCAATTTTCTGCCCGACGACCTCACCATTGCCGGCAGTGTGCAGCCCGAACAGCGCAACCGGGGTATCTACACCGTCATGCTCTACAACACCCGCCTGAAACTGACAGGCCGTTTTCCGAAACCCGACCTGGAAAAACTGAACATCGGTTCAGATCAGCCCCAATGGGATAAGGCGTTTCTGTCGCTGGGCATAACTGATATGAAGGGCATCAAAGAGGCCATTCGGTTTCGGCTAAACGGGGCAGCCGTGCCTGTTAGTCCGGGCATCCCAACGGGCGAATGGTTTCCGGTGGGGGTGAGTATTCCAGTATCATCGTTGAGCGCGGGCGGGTTCAACTTCGACTGTGACCTGAACGTGAACGGCAGTACCGAGCTTTCGTTTGTGCCGTTGGGTAAAGAAACCAACGTGAGCCTGACATCGCCCTGGGCCACGCCGAGTTTCACGGGCGCGTTTTTGCCCGATCAGCGCACGGTGTCTGACACCGGATTCCGGGCAGCCTGGAAAATTCTGCAATACAACCGCAACTTCCCTCAGCAGGGTGTTGGGGCGTTTTTTGTTCTGCAACATAACGACCCCGATCAAAGCAAGGTTGTGCCTTCTACCGATTTTGGCGTTAAGTTGTTGTTGCCCGTAGATGAGTATCAGAAAACGACGCGCTCGGCCAAATACGCTGTGATGTTCATTATCATTACGTTTTCAGTATTTTTCTTTGTCGAAATCCTGAATAAAAAACGCATTCATCCCGTTCAGTATCTGCTGGTCGGGTTTGCCATCTGCCTGTTTTATCTGCTGTTGCTGTCCATCTCCGAACACCTGTCGTTTGACCGGGCCTACCTGATTGGGATGGGCGTTGTTTTAACGCTGGTAACGTTCTACGTCCGCTACGTTTTCAAAAACACCCAACTGACGGTACTATTCAGTGGTATTCTGACCCTGCTCTACGGGTTCTTCTACTCGCTGTTGCAACTTGAAGACTACGCGCTCCTGCTCGGTACAATGGGATTAGTGCTGATCCTGGGCATCATCATGTACCTGACCCGCAACGTAAACTGGTATCGGGCCTACAAGCCTGCCAGACAATAAAACAACATCAATATGACCCACTTCCCCAAACCAACCACCGGCTTTGCGCCGTTTTATGCCGGTTATATGAGCCTTGTGCCAGACGATGGCAACCTGCCCGCTCACCTCGCGGCTGTTATGGCCGAAACCGACACGCTGGCAGGAAGCCTGCCGCCCGACAAACTCACGTATCGCTACGCCGAAGGAAAATGGACAGTAAAGGATATTCTGGTGCATCTGACCGATGCCGAGCGCGTGTTTGTGTATCGGGCCATGCGTTTTGCCCGGAACGATGCCACTGACTTACCGGGCTTCGATGAAAATTTATTCGTGGAAAATGCCGGAGCCAATACCCGTAACATAGCCAGCGTCATGGCCGAGTTTGCCGCGCAACGGGCCGCCACGATTGCGTTTTTGAACAGCCTTGATACCGCAACGTGGCAACGATACGGCACGGCTAACGGCGCGATGAATTCGGTAAGTGGCTTTATGTGTGTGATTTACGGCCACCATCGTCACCACCTGAACGTGTTTCGGGAACGGTATCTGGGCGAGTAGCGTGGCCGGAAACTGCGCCGACCTTACGCCACTTCTTTGTACTGCATCCGGTAGAGATTGGCATACACCCCGTCGTGTTGCAACAGGGCTTCGTGGTTGCCCTGCTCCACAATCTGACCTTTGTCAACAACGATTATCTTGTCGGCCTTCTGAATTGTTGACAGCCGGTGGGCAATTACGATGGCGGTGCGGCCTTTCATAAGTTTGCCAATCGCGTTCTGAATCAACTCTTCGGTTTCGGTATCTACCGACGAGGTGGCTTCGTCAAGCACGATGATGCGCGGGTCGTGCACCATTGCCCGCACAAACGAAATCAACTGCCGCTGCCCCACCGAGAGCGTGGCTCCGCGTTCCATCACGTTGTAGTCATAACCACCGGGCAACCGCATGATAAAGTTATGAACACCAACGAGTTTAGCCGCTTCGACAACTGTTTCGTGCGTAATCCGGGCATCGCCGAGGGTGATGTTATTGCTGATCGTGTCTGAAAACAGAAATACATCCTGCAACACCACGCCGATATTCCGGCGCAAGGCTCCGAGTTCGTACTGATTCAGGGCTACGTCGTCAACCCGGATTTCTCCTTTGTTGATCTCGTAAAACCGGCTCAACAGGTTGATGATCGACGACTTACCCGCCCCCGTTGCACCCACAAACGCTACGGTCTCACCTTTGTTAACGGTAAATGAGATGTCGCGCAGCACGTAGTTTTCGTCGTTGTAGGCAAACCAGACGTTCTCAAAGTCAACTTTTCCGTTGATGCGTTCCGGTTTCAGGGTGCCGGTGTTGGGCGTGAACTCGTCGCTGTCTAAAAGTTTCAGAATCCGGTCGGTGCTGACGATACCCATTTGCAGCGTATTAAAACGGTCGGCGAGCATTCGTATGGGTCTGAAAAACAGGTTGATAAACATCACGAAGGCCGTAATTGTGCCGAATGAAACGGCCTGATTCAGCACTTCCCGTGCGCCATACCAGACCACTAAGCCCGTTGCCGCTGCTGACAGAATATCGGCCACCGGAAAATAAATCGAGTAGTAGAGAATAGACCGGACGTTGGCATCGCGGTGGGTTTTGTTAATGGTGCGAAATTTTTCGCCTTCGATGGCTTCGCTGCTGAAAATCTGCACAATGCTCATACCCGTAATATGCTCCTGCACAAACGAGTTAAGGTTTGCTACGGCTGCCCGCACTTCGTTGAATGATGCCTTAATTTTTTCCTTGAAAATGTAGGTACTGATCAGCATCAGCGGCACCATTGAGAGACTGATGGCCGACAGCCGCCAGTCGGTATAAAACATGACCCCGATAATCAGCACGAGTTGCAGAATATCGCCCGCAATGGCCGCCATGCCCTCGCTGAAAACATCGGCCAGGGTTTCGATGTCAGAAATAGTGCGCGTCACGAGCCGCCCGATGGGGGTATTGTCGAAGAATTTGAGCCGCAGTTGCAGGACTTTCTCATAAAGCTGCACCCGAATATCGCGGATAACCTGCTGCCCCAGCCACCCGGCTAAGTAGGTATTCAGAAATTGAATGCAGCCCTGCACGGCCAGCACCACAATCATAATGCCGACCATGATTGCCAGCCCGGAGTAGTCGCCGGAGGCAATTTTGTTGTCAATCGTGTACCGGATAAGTAATGGTGTGACGGGGGCCAGCACGGCACTCGTCATAATAATGGCAACGAGCAGGTAAAACCGGTTTTGGTAGGGGGCAATGAAGGCGTAAAGCCGTTTCAGAATGGCAAGGTCGAAAATACGACCGCTTTTTTGTTCGTCGTTCACGAGCGTGTGGGGCTTTTGGGCAGGTCAGTTCGGTAAAGAAACCGCAGCGCGGCCCGAAAAGTTACAGGTCGCGGGCTTTGACGCGAACGACCTTACCATCGCGGAAGATCACGAGTTCTTCGTCGTTTTTCTTGGCCTGTTCCACTACATTCTGCACGGCCCGGCGCATTCCCTGCAAAGCACGTTCGTTTTCGGGAGTCAGTTTAGGGATTTTCATATTTTTTTATGGTTTGCCAAATCTGCTCATTAAACACATCAATGGCAAGATTCAATCCGCCCTGCGCCACAAATTCAGGTTGCGTTCCTGAGTTATTGATCACCGAAAAGTCATCGCAAATCGGGATGTAGAGATTCACCAGATTACTCACACTGCGGTTGTACCGACGTTCAATTACGTCATTCGGAATGTTGTGGCCGCCTTTCGAGACCCGAATCGCCACCCGTTCCTGCGCCATCTCTGCCGATGCTAACCAAACGTAATACAATTTAACGCGGTAGCCTTGCCGCTGAGCGCGTTTGACGGTTTGCACGTAAGAACGGCTCGACAGTGTGGTTTCAAGCGCGAAGTCTACTGCTTTATTCATCAGGGAGTCAATGCGTTGCAGCATGATTCGTCCCGCTTCAAACGCAACCGATTCGACGTTGAACGGCGAAAGTCCCCGCGCAATTTCATCGGCATTAACAAACTCGCGGACGTTAAACTCATTCGGCAGCAGCGTGTAGGCTGCGGTGGTCTTGCCGGCCCCGTTGCAGCCGGCAAGAATATAGAGATTGGGCATCGGTGAGTTGGTATCAGGTAATGTGGGTTAGTAGCGCCAGCTCGTCAAATCGGCTCCTTTGGGGGCGGTTTGCTCGAGCCGTTTCAGAATTTTGGGCAGATACAGCGTGTTGTAGCGCAGTCGGCTGATGTAGTTCGGCTGGGTTGGGTCGCCGTTCCAGCAATGTTCGGCACGGTCGCCGTAAGCTACTTCGCCGTATGCCGCCGGGGAGCGGGTCTGTTTCAGGAAATCTTCCATCAGATACACCGCGTTGTTGAGATAATAGTTGTCCATATCGCCACAGTAAATATGGATTTTTCCGGTGAGTTTGGGGCCGAGTTTGGGCCAGTCGCGCTTCATAATGTGCAGTAAATCATAGTGTTCGCGCCAGTAATTGGCCACCGTGCTGTCAATATCGCCGGTGGCTTTGTCCCAGATTGGTTTGGGATAGCCGTTGTCGCCCATCGGCGAATACACCGCCTGCCAGATGTCCCATTGATCGCCGGAGCGCGAATTACTGCCGAGGGCCAGTTCGCGGTGGTTCATCTGCTCTAAGGTGGTTTTCACGTGGCCGAGGTAGTTGCGGGTGCCGGGGCGCGGCACCCGTTTAAACGGCCCTTCGGTGTAATAGGCGTTTTTGTCTTTGTAAATATCAACAACGGTATAAGCCGAAAACGTAATCGGGTCGGGGCAGGCGGCAAAACAACCGTTGTATTCATCGGGGTAGAATGTTTGCACGGCCAGAGCCTCCCAGCCGCCCGTTGAGCCGCCGTACAGAAACCGCGCCCAGCCCTGCCCGATACCCCGACACTGCCGCTCGATTTCGGGGATCAGTTCGTAGGTAATGGCATCACCGTAAGGGCCGAGGTTTTCGGAGTTTACGGCATAC
>JBBRUV010000189.1:0-9378 GCA_038247465.1 Cytophagales bacterium
CGCATCTCAATTATCACTGCCAAAGCCCAGACCACCCGTCACCGGATTATGGGTATTCTGAACGGAACCCACAACGGCGACGAATTTCAACTTGTTTATTCCGACACGCCGGGTATCATCAAGCCGCAATACAAACTCCATGAGTCTATGATGCGGTTTGTACGTGGCTCGCTCGAAGATGCTGATGTGGTGCTGTTTGTGACCGATATTTTTGAGAAACACGACGAACAGGATGCCCTCGACCGACTTCAGAAAGTGGAAGCCCCGATTTTGCTGCTCATCAACAAGATTGATCAGGCCACACCCGACGAAATCGCCGAGAAAATTGCCTATTGGCAGGAAAACGTTACGGCGGAAATCGTGATGCCCATTTCGGCTCTGAATGGCGATGGCATAGATGCTGTTTTCGAGAATTTGGTAAGCCGCTTGCCGGTGCATCCGCCGTATTTCCCGAAAGACGAACTGACTGATAAGCCGGAGCGTTTTTTTGCGTCGGAGATTATTCGGGAGAAGATTTTCCTGAACTACAAAAAGGAGATTCCGTACAGTGCCGAAGTGGTGGTAACGGGGTTTAAGGAACGCGACGATATGATTGTGGTCACGACCGAAATCTTAGTCGAGCGGGCTACTCAACGGGCCATTCTGCTTGGCGAGGGCGGTAAAATGATTAAGAAAACGGGAATTATGGCCCGCGAAGAATTGGAACGGTTCTTCGGCAAGAAAGTATTTTTAGAAACATTCGTCAAAGTAGAACCCGACTGGCGCAACAAGGAGCGTTTCCTGAAGCGGTTGGGGTACGAAGAATAGTGGCTGGTGGTTAGTGGCTGGTGACTGGCTTTGCTCATGCGAAGAACCATCCACCATCCATCACCCACCGCTAACCTCAAAAAATGGCAAACATCGTAGCAATAGTAGGCCGCCCCAATGTGGGCAAATCAACGCTGTTTAACCGCCTGACGGAACAGCGGCAGGCCATCATGGATAATCAGTCGGGTGTGACCCGCGACCGGCATTACGGATTCGTGGAATGGACCGACAAAACCTTTACCGTTATTGATACGGGTGGATACGTAGTTGGTTCCGAAGATATTTTTGAGGGGGCTATTCGTAATCAGGTCGAAATCGCTATCGAAGAATCAACGGTATTGCTTTTCATGGTTGACACCATGACCGGACTGACGGGCTTAGATCAGGATTTCGCTAACGTTCTGCGTCGGTCAAAGAAGCCGGTAATCGTGGTGGCTAACAAGGCCGAAACTGGCGAACGTACCCACGCTGCCGCTGAATTTTATGCGCTCGGCCTGGGCGACCCGTTCCCGATTTCGTCGCAAACCGGCTCCGGCACGGGTGATTTGCTTGACGAAGTGGTGAAGCATTTCCAGACTCCGGGTGGCGAAGACCCCGACGCGGGCATACCGCGCATTGCCATCATCGGGCGGCCTAACGTCGGAAAATCGTCATTCCTAAACGTGCTGACGGGGCAGGAGCGGAGTATTGTGACGGATATTGCCGGCACCACCCGCGACGCGATTAACACCCGCTATAAAGCCTACGGCAAAGATTTTATCCTGACCGACACGGCGGGGCTGCGCCGGAAATCACGGGTGAACGATAACATCGAGTTTTATTCAACGCTCCGGGCCTTGAAAGCCATGGAAGAATCGGATGTCTGTATTGTGATGCTCGATGCTACGCGGGGCGTTGGCGAAAGTGGTGTTGAATCGCAGGATATGAACATTATCGGGCAGGCAATCCGGGCCAAAAAAGGCGTGGTGGTGATGATCAATAAGTGGGATGCGGTAGAAAAAGACCAAAAAACGGCCGATGTCTGGCGCAAAGCCATGATTGAGCGCATGGCCCCCATTGACTACCTGCCCATCATGTTTGCCTCGGTACATGAGAAGCAGCGTATTTTTCAGGTGATGGAAAAGGCGATGGAAGTCTATGAAAATAAGACCAAGAAAATTTCGACTTCGCGGCTCAACGAGGTCATGCAGGCTGAGATTGAAGCCTATCCACCACCGGCCACCAAAGGCAAAAATATCAAGATCAAATACATGATTCAGTTGCCGACACCGTCGCCAACGTTTTTGTTTTTCTGCAATTTGCCGCAGTACGTGCAAGGAGCTTATGAACGGTTTCTGGAAAATAAACTACGACACCATTTCGGTTTCGATGGGGTGCCAATTACGGTTTTCTTCCGGCAGAAGTGAGGAAATAGCTTGTAATTGGTTGCTGACACGGGCCATCCCGCACCAGTCACTGACCACCAGCCACTGTTTGGAAGGTATTGTATTTTACCGTACCTTTGACCTGTTAGAATTGTATTTTTTGAGGGAGGAGGAGCAGGTGGCTATAAAAACAGCTTGCTCCTCCTTTTTTTGTCAACCGTAACAATAACCTCTATGAGTCTACTGATGTCAATAATGCTGTTTTTCAGCAGTATCAATCCGACAGACGCTCTGGCGAGTTTCGCGCAGCAAGGCAAAGCATCATTTTACGCGAAGAAATTTACAGGTCGCCGGACGGCCAATGGCGAGCGCGTAGATGCCACTGCCTTTGAAGCCGCCCACCGCACACTTCCATTCAATACATTAGTTGAAGTTACCAATCTCCGAAACAACCGCTCGGTTGTGGTCAGAATTAACGACCGGGGGCCGTTTACGCGGGGCCGTGTATTAGACATGACCCACGCTGCTGCCCACGCACTGGGCTTTATCAGTCACGGCGTTGCCACGGTAAAACTTCGGATAGTGGGCAAGGGCAAACTTATTGCGGCAAGACCTGCTGCCATCCCCGCCGATTATGAGCCGCTGATGCAGCCGGTTCTGTAAAACCAATTTACGACCCATTGTACAAATAGACGAAAACTTGCGTCTTTGTGTACGTTTGTGCCGAACGGCGCGTTTTTTGCGTTATTGCCGGTATGAAACAACAACTCAATCTGGGACAGATACGGCAGTTTGGCAACGTAGAATTTCTGGCCCGGCAGATGGTCGAAGGATTTATTACGGGTCTGCACAAATCCCCGTTTCATGGTTTTTCAGTGGAGTTTGCCGAACACAGGCTTTACAATACCGGCGAATCAACCCGGCATATTGACTGGAAAGTATTTGGCAAGACCGAAAAGCTGTTTGTCAAACGCTATGAAGAAGAAACCAATCTGCGGTGCCATTTGCTGATAGACACCTCACCGTCAATGTACTACCCGGAGCGCGACAACGGTAAAATTACCTTCAGCGTGATGGCGGCTGCGTGTTTAGCCTACCTGCTGCAGCGCCAGAAAGATGCTGTGAGCCTAACCACGTTTTCAAGCGCGGTGGAGGTGCAAACACCGGTGAAATCAACACCATCGCACGTGCAGAAACTCTTCACGCAGTTGGATTTGCTGATGCAGAAACCGTCGGCGGGATCGGCAAACGGGCAGCAAAGCGTTACCCGGCGTAAAACCGCCGTTGCCGAGGTCATTCACGAACTGGCCGAGAAGATTCATAAGCGGTCGCTGGTGGTGATTTTCAGCGATATGTTCGAGAACATCGAAAGCCAGGACGCGCTGTTTTCAGCCCTGCAACACCTGCGCCACAATCTGCATGAAGTCGTGTTGTTTCATGTCAACGACAAAAAAACCGAAGAGGATTTTGCGTTTGATGAGCGGCCCTACGAATTTGTTGATCTTGAAACGGGCGAGAAAGTCCGGTTACAACCGGGGCAAGTCCGAGAATCTTACCAAACTGCCGTCCGCGAGCAGTTTCAGGAACTCAAAATGCGCTGCGGCCAATATAAAATCGATTTTATCGAGGCCGACATTGCCCAGGGTTTCGATCAGATTTTGACCGCATATTTAGTGAAACGGACGAAGATGCGATAGTTGTAGAGACGCAAGCAAGACGCAAGCAAGACGCAAGTATGCGTCTCTACAAAATCCTTATTTCCCCTTTTTTGGTTCAGCCACGCTGCTGCTGGCCGTTTTCTTGGCGGCTTGCTGGCGTTTGTGGAAGCCTAAGAAATCTTCGACCTGCTCGGCGGGGAGGTTGCGGGCGATGATTTTTTTGTCTTTATCCAACACATATACCACCGGCGTGGTGAAGACATCGTATTTGTGGCGGTAATCGGTCCGGTAGGTCGGGTCGTAGCCGTTTGTCCAGTACTGAATTTTGAATTCGCGGATAAACTTCTTCCAGTCGTCAAGGCTGTCTTCTACCGGAATCGCCACCATCGTCACGTCTCTGTCTTTCAGTCGGTTTGCATCCGTAAACTTCTTGAGTTTCGGAATGGCCTCGCGGCAGTGGCCGCAATGTGGCGCATACAAAAACACAACCGTATAGGTCGTTTTGATGCCCATGAAGTTGATGGGCCGTTGCAGCGTATCGCTGATTGTGGGAACCGGGAAAGGCTTGCCAACCAGCAACGGTTTCAGGGTATTAACCTTCTCGGCCACCCGCGCCTTTGCCGCCGAATCGGACAGGGGCATGATGCCGGTCAGGTAGTACTTCTCGGCCATATGCAGAAACACCTCATCGGTTCCCAGAATCTTGGGGCGTTCATACTGACTCGTGATGTAATAAATCATGTACTGCTGCATATCGCTGTTGCCTTTCGTCCGCCCGACGAGCATTTCGGCCTCTTTGATAAGCGAATCCGACGTTTGCACGGTCAGTTCTTTTACATATCGGTCGAGTTTGGGTTGCAGGATTGGCGTTCGCAGGAAGCGCGAATCGGCCAGGTCGAAATCGTCCCAGTAGTGCGCTTTGTAGTAGTTGAACGTCCAGAGCGAATCGGGCCGACCGTTTTTGGCTTTGGGAGCTTCCGGCACATCGGGGTCTGATGAAGCTTTAAAAATTTTGGTTGTGAACAAACCGTCGTGCGTCTTCAGAAATTCCTTTCTGTATTCCTGCGCTCGTTTGTTCACATCGCCCCGTTGCTTATCGAACAGGGCACTGGAAACGGCATCGTTACGGATTTTTTTCTGCGTTTCGATGACCTGCACCTCTTCCGAAAACTTGTTCATATGCTGCCGGTAGCCATAAAACGCTTCGTTTTCTTTCGAGCCGGTGATCTTCATATTCGTTACGAAGTTGGCCGTATCGGTCTCAAACGAAAAGTTTTGCTCGTTGGTGATCACAAAATCGGTGATGCGTTGGTTGGGCATCACCACGATATATAAGCCTTCGGGCAGTTTTGTTTTGCCCTCAAACGTCAACCGGCCTTCCGAATCGGTGCGGGCCGTGTCTTTCGGGATATACTGGTTTGGCACATAGTACCAGTGGGCCAGCACAACGGTCGTGTCTTTCAGCCCCCGGATGCGGGCGTTGATTTTAAAGCCGGTATCGGGGGTTTGCGCCCAGGCCGAGGAAAGGCAAATAAGGCCCAGGAGGGCAACGCAGAAGAATGATTTCATGCGATTGGATGCGGTGATTGTCAGTGATTGCATACAAATTTACGCTAATCTAACGTCTGTCAACCGTGTTCTATTTCTTCTCGAAACTAATCTCATACATTATTACACCGGCAGGTTGGCTGTTCGGCACGTTGCTTCTGGCCCGGTTTGCCCGGTCAGAACGGAAACGGCGGCTGTGGACATCAACAGCGTTGGGCCTGTTTTGGGTTTTCGGTAACGGTTTCCTCACCAACGAACTGCTGCTGGCGTGGGAGGTGCCGCCCCAACCCGTGCCGCGTTTTGCGCCGACAGATTCTGTTCGGGTGGCGGTTGTGCTGACGGGCGGTATGATAAACCCCCAACGGGCTGCTACGCCCACGCGCCCCTTGCTGGCCCGCGAAGCCGACCGCGCCGGGCAAACGCTATTTCTCTACAAAACGGGCGTAGTGAACCGAATCATCATCAGTGGCGGGCATGGTAACTTAGCCTTTATGAAAACCGCCGTTGTTGACGAAGGGCAAGCGATCCGGCAGTTTTTCATGTTGGCCGGAGTCAGGCCCACCGACGTAGTGCTGGAGGCCAAATCAGTGAACACGCACGAAAACGCCGAGTTTTCGGCCCGGCTCCTGCGAACGCGCTTTCATACTAATCGGTGCGTGGTTGTGACCTCAGCCTGGCATACGCGCCGGGCGGAGGGGTGCTTTGTAAAGTCGGGACTGGTGGTGCAGCCGTTTCCGGGTGCGTTTTTGGGTGAAGAACGGACGTTTTCGTTCAGGAACCTGGTATTGCCGAGCGAAAAAGCGTTTGGCGATGCATTCTGGGTAATCCGCGAGATGATTGGGTATGTAGCGTATCGGCTGGTGGGGTATGTGTGAGGGTCGAACAATTGATTAACTTTAATCAAACAAAAACTTTGGGCAATGCTCGAATTAACCGAAACTCACTCGTTAGCCGTCTCTGACAGCTTGGTTTATGAAGAACTGAATGGCAACCCGCTTTATCGGAGAGGGTATAAAGAGGTATTGATCAACCAGAAAACAGTAGAAGACATCATGGGCAATAGTTCGTTGCAGGCATTTATTGTTTCGATTCTGTTTGCCGAAATCAGTCGGCTGCTTCCCGATAACCTACTGGCATTCACCAGCGAATCGGGGCTGCACCTCGGCCCCGGCGACAATATCTCCAATGACATCGCGATTTTTCAGACAGCCGATCTTCGTAAGGTTGACGAATTCTACTTTTCAGTCCTACCTAAGATTGTTGTTGAGGTTGACGTAAAAATTGATTTTGCAAAAGATAATTTCACCAGCCCAGCCGATTATGTAAATATCAAAACCCAAAAAATGCTTGACTTTGGGGTTGAGAAGGTAATCTGGATCACGACCGCGGCTGCATCCCGCAAAATCCTGATTGCCGAAACGAACAGCGACTGGCGGCTAACCCACTGGCGTTCGGAGATTGATTTTGCACCTAACTGCCGTTTCAGTTTGCAGGGCCTTATCGAAACGCGTGGTTGAGTCATCTCCTGTAATTGCCTGATGATCAGAGCTTATCTCCAGGAATGTTCGGCCATACGCCCCGCCAATATGCCTTGCACTCATTTGCGCCCGCAACCAGCCTCTCCCGACTGACCAACGGCCAAATCCTTTTCTGCCTCGCCGAAGTCCGGAACCCACACAACCGCAACGCCAAATTACTGACCTATCGAACTGGCCTAACGCTGATACAACCACATCATGGCCAATAGTTCGTTGAGTTGGTGGGGCGCGTGGTTTTAAGCGCGGGGCCAAGTAGCATGGTGGTGGCCCCGTCGTGGTAGTATGTGGAAGACGAAGTAATGTTGCTGGTGGGCTGGGTGCAGGTTTAAGGGACAGAAATTTGTACTTACCTTGGCAACATGAACTGCAACGACATCCTGTGGTCGGAACGCCGAACCGAAGGGATTTTAGAGGACATTTTCGCGGATTTTCTCCGCTTTTTCATCCCCAACGCAGACCAACTTTTCGATTTTAGCCGAGGCTTTGTGTTTCTCGACAAAGAACTCGAACAGCCGGAACGCCGGCCCGGTCTTTCCGCTCCAACCTGATACATTCAAGCCAAAACACGTTGACAAACTGGTGAAAGCCTTTACCCGGAAAGGGCAAGAATAGTGGGTGCTAATTCATACGGTCCGGCGCTCCGGTTGAAGTACAAGGCAAGGCTGATAAAGTCTTTGCCCGACGGATGTTCACCTATTATTCGCGCCTGTTTGACCGCTACCTGCGGCCAATCACGGCGTTTGCCATTTTATCGGATAAAACGCGGTCCTTTCACCCCGTTGCCTTTGAACAGGAATTTCTGGGAACCCGGCTAAGTTATCGGTTCAACACGTACAAGATTCTGGATCAGTCCGTAGCCGACCTGGAAGCGAGCGAGAATCCGTTTGCGGTGGTCGTGCTGACAGTACTGGCGGCTTTGAAAAAGAAGCAAGTTGACGAGACAGAACTGCTTGTTTTGAAGCTGGAGCTCGCCCGTCGGCTTTTGGCCAAGCCATTTAGCAAGTTTACCATTCGGGCGTTGATGAATTTTCTTCGGCATTATGTCCGTTTTCAAAAACCGGAAACGAGTGTTATTTTTGAAGAGGAATACGACAAACTCACGAACCGACAAGACACTATGGGCATCGAACAACTTTTATTGACCCTCGCCGAACAGGAAGGGGTTGAAAAAGGCATCAAAAAAGGCCGTTTAGAAAAAGATGCTTTTGTAGTTCGTAACTTGCTGGCAAGCACTTCCTTCTCCGATGCCGATATTGCCCGGTTAGTGGGGGTTGAGGTAGCTTTTGTGGCCCGGTTGCGGACGGAGATGACGAAATAGACCACCTATTAAGACAAACCTCGCCACATAAGATTTTAGTGTCCAACACTATTTACATCAGCCACCATTCGCTGTACCACATCCTCTAACGTAGCGGTAGCCTTCCAACCAAGTTGAGCAAACGCTTTCTGCGGGTTGGCATGACCCTCGGCAATATCGGTTGGGCGATAGAGGGCCGGGGCAGCGATAACGTGATCGGGGACCAGCCCCAGTCGCGGACAATATCCATGTTGACAAGCGTGAGTCTTGCGGCATGGTCGTTCGCAATTTGTATCATAGACGACCTTCAGCTTTTACTGAGTTGGCATTACTGTTATCTGCCAGCCTAAAATAGCCGGAACAGGAAAGCGTTATATAAATCCCCGGTGAAGTTTGTAATTGGGAAATATCATATCCCAATCGTCGCCCCAAACCAGATTACCATTGTCGATACGAAACGTCTTAAACTGCTCTTTATCTTTATAGGGAGCAATGTAGGGATGGCTGTTTTGAGCCAGGTAAGGACCAAAATCAACGATTTGCAGACTTAGATCACGAAATTTGATACGAATTTTGTAGCCTTCAACCCAGGTAGCTTCAACAATAGTCATCGGGTTAATGACTTTCGTTATACCTTTCGGGTTATTTTTTCGGACTTGACCGTCTGTCGGTATACGTGAATTTGAGTCCATTTGTCCACAATTTCAGTTTGATATTGTTCGATAAACTCCCCAATTTCAGTTTGTTGTTTTTTAGGGAGCATTGTAAAGCCACGTATCCGTTTGAATACCAGCGAAAGTACCCCATCTTCATATAACAATTCGGCCTTTGCTCTATATTCACCATGTTGCACGTGTATATGCACTGGCGGATGGTCGTCTGTATAAATAAACAGAAAGTAACCGAGGTACTCAAAGATCTTGGGCATTAATAAACTAATAAACTGGCAGTAAATAAATGGTAACTACTCAGGTTCTGGTCTCATTAGCTAAATTGAGTTAAAGATAGTAAACTTGCCCATTGACTGACCCCCAAATCATAGCGACCTTACAAGCCCAGAATCAGGCTCTACAAGCCCAAAGCATGGCCCAAGCCCAACACATTCTCGTGCTGGAAGAAAAGGTTATGACCTTGCTTGACTTACTCCAAAAGCAGGGCGTTAAGAA
>JBBRUV010000190.1:0-9372 GCA_038247465.1 Cytophagales bacterium
AAACTGGTAAAGCCCAGACCATGCCCTAACTCGTGTAAAACAATTGTTACCAAATCAAACTGACCCGTTCCGGGCTTGGCATCAGTACCGTAATACCAGCTTACATCGCTGTTAAACTGTGCGTTAATATCCGAATCAGCACGTAAATTTATTTCACGTCGGGCAATCTTTTCAGCTAACGCAATGGCATAAAAACTATTTGCTTTTTGCGTTCCATCTACGCCAGCCCGATACGAAGATGCACCCGCCTGTCCCAATACGGTGTTGGGCAACGAAGTCCAGGTAGCATTCACCCGAATTGGCACGGGTGAGTCAATGATGGATGCCCAAATGTCAACGGCATACTGGAACGCCCGTTGCGCCTGCGGAGAAAACCCCCGGTAGTCAACAATAAACGTAGAGCGGGCTGCGGCCCGAAGATTGGGATTCTGGCGAGCGGCCAAAAATTCTGCCGGGGCCGGAATACGGGTGTTGGCATCGAGGTTGGTAAAACCACAAACGGGAAACCCCGGGTTCACACTCCGAATGCCCTGTACAAACACCTGATACGATGAGTGATTGTCGCTAATAGCGGCAGTGGTTTTAACGCCTTTGGGATTGTTGCCCACTGATTGAGCGATGGCGGTGCCGCTCAATAAAAGGCCCGTTAGCAGATACCAACCGGCGCGGGTAAAGTTTTTCATTTGGTCAGGTATTGGTTGTTTCAAAATAGTTGGGTAAGATACTACGTGTTGTGCAAAAACGCCCAAAAATGATGGCAAGTATTGCATTAAGCGTTTATTAAATTACGCCCGACCCCCTATCTAAGGGCTTTTATGAACCGTAAGAAGGCAAGAGACCGGGTTTTGTCAGTAAATTTGACGTATTCCATGATATCGCTAACCGAAATTTTACAGTACTACTGGGGCTACGATTCATTCCGGCCCATGCAGGAAGACGTGGTTCAGGCCGTGCTTTCGGGGCAGGACACGCTGGTGCTGATGCCAACCGGGGGCGGCAAATCGCTCTGTTTTCAGGTGCCTGCTCTGGCTCAGGATGGCATCTGTATTGTGGTTACGCCCCTCATCGCGCTCATGAAAGATCAGGTTGAGGCCCTGCGAAGGCGCGGAATACCAGCGTCAGCCGTTTTTTCGGGGATGCACTGGCGCGAAATTGACACCACGCTTGACAACTGTATTTACGGGAACACCAAGTTTTTGTACGTCTCGCCGGAACGACTCCAGACCGAAATTATGATCGAACGGGCCAAACAGATGAAGGTTTGTTTGCTGGCCGTTGACGAAGCGCACTGCATTTCGGCCTGGGGCTATGATTTTCGCCCACCGTACCTGCAAATCGCTGAGTTTCGGACGTTTCTGCCCCCGTCCACGCCCGTTATTGCGCTCACGGCTTCGGCCACGCCCGCCGTGCAGACCGACATCATCGAGCGGCTCCAACTCCGGCCCGGCCCCAACAAACAGCCCGTTGTGTTTCGGCAGAGTTTTGCCCGGCCCAATTTGTCGTACTCGGTTTTTCGGGACGATAACAAAGAAGCCCGGCTGCTGCGGGTGCTGACCAATGTGCCGGGTTGCGGCATTGTATATGTGCGAAGTCGGCGGCAAACCGAGCAAATAGCTGCCTGGCTGACCCGGCAGGGCATCACGGCTAATTTTTACCACGCGGGCCTCTCAACCCAGCAACGCGCCGAACGGCAAGATGCCTGGCTGACCGACAAAACGCGCATTATGGTGGCTACCAATGCCTTCGGGATGGGTATTGACAAACCGGGTGTGCGGGCCGTTATTCACCTCGATGTGCCGGAGAGTCTCGAAGCGTATTATCAGGAAGCGGGCCGCGCCGGGCGCGATGGCCAGCGGGCCTACGCCGTATTGCTCGGCACCGCCGGTGATTTAGACACGATGGCGTTTAAACAGGCTCAGCAATTTCCGTCGGTGGCATTGCTGCGGCAGGTGTATCAGGCAGTGGCAAATTATTTGGCCGTGCCGGTCGGGAGTGGGCAGTTTGTGAGCTACGATTTCGACCTGCAAACCCTCATCAGCACCTTCAACCTGCCCCCCCAGGAGACGCATTTCGCGCTGAAAGAACTGCAACATCAGGGCTTTCTGGAGTTAAGCGAAGGCTATTTCCGGCCTTCGCGCCTGAAAATGGTCGTTGACCATCGGCAACTCTACGAATTTCAGGTGATGAACTCCCGCTATGATTCATTCCTGAAAATGGTGCTGCGAATTTATGGCGGAGAATTATTCACCGATTTCCTGGCGATTGCCGAATCGCAGATTGCCAAAGCATTTCTGGTAAATCAGACCGAGGTGGTGGCCTTGTTGAAGCAACTGCACGAACGTAATATTCTGACCTATGAACCGCAAAAAGACAAACCGCAACTGACGCTGCTCACGCCCCGGCTCGATGCGCCCACGCTGACGGTTGACGTTATGGCCCTGAACCAACGCCGTGAACGCGCCAAAGCCAACCTCCAGGCCATTGCCGATTATGTGCAAAATACCACCCAATGCCGCACCCGGATTATTCAGGGCTATTTTGGCGAGGCTCCCGGCGACGCTTGCGGTGTTTGTGACACCTGCCTGAAAAACAAACCCCGCCCCGGCCCCGCCGAAATCCTGCATGGCCAACTCCGAGACTATCTGATACAGGCCAACGGCGCGGGTGTTTCGCCCCGGCAATTGGCCGATGCCTTTGCCCGAACCAACGCCGACGCGCTCGCCAGCACCGTGCGTCGGATGCTCGATAGCGGAGAAATGCAGTATAATGAGGGGGGAAATCTGGTACTGAATGCAACACCGGACTGAAGCCGGGCGGCTATTTATCTTCTGTGCCGACATGCACAAACTTTATTTCATATCCAATTCCATCCTTGGTTAAAAACCCATACAGATTTTCCGTACTACCCTGAAATTCGTACTTGTATGGATTAGCACTACCCATTTTTTGCGTCCTGTTGCTTATTTTTTCCCTCAATCGTTCGTACATGGCCCGGACTTCCGGGTTGTTCTGATCGTTGTAAACGGCATCTCGTTTGGCCTGCTGTTGTACTTCTATCAGTTTTCGGATGATCTCCATGCCCGTCACGGGTTTTTTAGTTGGCGTTTCCACCGTGTTTCTTTAGCGAATATACGTGATTCTGCCGTTTGCAGGATAGGCTTTCGATACCCGATACCTATCCTCAAAAGACGCAGCCCGCAAAATCGCCGTTACTTTGCCAGAGCATCCCAACAGCGTCAATGAAAAAGCTTCTTTTCCTCACACTTTTCCCAACGTTTGCCTTTGCCCAACACCTGCCGGGCCTGATGAGCAGCAACTACGGCGGTATTTACCGGATGCTGCAAAACCCGTCGGCGGTGGCTGGCTCGCGGTATCGGTATCAGGTCGTGATGGCGGCAAACTCGTCGGTGAGTTCCAATTATTTCCGTCGTCCGTTGAGCCGCGATTTTCTGCATCTCGGCTTAGTACCGTACCAAAACGATCTCGACCGTGACCTCCGCTCGATTGGCTCGCTGACCGAAGCTCCGCGTCATGCCATTCATACCGAAGTCATTGGCCCGTCGGTGTTGTTCAGCCCGGATAGGCGGCAATCGTTTGCGCTGCACACGCGGCTGCGGAGTTACGCCTGGGGCGAAGGATTTCCGTTACCACTGACCAAAAGCTATGGTAATCAGTTGTTTAGTTCGCGGGTACAACCGGATAGCGGCCCGCTTAATGGCACCATTCAGCAACTGCATCACGCCGAACTGGGCCTGACCTACGGTCTGCGGATTTTTGAGGGGAAGTGGCACCGGCTGTCGGCGGGAGCAACCGGGCGACGGTTATTTGGCGGCAGTTACCGGAGCCTGCAATTGAATGGCGAATATGTCATTCTGCCCAAAAATGCAACGGGCGAGAATACCATCACACTTACTAATTTGGCTCTTGACCTAAGCACCACCGCCCCCCAACCCGGCAATGGCAACACCGGCGCGGGCTGGGCCATTGATGTTGGGGCTACCTACGAAATTGGCAAGCGCATCACGGGCCGCGCCTACAACACCGACGCGCCCTTTGCCGACCCGCGCCCGGCCTACCTGCTCCGGCTGTCGGCATCGGTGCTGAATACGGGTTCGATAAACCTGCCCGTCGGTACGCGCACGACCGGAAAAAGTACTCAGAAAACCCTTACCCAGGCCGATTTAGACCGCGTTGGCAATAACCTCGTTGCCCAGTTGCCGACACTGGTAACGGCTCAGGTTCCCATCGAAACCATCGCCCGTCGGCAGGAATTACCGCGTTTGCTAAATCTGGAGACTGATTTGAGGTTAGGTCGCGGCTTTTTTGTGAACGGTCTGCTCCAGCGTAACCTGACCGATGGCCCGAATTATCCGACACCAAACCAGACGATTATCACACCCCGGTTTGAAGACGAAGATGCTGAGTTTGCGCTACCCATCTCAATCATAGACGGCAACGAGCGCGTTGCCATTGGGGCTTCTGTACGGCTGGGGCCAATCACGGCTGGTGCGAGTGACCTGATCGGTATTCTCAACAAACACAGCGACCGTCGGGCCTCCGCTATCTGGCTTAGTTTGTCTATCTGGGGCTGGCAACGAAAATGAGTAGCCATCGCCTTGCCCGTTGCCACCTAATTGGCCTATTGGTTTCTAATCAGTAAGGATGCCCGATTTTCTATTGTTAAGTTTATGTTAAGAATAAGCGCAATGTGGTAAAGTTGCTGAAACAATGACTTACTTTCGGTCAATTTTTACCAACCATTCCGGCCAATGAGTGCTGCTAAAGCCTTGCCAAACCCCCACCGTGTTCTGGTTGTTGACGACGACCCGGACATTATCGAACTGCTTCAGTACAACCTTGAGAAAGAAGGCTACGACGTTCGGTCGGCCCCCGACGGCTGGAAAGCCCTCGAAGTTGCCCGGGCCTACCTGCCCGAATTGGTACTGATGGACATCATGATGCCGCAGATGGACGGTATCGAAACGGGCCGCCAACTACGCGATATCCCCGAACTCCGGCAATCGTTTATTCTGTATCTCACGGCCCGCTCCGAAGAATATTCGGAGGTGGCTGCGTTTGAAATCGGGGCCGACGACTACATCACCAAGCCCATCAAGCCCCGCGCCCTGATGAGCCGCATCAATGCCCTGTTCCGGCGCGAAGCCCAGAAAGCCGATCCTGGCGACAAGGTAGAAATCGGCGGGATGATTATCAGCCGGACAAATTACTCCGTTTATCAGGGCGAAAAAATGGTGATTCTGCCCAAAAAAGAATTTGAACTATTGTTTTTCTTGGCCCAGCACCCCAACAAAGTTTTCAGCCGCGAAGAACTCCTGCAACGCATCTGGGGGGCCGATATTTATGTGCTGGAGCGCACCGTTGATGTGCATATCCGCAAACTCCGTGAGAAAATCGGTGAAACGTTTATCCGCACCCTCAAAGGCGTTGGCTATATGTTTACCGATCAGGCCGAGTGAATCAATGAACAAGTAACAGTGACCAATTATCAATGGCTAATCTTGACAAACAACAACTTCTTAGATTGTTCATTGATAACTGTTCATTGCTTATTGAAAACCGATGTCGCTTAGTCCCCGCATTATTGCCCTGCTGCTGGCCTGCCTGATTTCGGCGGTGACGGTGGCGTTTCTGACCTTTGTAGAGGGCGTGACCAACAACATGCTGTTTGTGGTGGCAGTGTCATCATTTGGGGTGTCGTTTTTTCTTGTTTTGTATTCTATTGAACTGCTGGTTTATCGGGAGGTCAACAAAATGTATAAAACGATCCACAAACTCAAACTCCGCGATTTTAATATCTCCCGCAAAACGGTTATTCAGAACAACAATCCGTTTAAGAAACTGAACGACGAAATTTTTGTGTACGTCGCCAAGAAGCAGAAGGAAATTGAGGAACTCCGGCGGTTGGAAATCTTCCGGCGCGAGTTTCTGGCCGATGTGTCGCACGAACTGAAAACCCCCATTTTTGCCGCTCAGGGTTTTCTGCACACGCTCATAGACGGAGCGATGGATGACCCCAAAGTGCGCGATAAGTTTCTGATGAAAGCCGCTAAAAGTCTCGACGGATTAGATGCCCTGGTAAAAGACCTTGTAGCCCTGACTCAACTCGAAACCGGCGAACTGAAAATGCACTTCGACCGCACCGACATGCACCAGCTGACGCTGGGGGTGTTTGAACAACTTGAACCCATTGCCCGCAAACGCGGTACCACCCTCCGAATAAAAACCGAACACCCCGGCCCGGTTTGGGCGCGGGCTGATGCCCAGCGGCTGGGGCAAGTGATGACCAACCTGATTGAGAACGCGATCAAATACGGTTACGAGGGGGGTAAAGTGGTTGTTTCGCTTGAAGAAGAAAAGAAAAACGTTCAGGTCTCCGTCCGTGACGACGGCCCCGGCATTCCTCCCGAACACCTCAGCCGTATTTTTGAGCGGTTTTACCGGGTTGACAAAAGCCGCGCTAAAGACCGGGGTGGCACCGGCCTTGGTCTAGCCATTGTGAAGCATATCCTGAATGCCCACCGCTCAAAAGTAACCGTGATGAGCAAACTCGACAAAGGCACCGAGTTCCGGTTTAAGTTAGAAAAAATGGAGTTGTAGCGTTGTATTGTTGCTCTGTTGCGGCGTTCTGCGATGTGCAATTTTCAGGTTGTTCACCAGTTTATGGCAACTCTAAAACTCTACAACATTGCAACTCTACAACATTGCAACATTGTTACCCCAGCATGAAAATTACATTTGAAGACCTGATCGTTTTTGAAAACGACAGCTATATTTTAATCAACAAACCGCCCCATCTGGCCTCACTCGATGAGCGCACGACCGACCGCACCGACAGCATTTTGCGGTTAGCCAAAGCCTACTGGCCCGACGCGCAACTCGGCCATCGGTTAGACAAAGAAACGTCGGGCATCTTAGCCATTGCCAAAACGCCCGAAGCCTACCGCCACTTAGCCATGCAGTTTGAGCATCGCGAAGTAACCAAGCGATACCACGCCGTTGTGAACGGGGTGCATAACCTCGAAGGCATTTCGGTGTATCTGCCCATTTCGCCCGTCAAAGACGGAACCGCCGTGAAAATTGACCGCGAAAAAGGCAAAGTGGCCGAAACGATTTTTAACACTTTAAAAGCTTATAAAAATACCACGTTGGTAGAATGTATGCCCGTTACGGGCCGGATGCACCAGATTCGGGTGCATTTGATGTGTTTGAAAGCCCCCATCGTGAATGACCCGACGTATGGCGGCAAGCCCGTTTTTCTGTCGGAGTTGAAGCGTAATTTTAACCTGAAACAAGACACGGAAGAGTTGCCGCTCATCAAGCGAGTTGCGCTACACGCTCATTCGCTTACGTTTACGCTCCTCAACGGTGAAGAAGCCACGTTTGAGGCTCCTTACCCGAAGGATTTTGATACGCTGGTGAAGCAAATCGAGAAGTTTGTTTGATAAACCCCTTACTGCCATGTTTTTACACTCCGTTTTTTTTTACCTCAACAACCCCGACAGTCAGGCCGATCAGGACGCATTGCATCGGGGACTCATTACGCTAACGGGCATCGAAGCCATCACAACGGCCCACATCGGAACGCCCGCCGAAACCCGTCGGCCCGTGATTGACCACACGTATAATTTCGCACTGACGCTGGTTTTTGCTGACTTAGCCGCGCACGACGTGTATCAGGAACATCCTGTTCACCTGCAATTTGTGGCCGATTGCGCCCATCTTTGGCAACGGGTGCAGATTTACGATGCACTGACGTAAACACCCGTTCTGCCGGTTTTTGCGTTACCTTTGTCTCTTACGCTCAACCAGTCCCTGACCCGCAATAGAAGCCATTTGGGGGCGTTGGAATAGAAAATTCCGGCTATGTATTCGCTGATTCACAATAGATTGCTCGTTAACCGGCTCTGGCTCGTGGCCGGGCTGGTTTTGGTCGTTACGCTGACTCCGGCAGCGGCCCAAAAAAAGCAAAAAGACGCACCCAAACCCGCCGTTGCGCCCCTTACGCCCGCTCAGGTTGAAGAAGAATCTATGTTTACTGACGGGATGCGGTTTTCGATGGCCGACGAACCGACCCGCGCCGTGGAGCAGTTTGAAAAGCTCCTGAAAAAATACCCCACCAATGTAGCCGCGCAGTTTGGGCTGGCTTCGTCACTGATAAAAGTTGGCAAAACCACCGAGGCTGTTGCCCCTGCCACTAAAGCGTGGGAAGCCGACAAAACCAACAAATACTACGCCTTGCTCCTGGCCGAACTGTTTGTGAAGCAGAAACGCTATGCCGAAGCCGAAGACCTGTACGAAGCCGTCCTGAAACTCAGCCCCGACAACGTGGAATACGGCGTTGAACTGGCGGCTGTTTATCTCTTCGACGAAAAACCCGACAAAGCACTGGCTGCCTACGACCGCGTGGAGCGAGAGATGGGCCTGAACGAAGAAATTACGCGACAAAAACAGCGTATCTACCTCAAACAGAATAAGATAGAGAAGGCTGTTGCCGAAGCTGAACGGCTCGCGGCCTCTGACCCCGGCGACCCTGACCTGCTGCTCGAAGGGGCAGAATTGCTCATTGCCAACGACCGACCCGATCAGGCCGTTGGCTGGATTAACCGGGCGTTGGCCCTTAACCCCGATCAGCCGCAGGCGCATATCATGCTGGCCGATATTTACCGGCGCAAAGGTGATTTGCCCCGCGCCAGTCAGGAACTCGATAAGGTGATTGCCAACCCGAACGTAGATGCCAGCCTGAAAGCCCAGATTCTGGTGAGTTATGTGAGTATTGCCGGTACGGATGCCAACGCCCAAAAAACAGCCTTGAAAATGGCACAGGATTTGGTGAAAATGAATCCGAAAGATGCCAAGACGCAGTTGGTGCTGGCCGATTTGCTGATGCAGCAAGACCAGAAACGCGAAGCCCGCGATGCATACGCCCGCGCTGCCCGGCTCGACGGCTCGTCGTTTGAGGTGTGGGGCGCGTTGATCCAACTTGATGGCGACCTGAACTTGTTGGACAGTTTGCTAACCGATTCGCAGAAAGCCCTCGATTTGTTCCCAACACAGGGGTTGTTCTGGTACGCCAACGGCTCGGCCCACCTCGCAAAAAAACACTACCAGGAAGCCGCCGACGCGCTCGAAGAAAGCCGAAAACTGTCGGCTTCTAATGCCGAGCTGACTAATTTCATCAATGCCCAGCTCGGTGATGCCTATAACGCGCTGGGCAACCATTCAGAATCTGACGACGCCTACGCACGGGTGCTGAAGCAAGACCCGCGCAACGATCACGTGCTGAACAATTACAGTTATTTTCTCTCGCTCAGAAAAGAGAAACTGCCCGAAGCCCTGAAAATGGCGGAGCGG
>JBBRUV010000191.1:0-9357 GCA_038247465.1 Cytophagales bacterium
ACAAACGGCACAGGCCGCCCTGCACAAACTATAATACCAGCACCGGCATCCAGAAAACCAGATCACCGAGCCAGCGGTACCGTTCGTTTTTGAGAAACCAAACCGGGTATCGCTGAATGGCATACAACACGCCACTCATCAGACCCAGAATCAGCGCGGCTCGCTGGGCAAAACGGTCGTCGGTCAGAAAACACACGCTGATAGCCCCGATCACCACAAACACCGTAAGCCAGCGCAACACCGTGTCACAGGCATCAAAACCCCAGGCCGTTGCCAATGAAAACACCGACCGTTGCGGAGACTCCCGCCATTCAAACACCGAAAACAACAGCAGGTTCTGGGCGCAGATGAGCAGAAACAACACAAATTCGGCAATTTCGATACCCGTCAGCGTTGGTCGTTGTGTCCAGACACTACCCCAGATGCCCGCCGAAAACAGTAAGGCTACCAACGGTTCTTTCAGTAACAAAGCGGGATGCCGGGCCGGTAACTGAAAGACAATCAGCACGTAGGCCGCGCAGACCAGCCCCAGCACCATGCCAAACCGAATGACCCCGCCCGGCAAAAACACCGCTAATCCACTCGCCAGCACTGCCGCTCCCGCCACAACCCGCCACAGCAAATCGGCATTGTTGCGGTGAAACTGATGGCGGGGCGTATTTGGCGCGTCAGCTTTACGAACATCTAACAAACGGTCGGCGGTGTAGATTGCCCAGACCGCCAACGCCAGCACCGGCCACGTGGCCCAATGCACCGGCTCCGTGCCAGAAAGCCGCACGGCCATCCGGTGCGAAAACACCGCGCCAATCACTACCGACAACGATAAATAATAAGCCGTTTTCACGTTAGAGCCACGTTTTTTGCCGCCGAATAACGTCAATCGAATCACCCACGCGCACAACCTGCCCGGTTGATGTATGGTCGGCAATGGCGTTGACGGCAAAAATGATGTTGTTGTTCACCCGCCGATACGTCGCCAGGGTTTTGAGCGGTTCCAGCCCCTTGCGGCCCGTTTGCGGGTCAATCGTGGTTAGCACACACCGGACGCAGGGTTTCGGGCCGTATAAGGTGGCCGCGCCCAGTGTATATTCAGCCCAGGCATCTTCGTCGTGCGGCCCCACTACCCCCGAAACCACAATATTGGGCCGGAACCGGGCCATGTCGAGCGGCTGAGTCAGTCGGCGGTTCAGCTCGTCGAGCGATTCTTGACTGGCAAGCAGATACGGGAACCCGTCGGCAAAACTGACCACCGGATGCGCTTCGGGCGTGTTGGCCCGGACGTAGCTTGATGTAATGGCCCGGCGCGTGCTGTTAGGCATAAACACCAACCGGCAGGGCTGCGCCAGAACCCGGCTAAACCAGGCGTCGGCTTCGTGACTTATGGCAACGGCCCCCACGTTTTCACTGTCCCAGATACTCACCGGAATTGGAATCAGGGTGTCTGGTTCGGGATTTAGTGGCACCGTCAGCACATCGTCGGGGGCATTTCGGTGCCAGACCCGGATGGTTTGGCCCACAATAGCCACGTCAATCAGGGCCATGTTGGGGTTGGCCCGTTGCGTAATGAAATCGCCGGATAGGGTTACGAGCATAAATCGCCGGTCGTGTCGGAAGCCTTTTTCGTCAACAACGGCTTCGGAAACGGCAATGCCGCCGAGTGATTTTATCGGGTAAAGGTGGAGAGACTGAATTTTCATTTCACAAACGGCAGCTTCACAACCTCGGCCCGCAACAGTTTATCGCGCACCTGCACAAACAATTCGGTGCCGGGTTTGCCCAACGCCGTTGGCACGTATCCCATGCCGATACCCTGCCCCAGCGTGGGCGATTGCGTGCCAGACGTAACCTCGCCCACCACAGTGCCGTCGGCGGTGCAGAGCGCGTAATGAGCGCGGGGAATACCGCGTTCCTGCATCGCAAAACCGACCAACCGGCGCGAGATTCCGGCTTGTTTTTGCCGCAGGAGCGCGTCGGCATTTACAAAATCGTGGGTAAATTTGGTAACCCAGCCCAGCCCGGCTTCGAGGGGCGAGGTGTTGTCGGTGATGTCGTTTCCATACAGGCAGTAGCCCATTTCGAGCCGGAGCGTGTCTCGTGCGCCCAAGCCAATGGGTTTGATGCCGACCGACGCGCCCGCCTGCACAATGGCCTGCCAAACGGCTTCGGCCTGTTCGTTGGCCACGTAAATCTCGAAACCACCCGCGCCAGTGTAGCCTGTGGCCGAGACGATTACGTTCGGGAAACCGGCAAAATCGGCTTTTTCAAACGTGTAATAATCCATCGCGTCGAGCAGCACATCGGTAAGCGGTTGCAGGGCTTCGGCGGCTTTTGGCCCCTGCACGGCAAACAAACACAGCCCGTCAGACACGTTCATGAGTTCGACTTCGCCGGATTCGCGGGCCTCGTTGGTCACGTGCTGATTGATCCAGTTCCAGTCTTTTTCGATGTTCGAGGCATTCACCACCAGCATAAACTCGGTTGGGCTGAGTTGATACACCAGCAGGTCGTCAACCACGCCCCCGGTGCCGTTGGGGAGGTAGCTATACTGCACTTTTCCGTCGAAGAGTGCGGCTGCATCATTGGCCGATACGCGCTGAATGAGGGCCAGTGCGCCGGAGCCTTTCACCATAAATTCGCCCATGTGCGACACATCAAACACGCCCACGCCCTGCCGAACGGTGTGGTGTTCGTCAAGGTCAGACGAGTATCGAACGGGCATTTCGTACCCGGCAAACGGCACTATTTTGGCACCAAGTTGCTGATGAACAGCATGTAACGGAACTTGTTTGAGAGTCATGAACAGGAAGTGACGAGTTATTTTGTGCGTAAATTTAGTGATGGTTGCCTGCGTAGAGACGCATATTTGCGTCTCCTTTTATCTGATCACATACCATTCAACCGAATAAAGACGCAATTATGCCGGAACGCCGGGCCGGTCTTTACGCGGGCAACCGCGTCACGGTCAATCGCTCAACACCAGCTTCGATGAGCGCTTCCATCTGCGGCCCGGTGGCACCGTCGGCCCCAATTTTCACGCCCACTGTTGTTGGCACCAACGCCCGGAACGTCAACGCCTGGTCTATCGAAAACTGATCACCGCCGAATCCAGTGCGATCTTTCAAAAAATCAGCCCCGGCATCGGCGGCTGTTTTTACCATTTTTTCCAGCAACTCCCCAGTTAGCAGCGACGATTCCAGAATAACCGTGATGAGCCGTTCCTGAGCATGGGCCATTGCCACAAGTTTGGCAAATTCGATTTTGAGCCAAACCGATGTCGGCGAAAACAACGCCGATGTATTCAACACAACCTCAACTTCGGTGGCACCGTCTTTCAGGGCTAATTCTAATTCAAGCTGTTTGGCTTCGGTACGCTGGTAGCCAAACGGAAAACCGATCACCGCCGATAGCACCGCCGGGTGCGCATCACCGATTTCGCGCCGGATTTTTTTGACCCAAAACGGCGCAACCGTGAGCCCGGCCAAACCGAGTTGGGTCAGGTCGTCAATGGCTTCGTACTGCTCATTGATGGTTACGCCGGGGTGCAGCAGCGCACGTTCGAGGTAAGGAAATAGATGGTTCATTATTTTTTAATAAATTAGGGTCAAGAATTTATACTTGATTTTTTAGGCAACGATGCGGCTATTGTGGGTGCTGTTTTTTGGGATTATGCTGTTGCCGGGCATTGTATCGGCCCAAACGATATACAGCGGCAGCATAACCCGCGCCAACCGCAACACGGCCAACACCACCGTTGCGCCAAACCTATATGGGGTGAGTGTGCAGTTCTGGATCGGCGATAAAGATATTGCCCTTATGCCCAAAACGCTCAACATCTACCTCTACCGCAAACGAGACCGGATGCTGATGGCAACGCTCGACGGGCAGTTGCAGGCGTTCAATTTTACCTACACGTTTGGTCACCTCTGCAACCCCAACATCAGCACCGGCGTTGCCCAGGTCTATTATTCGGCAGCTATTGAGGTGAGTTCGGCGGTTTATAACGATACCGATGGCTACTACTTTGTGAACGAACCCGTTGGCAACCGCGTGGCGGCCAACAACCACAGTTCTACCAAAATAGTATTGTATCACTGGTTTGCGCCCGCGTTTCTGTTTGGCCAGCCCGACGGTTCCGGCCCCGGCAAAACCGCCACCAGTATGACCGGCAACCTTACCTACAACTGCCAGACCACCCAAAACGGGGTTGTTTTTGGCACGTCTGCCGCGTTGCCCCTCACTGAGCAGTACAAAGTCTCGCCCAACCCCGTCTTGCAGGTTCAGGTCGTACCCGCCAATCCGCTGGCCGCTGCGCCGGGGGGTATCTTGCAGGAAGTCGCCTGGCAAAGTCCGTACAGTATAACGCGGCCCCTGCCGGGTGGCACCTGGACGGGCAGCAGTTTTGCGGGCAGTAATGCCGGAGCGGTTGGCTTTCGATACGCGCCGTCGGCCAATGTAGCGGCTGGTAGATACAGCGTAGCGGTTCTGTATCAGCAGTTTGTCAACGGCACAAAGGTTGCCGAAGGGCTTACCGAAAGCACATTGATTTATACGTTTTGCCCGACCATCCCGCCCCCGGTAATGAAAATCAGTCGGGTAGGCCAGCCGGGTGTACCAGCGTCGGCCACGCTTTGTCCTGGTCAACGGCTACAAATCAACGCGGGTAACGGCGAACGGCGGTCGCGGTTCAAATGGTACAATGGCACCAATATCTTACCCGAAGAGGATTCGGTACTGGTTGTTGACGCGCCGGGCGATTATCGGGTAACGGTCTCACAATTAAATGTCTGTGACGAAGCCAAACCGCCTGCCATCAGTATCCGGGCCTCGGTTACGCCCACTGTCAGCGTCACGAGTGATGTCGGAATTGGGTCGGGAGTATTATTGTGCCAGGCCACCCCCGTTACCATCCGGGCCGTAGTGCAACCCGTTGGCAGCACGGTTCAATGGCAGCGCAACGGCAATTTATTATCAGGGGCCACGAGCCAAACGATAGTCGCCCGCGAAACCGGCCAATATACCGCGCTGGTGACGGGGCCGGGCGGCTGCACGGCGGTATCGGCTCCGGTGGCCCTCACGCTGTCGGTAGTGCCAAATGCGGCCATCAAACCACCCGCCAAATCGGGTATATGCCCCGGCGGAAGCCTGACACTCCGCGCCGAAACCGACATTGGTTATCGCTATGTATGGCAACGAAACGGCCAGCCACTTACTACGGCAATCGCCGATTCAATAGCTGCTACTGAGCCAGGAACGTATGCTGTGCGCGTTACGTCGGCGGGGGGCTGCACGGCTCTGTCGGCGGGCGTTATGTTAACCCGCTTTCAGTCTATTATGTCAACCATCGGGGGCGACACGCTGCTGTGCGTCGGGGCAACGGGCAAACTTACGGCCTCGCCCGGCGCAGCAACAGCCTTTCGCTGGACACGAAACGGTCAGATTGTTGGCACGAACACAACACTGACCATCGCCGAACCGGGCCGCTATGACCTGCAACTGACCGATACCAACGGTTGTCTCAGCACCAGCGTAAGCGCGTCGGTGCGGTCGGTGAGTGCGCTTACGATGCAGATAGACAGCATTTTGCCCGTTTGCGGCCCTCAGAATCCAGCCGTTCGGTTGCGGGCTTCGGGGCCGGGGGGGGTGTTTTCGGGGCCGGGCGTGAGTGCCGATACGTTTGACCCGGCGCGGGCGGGCGTTGGGCAACATACAATTGTCTATCGGCTCAACACCGGAGCGGCCACTTGCCAGCAGGCCGAAGCCCGGCGAACAGCCATTGTGCGGGCCTTGCCCGTTGTTCAACTGCCCCGGCAACTGATTATTCCGCCCGATGTGCCAATCAATATGCCGGGAAACGTCGGCCCGGCCTATACCTATTTCTGGAGTCCGGCAACGGGATTGAGCAACCCAACGTCGGCCACGCCTACCGTTATGCTCAATCAGACAACCACGTTCCGGCTCCGGCTGACCGATTCGGAAGGCTGCATTGGCACCGACACAATTCAGGTAGTGGTGGTACGCCGGGTGCTGGTTCCCACAATTTTTACGCCCAACAACGACGGACAGAATGACACCTGGGAATTGACCGGCATCGGCGGGTTTCCGCAGGCCGATGTCCGCGTTTTTGACCGTTGGGGCAGTGTGGTGTTCTGGTCGTTGGGATACGCGCAGCCTTTCGACGGAACGCAGCACGGAACTGCCCTCCCGGTTGGTCTGTACACGTTCGCCATCACCACCACCCCCGATTTACCCGTTCAACGCGGAACGGTAATTTTGGTGCGCTGACGGATTAGTGGCCTACTTTTGCCGGATGGAACTTGCTATTGAGATTTTGGGGTGGATTGCCTCGGTGCTGATTGTGGGCGCATACGCCCTGAATTTACGGGGTATTTTACCCGCCACCGACCGGCGGTATATCTGGGCAAATATTGTTGGCGGCTGTTTTTTTGTAGTCAACACCCTCGCTCACAATGCGTATCCATCGGCGTTTGTAAACGTGGTGTGGGTACTGATTGCGGTGGTTTCGATCCTGCAAAAACAACGTTTTTAAGCCTTCTCTAACCATCTCCTTACCCCCAACCCCCTAAACAGAGGGCTTTAAAAAGTCTTTGGCTTTTGACCCCGGACGGTTTTAGCCCCCTGTTTAGGGGTTTGGGGGTAGTATCACTTAGGGTGGTCGGGCGGTCTACAGCGTATCCAGCACCGCGTTCATTGTTCTGACAGCATCGGCAGATTTACCGAACGCAGCCTGCTCGTCGTCAGTGAGTTTGTAATCTACAATTTGCTCCCATCCTGATTTGCCAATCACAACCGGCACACCGAGACAAATATCGGATTGGCCGTATTCGCCATCCAGTGCCACGCAACAGGGGAAAATATGTTTTTGGTCGCGCACGATACTCTCAACCAATGCCGCCGAAGCCGCGCCCGGTGCATACCAGGCCGAGGTGCCAATAAGTTTGGTCAGCGTGGCTCCGCCAACCATTGTATCAGCCGCTACTTTCTGCAAGGCTTCGGCAGCCAAAAACTGACTTACGGGAACGCCGTTACGGGTGGCAAGGCGGGTGAGCGGAATCATGGTTGTGTCGCCGTGACCGCCCACCACCGTACCGTGAATATCGTTTGGCGGGCAGTCCATTGCCAGCGAGAGATAGGTTTTAAACCGCGCCGAATCGAGAATACCGCCCATGCCGATGATCCGGTTTTTGGGTATTCCTGATGCTTTCAGAGCCAGATAGGTCATGGTATCCATCGGGTTCGAGACGATAATAATAATAGCATCGGGCGAGTGTTTCAGGATATTTTCGGTCACGCCCTTCACAATGTTGGCGTTGGTGCCGATGAGTTCTTCGCGGGTCATGCCGGGCTTGCGGGGAATACCGGACGTAATCACAACCACGTCAGAACCGGCCGTTTTGGCGTAGTCGTTGGTTGAGCCAGTGATTTTGGTATCGAAGCCCAGCAGCGTGGCCGTCTGAAACATATCGAGGGCTTTGCCTTCGCTGAGCCCTTCTTTGATGTCTAAAAGAACAAGTTCCTGGGCCAGTTCCCGGCGAACGATGTTATCGGCGGTGGTGGCTCCAACGGCCCCGGCCCCAACTACGGTGATTTTCATTGTGTATTGCGTAAAACGTATGACCAAAAATGAGCCGCTAAATTACGGCCCGATTACCAACGGCGGTTCTTTCACAAAGAAACTTTGCCCCGCTCCATCGGTTTATGAAATAGTTTCGGTCGGTTTTATGTTCAGTAATTGCTGGTTGTTCCAGCCTTGAAAACCAACCACATACTAGCCCAATGGCCGACACGGGTAGCTTATTGTCACGGGTGTTGAAATCCGTATTTTACCGCGCTGCAGGCGGCAAAGCCGTTCGGTATGCCCGCAACAGCGCGAGTTTATTTACACTCATCCGCGATGCGCTGCAAAAAAGCGGGGGTCTATCGGGCGAGAGCATGAAAGCCGTTCAACAGCAGTTGGGTATGCTAACCCGGATGCTGAAAGCCTACGCCGGCGGGCAGTACAAACAGATTCCTTGGAAAACGGTGGTACGCATGGTAGCGGTGCTGATTTATTTCGTCTCGCCCCTTGATTTCATCCCGGATATGCTGCCTATCATCGGCATTACCGACGATATTGCCCTGATTTTCTGGCTTTATGGAGCGATTCAAAGCGACATCGAAGCGTTTAAACTCTGGGAAAGCCGAAAAGACATTGTACCGATTGGGTAAAAACGGGACACCCGATTGTTTTTGCTTACAAGTGTGGTTATTGAGTCATCAGCGCATGACCAAATAAAACCAAACTACCCCGAAACAACGTAAATTTGCAACATACAAACGCTAACTTATTATGACTACTGCAACAATTTTCGCATTTATGGGCTTAGGCGGGCAGGAGATGCTCCTGATTTTTCTGGCCTTGCTGTTGTTCTTCGGCGCACAAAAACTGCCCGAACTGGCGCGTGGTCTCGGCAAAGGCATCCGCGAGTTTAAAGACGCAACCAAAGACGTTCGCGAGAATATCGAAGACGGCTTGAAAGAGACCAAGTAAGGTTTTGCCGTTTATTCCTGTACAACAAAGCCCGCCAATTGGCGGGCTTTGTTGGTTATGAACCGTTCGTGTTTTCAGTGTCTTTGACCGTTCGCTCAAAACCTCATGGTCAATTTGCTTTCATAGAAGGCTTTATCTTCCTCCAAAGGAAGATAAAGCCTTCTATGAAAAAACACTACTTTTTCGCCATTATTGCCCTGGTCAGCACCACGAATCTGCTGGCTCAATCGCTGCCCAACGGGGCCGACAGACCCGAACAGCCGGTTGTTAAACCGGACAAATCCGTTGCGCCTTTTCTGGGCATTAGCCTGAGCATTCCGTTGTGGAAGCTGCTGGGAAAGAAAAAGGCGAAAGCACTGCCCGAAGCCCCCAAACCCGATGCGTTTTTTGCTGAAAAAGCGTTGCCGGCTTTCCCGAAACCCATGAACAGTGAGACGGGTGGACATGATTTCGTGGATGTCACACCTGTTTTTCCGCCCGCAGTCTATCTTGAAGTACCAACCCATTGGGATGAGGAGTGCCAATGTCGCTTGATTGATGTCATAGTAGATGTTCACCCCGATAGGGGCGGAGGTGGGCTTCCACCCTGGCCTACTCCACCTCCGCCTTCCTCGCCACCGCCTTCACCAGGTGGCGGGGGAGATGGTGGCCTATCCGGTGGTGACGGTGGTGGCGGTGGGGGTGGTGAACCTGAACCGGACCGCCTAACCGGACTCAACACGTGTGAAAGAAATTATGTCATATTTCACCCCAACATCATATCTCCCTTGCTCGGCAACAGAGATTTGGCCGAACGCTGGTTATACACT
>JBBRUV010000192.1:0-9303 GCA_038247465.1 Cytophagales bacterium
ACTGCTACTGCTACTGCTACGAACTAAACAGAGATGCCAAAAAGCAATTTTTGTACCTCTGTTTAGTTCGTTCGCCCGCGATTCGCCTGTTAGCGATAGGGCTGATCTTTCACCATCTTCATATTGTTCAAAACTGGCAGTTCTTCTACGCAGTCAGCAGGGATGACTCCCCGTGCAATCCAATTACTGACGACGTTGGTAGAAATGTCGTATTTCCGGGCGTAGCGGGCAATCGTCAGCCATTCCGACGTGTCTAAGACGAAACCATGTTGCATCATAATTTTCAAACTTGCCTCACCCTGCTTCTGCATAGCAAGCAGTTCAGCATCAAAATCTATTTTTTCGGTCGTTGTCATTTTTGTTTATGTTTTACTGGATAAAAAAATGGCACTATTAAAAACACAAATACCTGATTGTCAATTATTTATCTCGCCTTACTATGTTCTCTGACACTATGTAAATTGAAAAGTTGTATAAAATTATTCATCGTCAGGTTTTTGCTCATTTAACCATTGAACTCTATAAGTTTGTCGTCTAAATTCATTCAACCATCTATCCTGTTGATCTTCAGTCATTTCTTCATAAAAATTGTCAAGTTGATTTTTAGCTCCCTGTAATAAGGTTCTGTGCAATGTTTTCATTCGGTCAAGTTCTCGTTTATTCATGCTTTTGCATTTTAGTCAGGTGCAAAACAGGCAGTGTTACGTTGCGTAACAAATGAAATCCCGAAGTCCTGCACATTTAGCAAGAGCGTACCTTTGCAACGTGTTTACTCAACCCATTCGGCTCTATCAAAACGCTTTCCGGGGGCTGCCGCCCAGTATTTGGCTGCTGTCGGGCGTGATGCTCATCAACCGCTGCGGCACAATGGTGTTGCCGTTTCTGACGCTCTACATGACCCAACACCTCGGTTTCAGCGTGGAACAGGCGGGCTTTGTCATGCTGTTTTTCGGAGCGGGAGCCTTGTGCGGCACGTTTTTCGGCGGGTTCCTCACCGACCGTTTCGGGTTTTATGCCGTGCAGTTGGGCAGTCTGCTCTGGGGCGGATTAGCCCTGATTCTGTTGCAGTTCGTGTCAAGTTTTGCCGGGCTTTGTGCCAGTGTATTTGTCTTCACACTCTTCGGCGATACGTTTCGGCCTGCCAATAACGTGGCTGTTTCGAGTTACAGCACCCCCGAAACCCGCGCCCGCGCCTACGCGCTGAACCGGCTGGCAATCAATCTCGGCTGGTCGGTGGGCGGTGGAATCGGTGGCTACCTTGCCAGTATTGATTATTCGCTGCTGTTCTGGGTTGACGGGTTGACGTGCATCGGCGCGGCTGTGGCGTTGGTGGTGTTTTTGCCGAAACCAACTCATTCAGCATCAAAACAGAGCCTTCCAGCAGTCGAAACAGAACCGCCCGGCGGTGAAAAAACCGCTACTCTAAAAACTGATCCTATATCGGCGTTATCGCCATATCGGGATCGCTACTTCCTGATTTTCATTGGTTTAACATCTTTGTTTGCGATCTCATTTCTGCAATTATTCGGGATGTTTCCGTTGTATTGCCGCGAGTCGCTGCACCTGACTGAAATCACGATTGGCCTCTTGATGACGCTCAACGGCTTGCTGATTGTGGCCGTTGAGATGGTGCTGGTTTACACTGCCGAACAGCGCAACTGGCCCCGGCTGACGGTTATGCAGCTCGGCGTGTTGCTCACGGGGCTGTCGTATCTGCTCCTGAACGCAACCGACTGGGCAGGAATTGTGCTGATTTCGGTGGTGGTCAATACCGTTGGCGAGATGCTGGCGATGCCGTTTATGCAGGCCTGGGCAGCCGCCCGCGCCAACGACCAATACCGGGGTCAATACATGGCTCTCTACTCGATGACCTACGCCGTTGCCCAAATTGTGGCTCCGGTGCTGGGGTCTCAGGTGGTGGCGCGGGCCGGGTTTTCGGTGCTGTGGTGGGTGGTTGGCGGGCTGGCTGCGGTGTCGGCGGGTGGTTTCTGGCGGATGAAGGTGAAGGCTGGTAGTTAGGCACTATCAAGCAGTTACCTAATCTATATCCAAGTGGGTCTTTTGCATAACTATTCATTAAATTTAACCTTTGCTCGAAAATACTATTGCTTTATTCAAATGCAGAAGGCAATTCAATTAAACGGTATCGACGCGGCTGTGAATAAATTCATGCCCGTAACACCTGACCATGAATTTTACGTCGATTTCACGAATCTCCGGGGCGATTTTCAGGAGCAGGATGTTGTGCGGATGCTGAATGTCAGCACCGTAAATGGACCGTATCAGTTCGACTATCAGCCTAATGAATTCAATAAAACGCTATTATTTCTGGCCGGGATGCGCGGCTCCGGTAAGACATCTGAATTAGCCAAATATGCAGAGCGGCTGCACTCGCCCGATTGTTTCTTTGTCATTACCTGTAACATTGATACAGAATTAGACATGGATAATGTGCAGTACATGGACATTCTGGTTTTTCAGTTAGAGAAGTTGCTTGAGAAAGCAGCCGAAGCCGACTTATCTATTAGCGATTCGATTTTGGAAAGCATGAATGAGTGGTTTTAGGAACGCGTCCGTGAAATCAACCGCAGTCTGAAAGCCGAAGGCAATGCTGAATTAGAGGTCAGCGGCAGTGATGATAATCCATTCTCGGTCAGCGGCTTGTTGGAGAAATTGCTGGGCGTTACGGCTAAACTGAAAGCGGGCTTATCGGGCAGTACCGAGCGAGCTTTAGCCATCCGCACAACCATCAAGAACCGTTTTCCAGACTTTGCCGTGAAGTTTAATACCTTTATCGAGCAGGTCAACGAACGGCTGCGGTGGGGAAAAAAAGGGCAGGAAGTACTCTTTATTGTGGATGGCTTAGAGAAGACTATGAGTGCCGAAACGCGCCGAAAAATCATCATGGAAGAGTGGAACCGGATTCGGCAAATCAAGGCCAATACGATTTTTACGCTGCCTATCGAATTGATGAAGGAGGAGCAGCACATCCGGCAGTTTAGCGAAATCATCACGTTTCCGTTTATCAAAATCATGGAGCGCAACGGTAGCCCCGTGCCAACAGCCATTCAACGCTTCGAGGAGTTTGTCTGCAAACGTGTTGCGCTTGAACTATTCGACTCTATCGAGACCATTCATTTAGCCATTCAATACAGTGGCGGGTCGCCCCGGCAACTGCTCCGAATTATTGAACGGGCTGCATGGCAGGCCGATATGCAGCGCGGGCAAATCACGCGGGCCGATATGCAACGGGCTATTAACCGGGAGGCCAACGCAATTGCCCGCTATTTAGAACCCGAAGATTATGCCAAACTCAACGAACTCCGGCACAAGCTCGAACAGGGAAACCCCATTGGTTTCGACCGTTCGATTCAGGGCCTGTTGGAAAAGGAAATTATTTTTGAGTACAACGATGGCACCTACAAACGAGTGAATCCGTTGGTCGAAGCCTCGAAATTGTATCAATACAACGTTATCGGTGCAGCCTGATGGAAGCACACTTTCCGGATGAGCTTCGGTTGCTCGGCAATGCCCTTCGCCAGGAGGGATTTAGATTTATCCTGATTGGAAAAAATCGGTACAGTCTCTACCGCGACATTGCCCGTTGGCTACGCGACACCTTCGCCGAACGGCCTTTTCTGGAATTGCGGCTCCGCGATAAAACCTATCACGAGATTGCAGACGAACTGCGAGCCTTTGCAAACGGCATTGTGCTAATCCCTGATTTTGACTGGCTCCTGTTGGACGAGAACGAGCCGATCCGGGTAGCATTCAACCAACGCCGGGATTCTCTCGCCCGGCTCGACCTCGCGCTCGTTGCCTTCATTGAACCAGACAGCTACCGTAAACTCCCCGTCAAACTCCCGGATTGGTGGTCGTTGCGGTCGTTAGAATTAGATTTTTACCGGGAAGCACCGGACGAAGGCGAAGGAGTTTTCTTAAACACTGACCGTAAAATTTCGTCATTGGGCGGGCAAACGGCAGTGGGGAAACGGGCTGAAATTAGTCGGCTTGAAGAACAATTAGCTCTCGTTAGCCCGGATAATAAATCGTTGCTTTTATCGCTTTATAATCAACTCGCCAGGCTTTGGTATGACCTTTCGGAATATGGGCAGGCTCATCAATATTTGGAACAGAGCCTGCGCATTAGCCAAGAAATCGGCGATAAATCGGGCGAAGGAACCACCTTAAACAACTTGGGGGCCATTTATTGGAACCAGTTTCAGGATGTGGAGCGGGCCGTGCCCTACTTTTGGCCAGCCTATCAAATCTTAGACCAGCTTGGCTCCCCTAATGTTGAATACCCTAAGAGTTATCTAACAGCCATCAAAGAACAAATCGGCGAAGCCCGTTTCAACGAAATTCTCCAATCTGTTCAGCTTACCGAATAACTGCGTTAGCCAACCAACCACCAGCTCCCAACGGCCAGACACACCGCCTACCAATTACCCTAAAACGACGACTTCAACGCTACCCGCTTGCCACTCATACCTGATTCACGGGCGGCTTCAATGATTTCAAGCACGTGCAGGGCGTGTTCGGCGTTGATGCGCGGCTCTTTACCCGTTGCCAAACACTCGGCCACGACCGACGCGCCCATCTCCCAGCGATAGTCGCTTTCATCAGTCACGTAACGCTGGCCTTTCTCGTCAGACAGCGTTGCCAGGTCCACGCCAAACGGAGCCCAGTCGTAGCCGACGAGGGCCATGTTGCCTTCCGTTCCCCAGACCGAAATCGTGGGGCGTTCCTGGCCTTTGCCTTCGTGTCCGTAGGGGTCAAAATAATTAAAACCGCACTGCACGTGTGAGATTTTCCCATCGCCGTGATCCATCAGCACCATGGCATTATCTTCGGCAACAACCTGAATTTCACCCTTATTGTCGGTTTTTCGGGTTGGTGTTACAATGCTTGTCATTGCCATCACGCTCTTGGCCGGGCCGAGCAATCCGGTCAGCGTGGCGAGGTTATACACACCCAGATCGGGCAGGCTGCCACCCCCGCGCTCGAAAAAAAACGCCGACCACGTTGGCCCCAGATGCCCGTAATGCGCGTGTGCCGCCGACACCCGGCCTAATTTGCCCGCTTTGATGCTACCGGCCATAAACGCGAATTGCGGGCTTTGCACAACAGCGGGCGCACCCCAGATGCGGAGCTTACGCTGGTTGGCTAAGTCGAGCAGGGCGCGGCCTTCGGCGTAATTGTTTGCCATTGGTTTTTCGCTCCAGACGTGTTTGCCCGTCAGCAACGCCTGTTTGTTGAGCCGCCCGTGTTCCTGCATATTGGTCAGGTTCACGAGCATCTCAAACGGCGCACCAGCCAGCAATTGGTCAATGTGTGGGTAGTGGTTCAAGATATTGTATTTAGCAGCGGCCTGCGCGGCCCGGTCGGGAACAATGTCGCAGGTGCTGACGAGTTCCACAAACGGCGATTTAGTCAGGTGCGGCAAATACATATTCGAGACGCTGCCGCAGCCAATCACGGCCACGCGCACCCGCTTTTCGGCCTTGGGCGCGGGTGTGGCGGGCAGCGTGAGCGGAGTGAGGGCGGCCGCTACGCCGAGGCCAGTCATGCGTCGCAAAAACGTTTGGCGATTCAGGGTTTCGGAGGTCATAGCGAATCAAACGGTTGTTTCAGGGATGTTCGTTTCGCCTTCAAGCAAACAAATCAGCGGTTTTTACTCATAACCACTGGACAAATCGTGTCCCTTTTGTCGCAACACAGCCGCAAACCCGTTTCTTTTCCGAATTTTGAGCAATAATAGTTTGTGATAGAGAATCATCTCCGCAACACTTGCTTGCGGGTTTCCACCCGCGCTACAATCATGAAACTCTGGCAAAAAGATACAACCGCCACCGCGCAGGAAATTGAACGCTTTACCGTTGGCCGAGACCGCGAATTAGACCTGAACCTCGCCCCGTTCGACGTGCTGGGCAACCTCGCCCACGCCCAAATGCTCGAAACCATTGGTCTCCTGACGAGTGATGAGTGGTCGGCGGTCGGTGGTCAGTTAAAAACAATTCATCAGGAAATTCGGGATGGCAAATTTGTAATTGACGATGACGTTGAAGACGTTCATTCGCAAATTGAACTATTGCTTACCCAAAAACTCGGCGATGTTGGCAAGAAAATCCATTCGGGGCGGTCGCGGAACGATCAGGTACTGGTTGACCTCAAACTCTATACCCGCCACCAACTTTGGGCCGTTGCCGAAGCCACCCGCCACGTTTTCGACCGGCTCATTGCCCGCTCTGAGCAGCACAAAACCGATTTGCTGCCGGGTTACACGCATTTGCAAATCGCCATGCCGTCGTCGTTCGGGCTGTGGTTGGGTGCCTACGCCGAAGCCCTCGCCGACGATATGCTGACGCTACAAACCGCCTACCGATTTGCCAACCGAAACCCGCTGGGTTCGGGCGCGGGCTACGGCTCATCCTTCCCACTCAACCGCTCGCTGACCACGCAACTGCTTGGTTTTGAAGGCATGCACGTCAACGTGGTGTATGCTCAGATGAGCCGGGGCAAAACTGAACAAACGGCCCTCAACGCGTTGGCTGCCGTTGCCGGCACGCTCTCGCGGCTGGCAATGGACGTGTGTTTATACAACAGCCAGAACTTCGGATTTTTGACGTTGCCCGACGCGCTCACCACCGGCAGCAGCATTATGCCGCACAAGAAAAACCCCGACGTAGCCGAGTTGCTCCGCGCCAAAACCAACCGTATGAAAGCCCTGCCGATGGAAGTAACGTTGGTGATGAGCAACCTGCCATCGGGCTATCACCGCGATATGCAACTGCTGAAAGAAATCCTGATGCCCGCCTTTGATGAGATTTTAGACTGCCTGACCATCACCGATTTTATGCTTGAACACATCCTGGTAAAACCCGATTTGCTGGCAGAATCGCGCTACGATTTGCTGTTCAGCGTTGAGCGCGTGAACGAGCTGGTGCTGGCCGGGGTGCCGTTTCGGGAGGCATACCGGCAGATTGGCCGCGAAATTGGCGATGGAACTTACGTGGCTCCCCGGCAGCTAAATCACACCCACGAAGGCAGCATGGGCAACCTGATGAACGACGAGATTGCGGCCCGCATGACCGACATCATGGCCGGGTTTGGGGTCGAAAAAGCACAAGCCGCCGAAGCCGCGCTGCTGGCCTGAATTGTTGTATCTTTACTGAAAGCCAACTGCTTACAGCTATGATGGCTATTGACGAAACCACTCCGCCCGCAATGGTATATCCTGCTCTGATTGATGCTGCCGAAGCCGATATTCCTGCCGCATTGGTCTATGAAATTCTGAACGGAAAACCACTGTATTACCGGGGTTACCGCCACGTACTTGAACACAACCTAAACCCCGAAACTGTTGTGGGCAGCAGTGGCCTACAATCGCTCATTATCGGCGTAATCTATACTCATTTAATGGTCAAGCGAGATAAAAAACGGTTTATGGTGTTCACCAACGAAGCTGGTGTTCACATTGATCTCGGCAACGATTTTTCCTGCGACATCGCCATTTATGAAAAAGGGACGTTCAGGATTACCAAACACTATCTCGACACGGCCCCGAAAATCGTGATCGAGGTGGACATCAAAGCCGATACCAGCAACACCACCGACCTGACCTACATCATCGAAAAAACCCAGACCCTGTTTAATTTTGGTGTAGAGCGCGTATTGTGGGTCTTGAGCCAGCAACGCCGGGTATTTGTGGACACCCCGGCCCAGGACTGGCTCTCAGTTGATTGGGCCAACGATGTGCCGGTGATGGAAAACATTACGCTGAACGTGAAGCAACTGCTTGACGATGAAGAAATTGCGTATTAATCGTTTACTGAATAGCAGCAACATACCGCAGACCACCCGCCTGACCACCGCCCACCCGGAACGAAGCAATACCCTCGAACGACTTGACCCGCTCGAAACCGCCCCGTTTCGGTTTGGCAAACACATACAACGTGCTGACATTGACCGACGCTGGCAGTTTTATGGTCAGGCGGTAGCGGTCGCCGTCCTGCACCACCGTTACCGGCACGGGTTGCGCCGTTGGTCCGTTTAGGCGGCTTACCGAACACATAAACTCCACCGGCTGCTCGCCGTTTTCCATTGTTAATGAGACCGTTGGCCCCGCCGGAAGCCGGCCAAACTGCGGAAAATCAGCCGAGAAGCCGAGCCGAAAATACGCATCGTACAATTTCGGAAACTGGTCGAACTGCGCTTTTGACACGGGCGTTTCCAACAATTGCCAGCGACTGTCGGCGGGCAGATGACCGGCCACGAATGTTTCAGGATCGGTCAGAAAAAAGTACTCGTTGGCCCGGTCGTTGCAGGCCGTGGTGCTGGCCCAGGCCAGGTCGAGCAGATACCACTCGTCATCGAGTTCAACGGCGTTCCATTCGTGGTCAATTTTAGCGATGGGTTGCCCGGCCTCGCTGTCGGCGGTGCGGGCATAGCCTTTCACGGTCACGGCCCGAACGCCCGCCCGTTTGAGCAGGTGTTTATAAAGCAGGGCAAAGCCGGTACAGACGGCCCGGCGCGAGGTCAGCACTTTTTCGGCATAGCCAATTTCGGAGTTATAAAAACCGTTGCCGCCAGCCGCTTCATCGTAGCGGACGTGGGTCATGATCCAGGTATAAACCGAGCGGGCTTTTGCCAGATCGCTGTGGGCGGGGGCAGTCAGATACCGGGCCAGCGTGTTCAGATTTCGGGTATGGACTTCGGGCGTTTGGCGGGCGTAAGCATCAATGGTGGCGTATTCGCTGCCGGGAGAATCATCGGCGGTGATTTGTACTGCTGCGGTGGTCTGATGGCCCCAAACTGGCATAAACCACAAGAACGAGAAGAGAAAAAAAGCCACAACAGGCCAAAATCCAGGGTTTTTCATTGTCAGCCAATATGCACCGATCATCAACGGCACAGTTTGCTAACGAACTGGCCGGGCAGTTTATGATAGCTGCTTAATGGTTGATGTCGGCTTTGTGGCTGGCGTAGTGTGTTATTTCGGTGGCTTGCCAAACACCTGAAGCACCAAAGCCCGTCTTTTTGGGGCGGGCTTTGGTGCATTCGTTTTATCGCATTATTCTTTCACTACTTTCAGCACAATGCGCTGCGTTCCCAGCCGAACGTCCAACATATACAACCCCGTTGCCAATGCCGACACGTTTAGCACCCGTTCGTTTTGCCCCGCCACGCCCTGCACCATTTGCTGCTGCATGGCCCGGCCCTGCATATCGAGCAACCGGATGGGTACAGCTTCTGAACGGTCAAGCATAAACGTTATGGTTAGTTCATCCCGCGCCGGGTTGG
>JBBRUV010000193.1:0-9264 GCA_038247465.1 Cytophagales bacterium
GGAACAGGAACGATACGCCACTCGGTTCTTCGCGCCCGGTTTCCAGAACGGACATTGGCGGGGCAGGTACCGCAAGCGTTTCCATAGTTTGTCAGTTAAACTGCACCAGTTCAACTGGTGCAGTTGGTTTACTCAAAAATACCTTTTTTTGATAACCAAGCCGGTTAGCTACTGTTTTGCGGTACAGCCCCCCGATAAAATCGCGGGTTTCCACCCGCGTTACTCAAAACTGAAAATAAATGAACTGATTCGACGTAAAAACTCCGAAGAGATACGTCAAAAACGCAATCAGGCCGAAGAGTGCGTAAAACCGGGCCGTGTTGCGCGTCGGAATAGTCAGGTAAAAATGCTCTTTCAGCATCAAGACCACAATCAGCCCTACGCCAAATACCATTTCCAGCGTGTTGAGCGGGGTTTTGATCGTATCTGTTACCGAAAGCGTAAAAATCCGGCCCAGAATCAGCCCTGCGTCGGCTACCGACCGCGCCCGGAAAAAGACCCACGTCAGCATCACCAGTACAAACGTAAACGCAATATGCAGCCCGGCAACCCCGGTTTTCAGGGCCGGATTGGCGGTTTCAGAAGCGCGAAGCCGCAGGCCAGGCCAATACTTATCGCGCAGGCCCGCCGAGACCTGATATACCCCATGCAGACCGCCCCAGATGATGTAGGTCCAGTTGGCTCCGTGCCAAAGGCCACTCGCCAGAAAAACCAGCATCTGATTCAGGTTGCGCCGAACCGGGCCTTTGCGGTTGCCCCCAAGTGGAATGTAGAGATAATCGCGAAACCAGGTCGAGAGCGAAATGTGCCAGCGTCGCCAGAAATCGGTGATAGACTGCGCGATGTAGGGCGTTCGGAAGTTCTGCATCAGGTCGAAACCCATTACACGGGCCGCACCGATGGCAATGTCAGAATAGCCCGAAAAGTCGCAGTAAATCTGGATCGTGTAGAAAAACGTGGCCGTCAGTAGCGTCAGGCCATTATGATCGGCGGGGTTGGCGTAGGCGGCATCAACCACCATACCGAGTCGGTCGGCAATGACGCATTTCTTAAAAAAACCGAACGCCATTTGCATTAGTCCGGCCTTCACGTTCTCGAAATTATAGGGGTGGTTTTTGTGGAATTGATGCAGTACGTTCTGCGGGCGTTCGATGGGGCCGGCCACGAGTTGCGGGTAAAACATGACATAGAGCGCGTAAATCCCGAAGTGCCGCTCGGCCTTTTGATTACCGCGATAAACTTCAATAGTGTAGCTCATGGCCTGAAACGTATGGAACGACAGGCCGATGGGCAGAATAGTTTTGGGGTCTTTCAGGGAGGTGATGCCGCTTTCGCCAAAGACGTGCTGCACGCCCACAAACACCCGGCTGGCAACGTGGGCAATGGCATCAGCGATGCCCGGCAGGTGCAGTTGCTCAAAAACCCAGGTGATGCTTTCGGTAAAGAAGCCGAGGTATTTGAAAAACGCCAGAATACCGAGGTTAGAAATCAGCGAGAGAATCAGCAGCCATTTCCGGGTTTTTCCGGTTGTTTTTTCGATCCACAGCCCGGCTCCGTAATCAATCGCAATCGTCAAAAACAGAATCAGGATGTAGGCAGGCTGAAAAACCATGTAGAAATAACAGCTTGCCAACAGCAGCAACGCCCACCGCGCCCGCCACTGCACCGAGAAATACAGAATGGTGACGGAGATAAAAAAAAGCAGGAACTGGAGGGAATTGAAGAGCATTTTTTCAATGAACAGGTATCAATTAGCAGTGACCAATTGCCAATGGGTTTATGTCTTATCCTGCGGCTAATTGTTTATTGTTTATTGCAAATTGGTCATTGCGAACCCCGTTCTTGATTTCTTCCCGGACGATAAATAGCGGGCGGCCTTTGGTCTGAAAAAACACCCGCAGCACATACTCGCCGATAATGCCGAGGGCCATCAGTTGCACGCCCGAAAACAACACAATCATAAACAGAAGGGCCGTGAATCCCTGCGGCACATCGCCAAAAACCAGCAGCCGAATAATGTTGTAGATCAAATAGATAAGTGCAATCCCAAACGTGGCCGCGCCGAGTTGGGTAATAAATTTAATCGGGTATTCGCTGAAGTTAAAAATGCCATTGTAGGCTAATTTTCGGAGCATCTTAAACGAATACTTTGGCTCACCCGCCACCCGCTCCGACCGTTCATACTCCACACCTATTTGCTTGAAACCCAGCCACGACCGCATCCCGCGCAGAAACCGGCTTTCTTCGGGCATCTTGTTCATAATGTCAACTACGCGCCGGCTGATCATCGAAAAATCACCACTGTCGAGCGGGATATCCACGTAGGAAATCCGTTTCAAAATCCGGTAGAAGGTGGCGTAAGCAAATCGTTTCAAAAATCCTTCTTTGCGCTTCCGCCGAACGGCATACACCACATCGTAGCCGTTCTGAATATGGGCATAAAAATCGGGCAGGAGTTCGGGGGGGTCTTGCAAATCACCATCAATAATCAGTACGGCTTCGGTGCCGGTTGCGGCTGCCATGCCTGCCGTTACTGCCGTTTGATGACCGAAATTGCGCGATAGCAGCACCCCATGATAGCGCGGGTCGGTGAGAGCAATGACCCGAATCAAGTCTGCCGTGTTATCCCGTGAGCCGTCGTCAACCAGCACCGCTTCAATGCGGTATGGCGAGGCATTCATCAATGCAGTGAGCCGTTCAACCAACGGGCCAAATGATTCGCGTTCGTTATAAAGCGGGGCAACAATCGAAATTTGGGGTGCTTCCAAGACGGAGGGGTACAGTTTTTTTCCGGGCAAAAGTACACGAAAAACCCCGTACCGGATTTTTGCCGATACGGGGTTTACCTGTAAATGAGTTTGTCATTCTTTTTTCGTGTAGTAAAATAAGTGGTTGTAGGGCATCAATGACGCATTGCCAGCAGCGCAGATGCCTTGTCTTTCTGCTTCGCATCCCGTCGGCTCAGAATATCGAGTACGATTTTAGTAACGTACTCCCGCTTCCTAAACACAATGTCGTGCCGATTATCGGGCAGGATAAACTGCCGAAACCGGGCGTTTGTCAGGTGTTTTTGAGCAAAAGTTATATTCGACGGATAAACTAATTCGTCGAGTTTGCCATGTAGCATCGTAATTCCCGCCGTGATTTTACCCCAGTCGGGCAGGATTTCTTCGAGGGCTTTCCGGTGGGCGAGTTTTTCGTCGTTGGCAAGCCGGAGCAAGGGCGGCACCACCCACCGCAGCAGCGGAGAATCTATGATGGGGCTAATGGGATAAATGCGCTCTAAGCCCGGCCCTAATGCTGACGACACAAACAGCACGTGGTCTATCACACCGGGGTTATTCATGGCGAGCCGGGCCGACAGTGAACCGCCATACGACGAGCCAACGAGCATGAGGTACGGCGCGTTTTTGTAGCGGTCAATGAGCGGCTGAAGCATTTTGGCTTGCTTCATGACCGATGTTTCTACCCGTCCGAAATCAGAGTAGCCGTAGCCGGGCCGGTCAACCGAGATCAGCCGGGCGCGTTTGGTAAGGGCCGTATCGTGAAAAAACTTGTTAAAAAAAGACAACGAACTTGGTGCGCCGTGCACAAACAGCACGACCGGCAACCGCTGCCCGGCCCCGGTATCGGCGGCTGGCGTTTCGATAAACCGGATTGTTCGGTTATCAAGGGTGCGATACCGATGAACAACAGGCTGGACGGCTTCGCTCTGGAACTCCTCGGCTAATTGCTCGTCTGACTGCCGAAAATCAACAAACCAGGCAAAAACAAGCAAGCCCACTAAAGCAACCAACGCCACAACGAGCGTCCAGCGCAGCACACAAACGACAATTTTCATAACTATTACTGCGATAGAATCGGCGAGACCCCGCCCGTCGAAATAACCGCAAAGACCGTGCAAATAGTTTGAGTAAGGCGTTAAAGTAAGCAAACGGTCTACGGGACATTTTACTGGCACGTTAATTTTTTTCTGCCTTTACCTTGCATCGTATCGGGCAAGGGGCTACTTTTGCACCACGATTTCAGAAAATGAGGTCAAAAAGTAAATAAATGGTTCGGTAGTTCAGTTGGTTAGAATACCTGCCTGTCACGCAGGGGGTCGCGGGTTCGAGTCCCGTCCGGACCGCCACTTCTACAACAGTGGTAGTATAGAAAGTGCTGAATCTGCTCAGATTCAGCACTTTTTGCTTTACTTGGACCTGGATTTGCTACCCGGTATATTCCTATATACGGCCTTGTCGGCTCGACCATTGACCCGACCAAACCTAACAGCGATCCGACCAAGCCATTTGAACGAAACCTACTACAAGCAAAAACTATCTAAACTTGATAAAACTGGCCGTGCGCCTATTTTTTTGGAGTTTAATCATGATGCCCAAACGCTCGTGTCTGCCACTGGTGAGAAGTGTAAGCCTGCCGAATGGGATGCGGAGAAGATGAAGTTCCGCCGGACGATGCCGGGTTATCAGGAGGCCAACGAATCACTGGAACGAACAGACAATTCGGAATAAGGTCAATCCAGACCATGAGTAGGAGGTTATTTCCATCGTCATCGTTGGGGAATTATGGTCGCTGATTCGGCAAAACGGATGGGGGGCCAGGCGGCTAACTGACATAGAAACCTTGTTGCAAAAAATGGTCATTATCCGGGTTGACTCTGATATGCCGGTTGATCACTATGTGGAGATAGACGTATTCAGTCAGGGTAAAAACCCAAAACTGATACTACCAGGGCCGGATAAGTCGGCCCGCAACATGGGGAAGAATGTTAATATCTTTACGGCTTTAGAACAGCCGTTCTCCGGCTATATTCGTCCCCAGATACTATTCTTAAACCAACCTCACTCGTTTACTGCCATGCGTTACCTCCTGATCTCTCTCCTGCTCTGCTTGCCCGTTTGCGGCCTTCGCGCTCAGACAAACGCTGCCGCAACGACAAGCCACATTTTACCCGAACGGGAGCGCGCCCGCGTGATTGACGATGTGCTGGACGACCGCTTCTCGAACCTGCTGCCCGCCCTCATGCGACGCGAAGGCGTGGATATGTGGATTCTCATCTCGCGCGAATACAACGAAGACCCAGTTCTGAAAACGATGTTGCCCGCTACCTGGCTATCGGCCCGCCGACGTACAATTTTGGTTTTTTTTGACAGTGGTACAGCCATCGAAAAGCTCGCCATTGCCCGATACGACGTGGGCAACCTGCTCAAAGGCGCGTGGGATGTGAACACCCAACCCAACCAGTGGCAGGCACTTGTGGAGATTATAAAAGCCCGGAACCCAAAAAAAATCGGACTGAACATGTCGGCTAATTACGCCCATGCCGACGGCCTTACTCACACTGAACACGACGAATTTATGGCCCTGCTACCCGCCGAATTCAAACCCCGCGTGGTTGGCGCCGAGCGGCTGGCGGTGGGCTGGCTCGAAACCCGCACGGCCAAAGAAATGGCGATGTACCCTATGATTTGCCGGTTGTCGCACCAGATTGTGCAGGAAGGACTGTCCGAAGCCGTGATTCAGCCGGGCGTGACCACCACCGAGGACGTGGTATGGTGGTATCGGCAACGCATTACGGAACTGGGGCTGGAAACCTGGTTTCATCCAACGGTGGACGTGCAACGGGCTGATGATAAAAAGTTTGACCACCTCCGCACCTTTGCCAAACGGCCATCAGGCGAGGTGATTATGCCCGGCGACCTGCTTCACGTTGATTTTGGCATCACCTACCTGCGCCTAAACACCGACCAACAGCAACACGCCTACGTGTTGAAACCCGGCGAAACCGACGTGCCAGAAGCCATTAAAGCCGCGTTTCAGCAAGGAAATCGTTTGCAGGAGATTTTGACAGAGCATTTTTTAACGGGCAGATCGGGCAACCAAATCCTGCGCGAATCACTTGAACAAGCCAAAAAAGAGGGGATTACCGCTTCGATTTACACGCACCCGATTGGGTCTCATGGCCACGCGGCTGGCCCAACCATCGGAATGTGGGATCAGCAGCAGGGCGTGGCCGGGCCGGGCGATTACCCATTGCTGCCCGGTACGGCCTATTCTATCGAACTCAACGCATCAACCGAAATCCCGGACTGGAAAAAAACCATTCGGATTATGCTCGAAGAAGACGGTTTTTGGGATGGGCAAACGTTCCGGTATATTGACGGGCGGCAAACCGAGATTTACACCATCCCGCGCAAGCTGGGATACGTGAAGTGAGGAGCGAGCTTACCCCAGGCCCCGGTTCAAAAACACCACCAACGGCTTCAACCTGGCGAAGGCTTCCGTAATTTCATCAACTAACGCTTCCTGTGTCAGTAGTTTAGCGGAAAGAGAGTGGTTGGCTACGAAACTTTTCAATTTCAGATACTCAATGGCCGGGTTATCGGCTTCGTAGCTTTTGGGCGGGCGCGAGAGGGCGTTTTCGCGGCTCAGTCCCAAAAAATAAGCCGTGAATTTGGGGTCGGCAAGCATCGCTTCAAAACCAGGCAGATTATAGTCAATCTCCTGCCGAATCCGGTTTAGCACCGCTGGTTCGGGCATATAAATTCCTCCAGCTACAAACGATTCGTGGGGTGAGATGTGCAGATAATATCCGGCTGCAGGCGAATTTTTGCCCGCAGCACAAAACCAGGCCGCAAAATTCGATTTATAGGGTGCTTTGTCTTTTGAGAACCGAACGTCGCGGTTAATCCTAAAAATACAGTTTTTTGGCAACGGGTTCACAGCCGCGATGTCGGCATCAACCGCGCCTAAGCCGGTAATAACGTCGGTCAGCAGGTTGAGAAAATCGGTTTTGGCGGCATCGTAGGCGGGCCGGTTGGCATCAAACCAAGGTTTGTTGTTGTTGCCGGCTAAGTCGGTCAGGAAAGTGAGCGTTTCGGTTTTCAGCATTGGTAAGTCATGTTACGCACGGTATCGGTCAAACCTACGGCTTTCTATGAACTCGCGTAACATCAGTGAAAATGTCAAAGTCGGGTAAGGCAGGGGGGTGGGCAAACCCAACGGCCTGGTGAAATTCGGCAAACTCAGCAAAATGAAGCATCACCAATAATAAGCCGTGTGTGTAGTTTTTTCTAACTTTCAGCCCAAAAATTCCTTTTCACAGGAATAGGACGAACAAACCGACGAGCGCGCAACGCGCTGTCTGACAAACTACCATGACACAAACTTCTTTCTATTCCCGTTTTTCTGATTTCGACGTTAATGTCTTCAAGGCCGGTAAACACCGCAGGCTGTACGAAAAATTCGGCCCGCATACTATTGAGCATGAAGGTGTTACCGGCACATACTTCGCGGTTTGGGCTCCGTCGGCAAAATACGTGTCGGTCATCGGCGGCTTCAACGGCTGGAATAAAGGTAGCCACACGATGGTCGTTCGCTGGGATTCGTCGGGCATTTGGGAGGTGTTTATCCCCGGCGTGGGGCGGGGCGAAGCCTACAAGTACTTTATCGTGAGCAACAATGGCCGCGAACTGGAAAAAGGCGACCCCTACGCCCACTTCTGGGAGGTGCCGCCCAAAACGGCCTCGGTGGTTTGGGACACCTACTACGAATGGCAGGACGGCGACTGGATGGCCGACCGCGCCAGCAAAAACGCACTCACCGCACCCCAATCGGTATATGAAGTGCACTTGGCCTCGTGGCGACGCGACCCCGACAACCCCAACCGTGAGCTGAGTTTCGGCGAAATCACCGACGCGCTCGTGCCATACGTGCAGGAAATGGGATTCACCCACGTTGAGTTTATGCCCGTGATGCAGTACCCCTACGCGCCCTCGTGGGGGTATCAGATTACCGGGTATTTTGCGCCAAGCAGTCGGTTTGGCACTCCGCAGGAATTTATGTTTTTGGTGGATAAACTGCACCGGGCGGGCATTGGCGTGATTCTCGACTGGGTGCCGAGCCATTTTCCCGGTGACGCGCACGGCCTGTATGAGTTTGACGGAACCCACCTCTACGAACACCCCGACCGTCGGCGCGGCTATCACCCCGACTGGAAATCGTATGTGTTTAACTACGGACGGCCCGAAGTGCGGTCATTTTTGCTCTCGAACGCCTTTTTCTGGCTCGACCGTTGCCACGCCGATGGCCTGCGCGTAGATGCCGTAGCGTCAATGTTGTATTTAGATTATTCGAGGAACGCCGGTGAGTGGGAACCCAACCAATTCGGCGGGCGCGAGAACCTCGAAGTCATTTCGTTGCTGAAAGAAATCAACGCGGCTGTGTATGAAGAATTCCCGGATGTGCAGACTATTGCCGAGGAGTCAACGGCGTTTCCGGGCGTGTCGCGGCCTTTGTATGCGGGTGGGCTGGGCTTCGGTATGAAGTGGATGATGGGCTGGATGAACGACACCCTTCGGTATTTTCAGCGCGATACGGCCTTCCGAAAATTTCATCAGAACGACCTGACGTTCAGTACGGTGTACGGTTTCTCGGAGAATTTCATGCTCCCCTTTTCGCACGATGAGGTGGTGTATGGCAAGAAATCGCTGCTGATGAAAATGCCCGGTGATGCCTGGCAGAAGTTTGCTAACCTGCGGCTAATGATGAGTTATATGTTTACGCACTTTGGCACTAAATTATTGTTTCAGGGTGGGGAATTTGGGCAGGTTCGGGAGTGGAAGTACGATGTTAGTCTTGATTGGCACCTGCTCAACCAACCGGCGCACAAAGGCATAGCGGCCTGCGTAAAAGCCCTCAATGAATTGTACAAAACCGAGCCGGCCCTGTATCAGCGGCAGTTTACGCCCGACGGTTTTCAGTGGATTGCCACCGACGACCGTGAAAACAGCGTGATTGTGTACGCCCGCACCGGCACCGACCCGGCAGAGCAGGTGATTGTGGTGCTGAACATGACCCCCGTGCCGCGCCCTACCTACCGGATTGGTGTGCCAACGGCGGGCAATTACCGCGAGATTTTCAACTCAGACGCAGTAGAATTTTACGGCTCTGGTGTGGTAAACGCCGGGCCGATTGCGCCGGAAGCAACGCCGATGCACGCCCAGGCCCAATCTATCACGCTGACGGTACCGCCGTTGGCTGCGGTGGTACTGAAAGCGGTGTAGGGCGAAAGAAATCCCGCTGGTTTGCAGAGCGGGATTTCTTTCGACTGTTGCAATCTTAATACGCTCAGCTCTTGCCCCGCCCCGGTCGATTTTTCACTCTGGACCGCGTTTTGGGTTTGCCCAACTGCCGGTAGGTCTCCGCAAAATCCTGCCCATCGGCAATGGCCGTGACCAACGCCCGCACACCAGGGCGACC
>JBBRUV010000194.1:0-9242 GCA_038247465.1 Cytophagales bacterium
ACGGACGTATTGACGTACAGCGTCTGTGACGGCGGCACTCCTCCTGCTTGCAGCACGGCTCAGGTGACGTTCACGGTTGATCCGGCCTTGCCGCCGAGCGTGACCAACACGGCTCCGGTGGCCATTGACGATGCGTTGCTGGCAACCAAAGGCACCTCGGCCACAGGTACGGTAGCGGCCAACGACAGCGACCCACAGGGTCAACCGTTGGTGTTCGTGAAGCTCACTAATCCAGTGAATGGCACGGTGGTGTTCAGTCCAACGGGCAGTTACACCTACACGCCTTCACCGACGTTTGTGGGTAGCGATCAGTTCGTGTATCAGGTGTGCGACGGGGCGAGTCCGGTGCTGTGTACTACGGCAACGGCGTACCTGACGGTGCAGCCAGCGGCTCCAACGAACCCACCCGTAGTGATTGGTAAGCCAGTGGTGACCGACGAGGGTAAACCAACAACGGTATGTATGCCGATTGTAGATGCTGATTTGGTCGATAGCTATACCGCGACAATTTGTAGTCAGTCCGCAAATGGCAATGCAACGGTGAGCGCAGACAATATAACGCGACAGCTTTGCCTGACCTACACACCAACGAATACCTTCACGGGTTCGACAACGGTATGTATTCAGGTTTGCGATGCGGCTGGTAACTGCACCCAAACGATTGTGCCAATCACGGTGATTCCAGTCAGTAAAACGGCCGTTACACCTGAGCCGCCTGTGGTTGTTGTAGTGCCGGTAGTCACGCCGATAAATATGCCGGTGGTGGTTTGCATGGTCATCAAAGATCCCAACGTGGGCGACACGCACTCGGTGAGTGTGTGCGCTGTGCCGGGTTTGGGTTCTGCAACGGCGAGTGTGAACAACACCACGCGTGAAGTCTGCGTGACTTACACGCCTATATCGGGTAGCATGGGTCAGGATCAGATTTGTTTGACGGTGTGTGACCAGACGGGCTTGTGTACGACGATTACGGTTCCGGTTGTGATTGTTGATCCAACTCCTCCGGGCCCCACGCCGAAACCGCCAGTGGTGGTGCCGCCGGTGATTGTGACAACGCCAGACCGGCCGATAGTGGTTTGCACGGGTATCAACGATACGCCGACTGACAGTCACTCGGCTACGATTTGTGCTGCACCGGGCAATGGTGTCGCGCAGGTGGCCGTCAACAACATAACCCACGTTTTGTGTGTGACCTACACACCAGGCAGCGTACCGGCAAGCACCAGTCTGTGCGTTCGGGTTTGCGATCAGACGGGTCAGTGTACCAACGTGATTATTCCAATCACGGTGTTGCCGGTCAGCTGCTCGCTGGTTGCGCCAATGGTATCGCCTTCGTCGGTGACGGTTTGCCCCGGTACAGGTCAGGTGCTGACAGCGATTGGTGAGCCGGGTGCTACCTATAATTGGACAGGGACTGGTTTAAGCTCAACGACGGGAATGACTGTTACGGCCACGCCGACGGGGACTACCCCACTGACGTACACGCTCATCCAAACCTTGAACGGTTGCACCAGTGCGCCGGTGTTTGGCACGGTGGTTGCCAGCTCTGTGGTGTGTGGTGTAACGCCATTGGCCCTGAACGACATCAATGTAACGCCAATCAACACGCCTATTGGTGGAAATGTATTGACGAACGACGACGGCTTTGGCCAGCCACTTACGGCAACCTTGCTGGGTCAGCCAACGAATGGAACGGTGACGATGAACGCGGATGGAACATATACTTACACGCCACCGACCAACTTTACGGGTACCATTACCTTCCCGTATAAGGCCTGCACCAGTCAGAGTATATGCAGCACGGCTACGGTAACCATTCAGGCACTGCCCAACCTCGTTCCTGATCGGAACAACGCGCCGGTGGCCAACAACGACAACGTGAAAACGTATCGGAACCTGCCGATTAAGATTGCGGTGAAAGCCAACGATAAAGACCCCGACGCGCTCGATACGCTCGAACAGCTGCCCGTCTTGGTAGCGGGTACCGGCCCGGCCAACGGCTCAGTCGTAGTGAATACCGACGGAACCATAACCTACACGCCGGCACCGGGCTTCTTCGGGAATGACTCATTCGTGTATCGGATTTGTGACCGGGGTTCGCCCGTGTTGTGCAGCACGGCTATCGTTACGGTTGCTCTACTAAACCGTGACCCAGGGCCAACTACGCCACCGTCGGCCATTGATGACTATTTCACGACGTTGGTTAACACACCGATTAGTGGTACAATGGGAATTAACGATAATGATCCGCAAAATCTGGTGCTGACTTACACCACTACGTCGGTCACACCACCGTTGCATGGTTTGGTAAGCATTAGCCCAGGCGGAACGTTCAGTTACACACCGGCCAACGGATACACCGGCAACGATCAGTTTGTGTATCAGGTGTGCAACAGCAACAGCGCCTGCACACAGGCAACGGTGTACATCTCGATTCCGCCGGTATCGTCAAGTTGCGTAACCCTCACGTTGAAAGTCCTGCTCGAAGGGCCGTATGATGCGACATCCGGGCTGATGAATACGACATTGAATCGGTTTGGATTGCTACCGGGGCAACCCCTAAGCTCCACAATCGCTCAGTATTCATTGCCACCAACTCCCGCCGGACAGCCCTACAATGTGGCTCCCTGGAACTATACCGGCCCCGAAAGCCTGGCAACCTATCCGGCAACGGTGGTTGACTGGGTGCTGGTATCGCTCCGCACGAGTGCGCCGACGAGCGCGACCATTACCAACGCGCTGCAAGTGGCAGGTCTGCTGCATAACGACGGCCGCATCTCGTTCGTGAATTCATGCTTCTCGCTACCGTCGGGTAGTTATTACGTAGTGATCGAACACCGCAACCACCTCGGCGTGATGTCGCCAACGGCGGTGCCGGTTGTGACCAACGTGATGACGTTTGATTTCACCACGCAGGAGTCGTATATGGTTACCAATCCGCCATCGTTCGGACAGATTCAGATCGGTACAAAATGGCTGATGTATGCCGCCGATGGAAGCAAGGCGGCATCGGGTGAGAACTACGATATTAACTTCTCTGACTCGCTGTTGTGGCAAATGGGAAGTGGTATTTTCGGCAAGTATCTGTCTGGTGATTACAACCTTGATGCCGACGTGAACTCGGATGACAGCGTGCTGTGGAAGAAAAATAACGGACGTTACTCGCGGGTACCGCAAGTTCAGCCTTAAACCAGTTGATTGTCAGGATGGTAAACGTCATTAGCCCGTTTCCGCGCAGCTTCCGGCGTTTACCAGCCTAACGGTTTACATTTGACCGATTATGAAAAAGACCATTTTATTGCTGATAGCCGCTGCCCTGACGAGCGGTGTAGCACTGGCCCAGACGGGGCGTTACGATGTGCAGTTGGTGCAGAAAACACTGGATTGCACCAAGCGCAAACTCCAGGTTGAGGTAGCGGTGCGGGCCGCCGATGCCGCCAATAGTTTCAGAATGGGCGATGCCAATTACCGCTTCCGGTACGACCCGGCTTCGGCGAAACAACCCGTGCTGGTGCAGGAGCAGAACTTTACCAACGCTACCACTGGCTACGCCGGCCAGACGATGAATGGCTCGGTCGAAAACGCGAAAGCAGGTATTGTCTCACTAAACACGTTTTATGTGGGCGATGGCAAAAACGCCCGGCTCGTGGGTACTGACTGGACTGCCGTTGCCACGGTGGAGTTTGATTTGGTGAATCCGTCGGCCACTACGCCTGTTGAGTTGATGTGGCAAACCGACCAGACGTTTCCCAAAACGAGTCTGGCCGGGATAGAAATGGGTGCATCGGGTTTCACGACCTATTCGGTGAAGGCATCGGGGCGGTTTGCCAATTTCGTACTGGCTTCGCCCGCTGCGGCCTGCCAAACGGCCAGTGTCACCACGCCTGCTGCGACATCGGCTACTGTGCCGGTCGCAACATCGGCAGTGGCCGGGTCGTCCGGGTCACCCGCGCCGGGTACGTCTGCATCGGCGGTTGCTGTTACGCCAGCCGAGGTACTGAGTGCCGAAGAGGTATTTGTGCCGGAGGGTTTCTCGCCCAACGGCGACCGCGTGAACGACCGCTTTGTGATTCGGGCCGGGGCCAAACAGCAGGTTGATTTGTTTGTTTACAACCGGTGGGGCACGATAGTGTATCAGAAAGAAGATTACCAGAACGATTGGGAAGGCAAGAACAGTCAGGGCCGCGACCTGCCCGATGGCACGTATTTTTACCAGATTCAGTTAGAAAACGGCCAGAAAATCACCCGTTACCTAACCATTTCACGTTAGCAGTCGCAGCCGTCATACAATTAGTTTGAATCCCTCGCCGTGTACGTTCACCAACTGCACGGCGGGGTCGTTTTTGAGGTATTTGCGGAGTTTGGTAATATAAACATCCATGCTCCGGGCGTTGAAGTACGAATCGTCTCCCCAAACCATTTTCAGGGCAAAACTCCGGCTGATGGGCTGGTTTAGGTTCTGGGCAAACAGGGCAAGCAGTGCGGTTTCTTTGCTGGTCAGTTTCTGGGCCACCGGCTCACCATCGGGCCCCAAAAAGGTCATCGTCTGGCGCGGCACATCAAATGTCAGTTGTCCAATGGTGTAGATCGTTGGTTCGGCGGCACCAACGTTGCCGCGCTGATACCGGCGCAGAATGGCCTGAATCCGTAGCAGCAACTCCTCCATGCTAAACGGCTTGGTGATGTAGTCATCGGCCCCGACGCGAAAGCCCTGAATCGTGTCGTCAGGCATTGATTTAGCCGTCAGAAAAATAATCGGCACATCGCGCCCGGTGAGCCGCACCTCGCGGGCCAGCGCGAAACCGTCTCGTTTGGGCATCATCACGTCAAAAATACAGAGGTCATACCGGCCCTGGGTAAACAGGTCAAGCCCCTGCTGCCCGTCGGTGGCACGGTCGGTAGGGTAGCCTTTCATGGTCAGGTATTCCTGCACCAACTGCCCCAGATTGGGGTCGTCTTCAACAAGGAGGAGGGTCATATAGGGGAGGCATACGGTAAAATCAACTCAAACGTGCTGCCTGCGCCGGGCTGACTCTCAACGGTGATGCGGCCCTGGTGTTCGTCAACCATTTTTTTGACGTAACTCAGGCCTAAGCCAAAGCCCTTGACATCGTGTCGGTTGCCGGTCGGAACGCGGTAAAATTTCTCGAAAATCCGGCTCAGTTGTTCCTTTGTCATGCCCAGCCCTTCGTCGGCAACGCGGATGCTCACCCCGTCGGGCAGGCTTTGGGTGCTGATGGTCAGGTGCGGCTCACCCGGCGAATATTTGATGGCGTTGTCAACGAGATTAGTCAGGATATTGGTCAGGTGAATCGCATCGGCCTGCACCAGTTCGTTGTCGGCATCAAAGGTCAGATCAACTTCGCCGTGCCGGGTTTCGAGTTGCAGACTCATGTTGTTCAGTACGGTTTCGATCACGTCATGCACGTTGACGGGTGCCAGCGCGAGTTTGATTTCGCCCCGGTCGAGGAGGGCCATTTGTAGCACTTTCTCGACGTGCGAACCGAGTCGGCGGGTTTCGTCGCGCACAATGCCGAGGTAGCGGGTAAGCCGTTGGTTGGTCTCGCCAGAACTTAGTTTGTCGGCTGCGTGCTGGCCCGCGCCGAGTTGTTCGCCCGCCATTTCGATGGCTAAGGAAATGGTCGAAATCGGCGTTTTCAACTCGTGAGTCATGTTATTGATAAAATCGTTCTTGATGTCGGCGAGTTTTTTCTGCCGGACAATGGTGCTGATGGCGACGTAGAAACAGGCCAGAATCACCAGAATCAGCACGGCAGAGGCCGCAAACGTGGCTCCGAGCCGTTGCAGAATGTACTGCTGTTGGCCGGGGAAATGAACATAAACGAAGTTACCCGTTTCGAGGAAGTTATTTGGGAACAGCGCGGCCCGGTAGCCTTCTTCGCGCAGAGTCTGGTTGTCAACGCCAAACGACGCAAACAAAAACGGTGATTTCAGGCTCCGGGCGGCCCAGGCCGGGTCGGTGGTTCTGGCTGTTTCAACGCCGTATTCGTAGGGAATGGCAATGCCGCGCTCACGCAGGGTGTTGAACAGGAGCGTGTCTAAGGTCAGCCGGTCAACGCGCTCCTCAACGGGCCGCTCCGAGAGCAGCATTTCTTTCATCACATCTTTGACAAGGGCAATCTGCGCGTCTGATGATGACTGGGTTCCGGTTGATGCCGTTGGCTTTGGCCCGGCCTGTGTCTTCACAGACTGGGGAGAAGCCGACTGAAAAGATTGATTTTTATTCTTTTGCTGTTGGCGTTGCCCGGCTTTTTTTAGCGAATCTGCCGTCAGAATCCGGGCCTGGTGTTGCTGAATCTGCCCGGCCAGCACATCGTCGGCCCAGGCTTCAAACTGCTGTTGCTGAACTAACTGCGTCTGAAAATCACCGGCAGCCATGAGTTCTTCCTGTTGCCGGAAAAATGCTTCGACTACCTGCACCTGCTCTGGCGAGAGGGGCGTAACCACCGGCTGCAACGCATCTGATAACGATTGTGAACTGTAATTCTGGGGCAGCGACGGGCGCAGGGAACGGGAACCTGGCCCGGCTTTTGGGCTGGTGATGTTGTTTTGCTGTCTGGCAGTTAGGCTGTTTTCTGATGCCAGTACTGTTTTCTGAACGCTGTTTCCGCCCGGTTTGGCGATTGCCATCAGCCGTTGCTGCTGCTGTTGCGCCTTTCCGCGCTGCCGGGTCAGATACAGAATTTCCTGCCGTTCGAGCGTACGGACAACCTCCTGCAGGGCATCCGTAACGCGGTAGCCGAATTGTTCCTGCTGCAATTGCCAGGCCGTGCGGAGCCAATAGACCTGCAGGCCAATCACGCCCAGCAAGCCCGCGCCCATCAGGGCCACAATCCAGCGGATATACTGTCTTGACATTTTTTCGTTTTTCGTGCAACGTTCACCCGGCAACCTGCATCTTTTGGTAAGCAGTCCTAAAAGTAACGGGCTAATGCCTTGTTTACCGGGCTTTTAACAATCTTTAACGACTCTTGTACCATGAAAACGTTCTTCAACGCCCGCCGGTTCGGGCTAACCTTCCTGCTGGTTTCGGCTGTTATTATGAGCGCAACGGCCCAGCAAACCAACACGCCCGATAACGAAGTGCGGGTGAAAATTACCGAACGTACCGGCGATGAAGTCCGCGAGATTGACCGGACGTACCGTAACCTGCCCGCCGGTGAGCAGGATAAATTAGTCGAACGGCTGATTGATTCGCTGAAATCGTCGCACAAAGACGGCAGGAAACGCCAGTTGAGCGTCACCGTCGAAGACAATCAGGGCAACCGCACCCGGCTCGAACGGCGCATGAACCGCAATGAGTATGATGGCCCGAACCCGAACGGAAACCCCGGTTTCCCGGATACACCCCGTGTACCCAAAGCCCCTAAATCACCGAAAATGAATTATCGGTACTGGAACGACGACGACCGCAACACCTGGCAACACGAGTTTCGGGTGCAGGCCGATTCGATGGCCGATCAGATGAAACGGCTGTTTAAGCCCGGCTGGGATCGGCAGTTGGCTGAGCCGTTTGAGAACTGGGCGCAGGATTTTAACCGCAATACCAAACCGGCCAGCATCCGGGGGTTACAAGCCTACCCTAACAACCCCGACCGCGACCAGCTTAACATCCGGTTTACGGCCCCGGCCAAAGGCGATGTGAGCATCCGCGTAACCACGCCCGGAGGTAAAGAAATAGGCCGTAAAGACGTGAAAGACTTCTCCGGCGAGTTTGTGGGCCAACTTGACCTCGGCAAAAAAATGAGCGGCACCTACTTCCTGACCGTTACCCAAAACGAAGACGGAGCCGTGAAACGGGTTGTGGTAGAATAGGCGATATTGGTCAGTAGAGACGCAATATTTTGCGTCTCTACAAAAAATATAGTACTTTGTATTGCAAGATACCCAAGAACACCCATATCTTTGCATCATCAAACCAATAACAAACTACGGCCATGAAAACGCGGTTGATTCTGGGACTTCTGCTGGTGCTATTTTCGGTGCAGACAATGGGGATGGGGCATCCGCACAATTTGTTTGCGGCCCGTAAGCTGGTGAAAGCCAAAGCTATACTGGTAGCCCCGGCGGGGCCAAATGCCGGCAAAAAACACAAATCGGCTACTGCTGTTAACACCCCGGCAGGGCAGCACCCCCCGGCAGGGTATGTTTCCGGGTTAGTTCGCCGGAGTTTTACAGTGCGGTGTCTGTTGGCATTATTGTTCACGGGGCAACCCGTTGGGGTTTACTGGGCCATCGGTCAGTAGCTCAGTTGGTAGCGGTGCGCCCTCAAAACCGCATAATGGCCGTTATCAGGAGCGCGTGTTCTTCGTCAGATTCTATTAATGTCCGGCGTTGGCGGTGCGTAAACTGGTAGCCCGCTTCAAGGGCGAACTGACGGCCCAGGTTTCTCCCAATCATCAGATTGGCGCGGTTAATCTCAATTGCCTGCGGGTTGGTACTGGCTCTGGGCGGAACCGCTGTCATGATCTCCTGCCAGAAGGAGCTATACACACGGGGCGAAAAGTCATAGCGTAACCCGGCCCTGAACCGCACCCGCCCCACCGCCGGGTTGAGCAAAAACCCCCGGTATTCGTATCCGCCCCGCACCCGTACCGACAATGACTTTGATAGATTGTGGTTCCATTCGGCATACAGACTGGGGCGAAGCTCGCGGACGGGCGGACGTTCAAAATCACTCTCCTTACCCAGCGTCGGGTACGAATTAAACCACACCAACGGAAACGCCGTGAATGCCCAGTGCGGGACTCGGTAAGTAAGGCCCACCCGCCCCGACGGATTCAGCGACGGTCGGCTTAAAAAATTAAACTGGCTTTCGTGGAAATCATTCTGCCGCCGGTAATACACATCGCCAGTGAGTATCCAGCGTTTCGATAAATCAATATTGGCGTTGAGCCGCAGCCACAAGGCCGTGTGCTGATAGTGCTGGGCCGTTGCCGGGATTGCCAAAAAACTGATAATGAGCGAAAAAGAAAGTAAAACTTGGTACATAGTTTGCCGGGGTAATCGTCGCACAAAATTTGCACTATTCCCATAGAATCACAGAAATTTTAGCAATAAAGTGCGGGCTTTGTTGTGCATCCCTTATTTTTATCGTTTATTTCAGTGTAAACCGGGGATTACAGTCCGTTTTTACTCCATCGTAACACTATGCGTAACCGAATTATTCTGTTGTTCTTCTGCTGTCTGTTGTTGGCGGGTATGCCGCTGGATGCCGGTCA
>JBBRUV010000195.1:0-9234 GCA_038247465.1 Cytophagales bacterium
CCCGCAAGTGTGCCATAAAATCGCGGGTGGAAACCCGCAAGTGTGCCATAAAATCGCGGGTTTCCACCCGCGCTACTCCCCGTGTAGCTGTTGATGTATCTGACGACGTGCATAAGAGTCAGATCAGACCAAAGGTAGTCTGGCCCGTTTTTTTGCTTTTCGGACAAAGGGTTGTTAGGCAAACGTGAACCCGCAAAACCAAAACCATGATACGATCCATCGCGCTGTTTTTCTCGTTGCTTTTTGCCGGGTTTATCTCCATAACAATACCGCCGACAAGCCAGCCGCCTGCTCCGAAACCAGGTAAAGCAACGGAATTAAGACTGGTACAGAATCAACAGGCCGGTACTATTTCGGTGATGCGGGCAGGGAGCAACCAACCCATTCTGACCCAAAACGCTAAAGCCGGTTTTCGGCCTTACCTGCACCCGATTACAGCCCCCGACGGTAAGGGCGTGCTGACAGAATACAGCCCCGGCCATCACAAACACCAAACGGGGCTGTATTGGGGCTTTACCCGCGTGAATGGCCGCGATTATTTTCACCACCCCGACAGCACTTACTGGCGACGGGTTTCGGCCCAAATAATCAGGCAAACCGGCCCCGACGTGAAATGGCAAACCGTATATGACCTCCTCGACGAGCAGGGAAACGCCGTGCTGACCGAAACCCAAACCTGGGTCATGCGCGAGCAGCAAGGGAAGTATATTCTTGATTTAGAATGGGTTGGCGAAGCACAAACCGATGTCACGATTGGTAAATACGACTACGGTGGGTTGTTTCTCCGAATGCCCTGGCACGAGGGTATCAACGGCGAGGTGATAAACGCGGCCCGCCAGCGAAACGAAAAAGCCGAAGGCCAGCGCGCCATGTGGGTTGACGTGGGGATGCAGGTTGAGGGGCGCAACAATCTGGCCCACATAGCGATCTTCGACCATCCCGAAAACAAAGGATTTCCCCAGCCCTGGCGCGTTGACAATCAGCTGGGCATTGGCCCGGCCCGCGCCAGAACCGCCGACTGGAAAATTGCCAAAGGCCAGACCGAAATCATCAAACATGAATTGGTAGTCTATACCGGCATCCTCAACGACCTTGACCTAACCAAAACATGGGAGGCATATAGCGGCAGCGAAGGTCTGTATGGCACGGCTTCGCTTTGGGGCCTTGCCCAGCAGGAAGGCTTGGATGCCAAGTTTCTCACCCCCGACGAAGCCGTTGCCGCCATGACCCTGCCCGCCGGGTTTTCGGTGAATGCATGGGCATCAGAACCCATGATGACCCAGCCAATGGCCTTTTGCTGGGACGACCGGGGGCGGCTCTGGGTGGCCGAAAACCGGGACTACGAATCAAGGGGGCGCGGCTTCTCGAACGCGGGCAACAGCCGGATTCTGATTCTGGAAGACACCAACGGCGATGGCAAAGCCGACAGCCGAAAGGTGTTTCTGGAGGGTATTCCGTTTCCGGCAGCCATGGCCGTTGGTTTCGACGGCGTGTTTGTGGGCGCACCGCCAAACCTGCTGTTTGTGCCAGACCGCAACCACGACGACATCGCCGATATGAACGACATTGAGGTTAGGCTCACGGGCTGGGGTATCCGCGACCGCCACGAAACCCTGAACAGTTTGCACTGGGGGCCAGACGGTTGGCTCTATGGCTGTCAGGGGTTTGCCACGCCCTCAAACGTCAGGAAGCCCGAAGGCAAAGGCCGATTGTTTAAACACAAAGACCCGTTTCCTGATGATGTGCTGACCGGCGAAGGTACGGTCATTAACGGGGGCGTTTGGCGGTATCATCCCACCAAAGACCGTTTTGAGGTGGTCGCGCACGGGTTCAGCAACCCCTGGGGTATTGACTACGATGCCAAAGGTCAGTTGCTCATCACGGCCTGCGTTATTCCCCACCTCTGGCACATTATTCCCGGTGGTATTTATCAACGGCAGGGCGGTCAGCACTTTAATCCTTACGTGTACAGCGATATTCAGACCATCGCCGACCACCGCCATCGGTCGGCACACGGCGGAGCGCGGGTTTACCAGTCTGATGCCTTTCCGACTGCGCATCAGGGGCGGTTGTTTATGGCAAATATTCACGAACACGCCGTTTTGTCGGATATCCTTGACCGAAAAGGGTCAGGGTTTGCGGGGCGGCACGGCGACGATTTCATGCTCGCCAACAACGCCCAATGGGTTGGATTCAGCCTAGAAATCGGCCCCGATGGTGGCCTCTATGTGCTTGATTGGCACGATGCCGACATCTGCGGAAAAGAAGTGCTGAACGGCGAGACCGGGCGTATTTTCAGGATTATGCCGACCCAATCGCAAGCTAAGCAATGGGCCGGGCGATACGCCGACCTGAATACCTTCTCTGATGAGCAATTAGTTGATTTACAGATGAATACCAGCGACTGGCACGCCCGGCGTGCGCGGCTTATCCTGCAAAATCGGGCGACTAAGAAAACCCTTGACCCACAAACGCAGCCCCGCCTGCAAACCATGTTTCTGACCAACGCTAACCCAAATTGGCGGCTCCGGGCGATGTGGACACTGCACATCACGGGCGGCTTCTCAACGGCTCAACTCGTGGCCTCCCTTGCCGACAAAGACGAGTATGTTCGGGCGTGGGCGGTGCAGCTTTTGTGCGAAGATTCGGCTCCGCCTACCGAGGCAATCACGGCTTTTGTGCAGATGGCCCAAACCGATGTGTCACCCGTGGTGCGGCTCTATTTGGCCTCGGCCCTGCAACGCATTGACCCGGCGGCACGTTGGAATGTGGTTGAAAAACTGGCCCGGCACGGCGAAGATGCTACTGACCATAATCTGCCAAAAATGATCTGGTTTGGGCTGGAACCGCTCGTGAAAACCAACCCAACGCGGGCATTGGCAGTAGCGGCTCAAACCAATATCCCGATGCTGGCGCAGTATGTGGCCCGCCGATTGGTTGATGCTGACCTGACCGAAACCGTAGTGGCGGCCCTCGGCAAAACACCGCCCACGCAAGTCAGCATGCTCGAAGGAATCCGCGACGGGCTGGATGGCCGTTTCGATGCAAAAGCCCCCGCCAACTGGCCCGGCGTGTATGCCCGGCTGAGTAAATCAACCCCGCGCGTGGCCGATTTAGCCCGGCAGGTGTCGCAACAATTGGGCTATACCCTGGCCGATCAACAATCAATAGCGACTCTGAAAAACAAAGCAGCACCCACCGAACAACGCCGACAGGCATTGCTGACAATGGCAAACCGCAAACGCGAGGAACTCCTCGGCCTGTTGCCAACGCTGCTGACCGACCCCGCCATTCGGCTCGACGCGATTCGGGCCATTGCCAACTATGACAACGAAACAGCCGGCAAGCTACTATTAGCCCGGTATGCCGAGTTCAACGCAGCCGAAAAACAGCAAGCCGTGCAAACCTTAGCCGCCCGGCCGCGTTACGGCTGGCTGCTGACCCAGGCGTTAAAAAACCAAAGCGTTCCGAAACGCGACGTGCCGCCCTACGTGGCCCGGCAACTGTTGCGGGTGGTGGGCAGTGGGTTTATAGAGGTCTGGGGCCCAATTGAGCAGGAGCCATCGTTAGAAAAAGCCTACGGTAAATACCAGCGATTACTGACCGATAAAGCCGTTGCCGGCGGAAACGCGCTGAAAGGCGACGCTATTTTTCAGCGCAGCTGCGGCAGTTGCCACAAACTATTCGGCAAAGGCGGCAATATCGGCCCCGAACTCACCGGCTCAAACCGCGCCAATTTAGACTACCTGCTGTTTAACGTGCTGAATCCCAGTGGCGAAATTCAGGATGATTACAAATTGGTGGTCATTACCACCCGCGATGGCCGGACGTATTCGGGCAATATTACATCGGAAAACGAACGCCAGCTAACCATGCGGATTGTGGGGCAGGATGCGATTGTGCTGACCAAATCGGCCATACAGTCGCGCGAGGTAACCGCCGTTTCTCTGATGCCGGTGGGTTTGTTCGACACCCTGACCGATACCGAAGTGACCGACTTAGTGAAGTATCTGCGGACCAAAGAAAGCCCGAAACAGGCCCGACGATAGATAGCCGGGGCTGTTGCCCCGACCAAAACTAACGCCCGGATTGCTGAAAACACCAACCCGAGTCGACAATCGGTCAGGGCCTGCATATTGAGCCGGGTTGGGGTATGTTCGCGCAGGGCCGCTACGTCGCCAACGAGCGTAGGGCAAAAATAAAAGTTAGACGTAATCTCTTCGCCCTCTTTGCGGTAATAGCCCCGGAGGATACCCGTTTCCATAAAATAAAGGCTCATACCTTAAATCGGACTGACGATAATACAATCCTGATAAGTCCTCAAATCAGGCTCCAAAAGTAAACAAAACGTTTCATGCAAAGCGTGTTTACCACGCTTTCGTAAGTTGTGAATCCACCGCATGGGCGGCCCCGTCAAGAAGCCTACATAAACGGGTAGCTTCTCTTGGCTAACCCCGCGATGCGGGCGAAGCCAACTCCGTAGCAAAGACCGCGACGGCCGCCCGGCAAACGCCCTCTTGGGTGTTGCAATGTACCGCACCGGCGGCCCGGCTCGTGAAAACCATCACCATCCTCATCACGAGCATACTTGCCTTGACCATGATTGACAACTTTGTGAGCATAGCCCCAATCCACCAATTTGTTGTAAATGTTGTACTCATCGGTGTTAATCAAAGCGCCTTTCGTGGCACAACTATCAATCACAGCCGGGCCGCCGGTGCGGCTTAATCGTTTTCTGTTTCACATTCGGCAAAACGCGCAAACAAACCGAACCCCCTCGCTCAACCATGCCAAAAACTGGATTCTTTTCATCAGCACTTGTGCCGCGATCTCGTTTGCCTTTGAGTCGCCTTCTACGCGGCTTACGTCCTGATTTTCTGACTCTTACTGGTTGACTTTTATGGCCTGCAACGACATAACCGCATCGGCGGCCCGGATTCATCAGTCTTAAGGATTCCGCTAAGGATAGGAACAGTTTTTTTTACAACCGCACCGGCGGCCCGGCCCCTCCCGAATCGTGGCGCACGTACTTTGAGCGGTTTGCTCTGAAATGTCTAATTCGGCCGCAATCTGAGCCATTGATACATTCAACCGCGGTGGCGGACCACTTCATCAAGTATAAAGCCGTCATCCATTGGTGAACCCCTTGATGACTACCGCTAAAAATGGTATCTCCGGGCCGCCGATGCGGTTAAATAGTCAAAATAGACTCCACAGGCCTTGCATTTGTAGTGTTGGCAATGAATTTGAACCTTGTCTTTTCCGTTTTTAGCTGTCTCCGCGCTGGCACAGGTCGGACAAGTCACTCCATCAGGCCAGCGAACCTGTCGGAGTAAATCGTAGCATTGGGCCACATCTAAGAGTTTATATAATTGGATAAGCATAGACCGTTTTTAGGGTAAAAATAAGCCAATAAACTATCAGTCCGCTTTTGGGTAAGAGCCAAAATAAATATCGGTCACGCTGTCGCCTTCTTCCTGGCAATGGTCTTTGCGGGCTATGTTGCCGGGCCGAAACAACGCAAACAACGTAGCCGCTTCGGCCATTACCAATATTCGTATATCCCGGGCCGGGCTGCTCTTAGACAGGCAGAACGTGCAACGGGCCATTCCGTTGTTGCAGTATGCACTCGCTGTTTATGAGGCCGATACGAACCGGCAGAACCGGGCCACCCTGCATAACCTGACTGCTGTACATACCCAATTAGCCGCTGCCTACGCCAGGCTGAATCAACTGCCAACCGCCCGGCAACACCTGCTCACGGCGCAGGAGATGTTTAAAAAACACCAGTTAGTGGCATCCGATTTAGCGATAACGATGGCCTACACCTCGGCGCGGTGGCATCAGAAAATGGGGCAGTGGCAGGCTGCATTCAGCCAACTCAGCATCGCCGATTCCATGCGGCAGGCCGTGCTAACGACCGAACAACGAACAACCATTGCGCGGCTGAATGTGCCGTATGAAACCGAAAAACGCGAAAACCTCCTGAAAACACAACAGGCCAAAATCGCCCTGCAACAACGCGAACTGCAGGAGCAACAACGCTACACGTCGGCGACATGGGGGCTGTTTGGGTTAGCCGTTGTGATTGGCATTGTGTTTTTTCGGCTCAACCGGCAAAACCAACGCCTGAGCCAAACCAACGACATGCTGGTACGGGAACAGAGCCACCGGATTGAGAATCACCTGCAGATTGTGACCAGCTTACTCAGTCTGCGCGCCAATACCCTGACCGACGCGCAGGCCCGGCAAGCAGTTGACGAAATTCAGACGCAGATACAAATGATTGCCCTCTTGCATCGGCGGCTCTACGATGGCGAGCGTTTGGTGGAAATCGGCTTGCACCAGTTTATTCCCGAAACCGTCGGGGCGGTTTTATCGGCCTATCAGTACGCCCATATCCGGCCCGATTACCGGCTCGACACAATCCGGCTCCACGCCGATCAGGCCACACCGTTGGTTTTGATTCTGGCCGAAGTGGTGACCAATGCCTGCAAATACGCTTTCCCCGACCATCCGGCCCCGCAGCTTTGGGTGCGTTGTGAACAGCAGAACGGGGTTTTCACACTGTCGGTGCAGGACAACGGGTTGGGCGCGGGTGGCATTGGCCGGGTCTCAATCCGGCAGCCGGGCGTGGGCACATTACCGAGGAATTTGTTGGGCAAAAAACTCATTAAAACCCTGGCGAAGTAACTCAACGCCAATGTCAATTTTTCTGACGGGCCGGGTGTTACCTTCACCTTGTCGGCCCGCATTAATGCATAAATAGCCCAACGCACTTATGCCCATTCAAATTTTGATTGTTGAAGACGAACTCATCATCGCCACCAATCTGGAAGAAACCCTGCTGAACGCGGGCTATGGCATCAGCGGTATTGCCCGCACCTACGCCGAAGCCAGGGAGATTGCCCGCCATAAAGCCGTAGATGTGGCCCTTGTTGATGTGCGTCTGGCAACCGCCCCGGACGGTATCGCTACGGCGCGTGAGTTATTGAGAATCAAGAAGATACCCATTATATACCTCACCGATAATACCGACAAAAAACCGTAGAGCGAGCCAAAACCACCTTTCCGGCTGCATACCTCACGAAACCGTTTCGCTCCAATGATGTACTGATTCAGATTGAGTTGGCAATACAACACGTTCAGCGCGATCAGGTCGGTCAACCAGAAGCTATGCCCGGCGAGTTGATGTTGCCGTTCAAGAATGGCCTCGTTCGGGTTGCGTTGGCCGATATTTGTGCCTTAGAAGCTGCGGGTAATTACACCAGCGTCTATCTGACGGCAGCCGCCCAGCACCGAATTTTTCCGGGTGTATCAACCGAAAAGTCGCTGCTGGTCACGGCCAACATCGGTCTGCTCGGTCGCTATTTGCCACCGCACACCTTTCACAAATTATCGCGGTCGGCTTTCATCAACCTGAATTGCATCGAGCGTATTGAGCAACAACCAGTTTATATGGGAAGGCAACAGTTTTCGATTCCTGAAAGTGGCAAAAGAACGCTGATGGCTCGCCTGACTGTGATTCACTCGCGGTATGCAACGTTTTCTCGGCTGGTCGGCCCACTCACTGTGCCATAGAACCCCGCCAGACGCAGTACCGGGCGGTGCAGCGTTGGCGGGGTTTCTATTTTTATAATCCATTGGGCCGTTCACTCAGTTTTCTCGGCATAATCAGATTGAGCAATTATAACTATTATCAGAATTGGCTAATAAAATAAAACTATTCCTATAATTAAGCAAATTCAGCCCTGTTTTCGGTTTCAATAATTTACAAGTCTGAATAAATCCAGAACAAACGAAACCGCGTAGGTGAGGTTAATTCGTCAAATACCAGTTTATGGTGTTCGATGAAGGTTTACTCATTGTTTTACCAATTTAAAAAAACAAACTTATGCGTATTTCTCCGTTTACATTACGGGCAACAACGGGCTGGCTCCTGGGTTGCGCCCTGATGTTGCTGGCCGCAGGCAGTTATGCCTCCAGCCACCGCGAGGCTCCGCTGATCTCCAATGATCCGCTGGCCGATAATACCGACGTGTATGCTTTTAAGAGTCCCGACGACCCGAACACGATCACGATTATCGCCAACTACATTCCGTTTGAATCACCCGACGGAGGCCCGAACTACTACAACTTCGGCACGGGAATCCGGTATGAAGTACACATCAAAAACAAAACCACAACGCCCGGCGACGACATTACCTACCGCTTTACGTTTACCAACACCAACGAAGACCCAACCACGTTCTTCAACATCCGGCTTGGTAAGCAGAACCTGAAAACCACCTACATCTGCGAAAAAAGCACAAACGGTGGCGCAACGTTCACAACTATTGTTGCCCAGGGCATCGTGCCGCCAAACAACATCGGGCCACGTTCGATTGACAACGCTACCGTTGGCCTTGGCAAATCGTACAACTCGCTCATTCAGAGTGCTATTGCGACAGCTTCGAGCGGTGAGCAAGTATTCTGCGGCCCCGCCGATGACCCGTTCTTTGTTGACCTCGCCGGCGCGTTCGATGTTGGTAACTTCCGACCAATGGGCAATACCACAAACGCACCGAAAGATGCCGTTGCCCGCTACAACTGCCACACTATCGCCCTGAAAATTCCGGTGGCGATGCTCCAGAAAGACGGCAAAACAATGGCGCAGGCCGCCAATATCCTCGATCCTGATTATGTGATTGGTGTGTGGGCTTCGGCAAGCCGCAAGCAAATCACGACGCTGTCTGCCAGTGGCGATATGTCAACCGATGGCCCCTGGGTGCAGGTGTCGCGGCTGGGAATGCCGTTGACCAATGAGGCCGTGATTCCAATTGGGCAGAAAGATCGCTGGAACTCCGTTACGCCATACGCGGGTAACGACTTGCAGTTTGCCAGGTATTTCGTGAATCCTGAACTGGCTCTGTACATGGATGATTCGCAGTTTGGTGCTGCCGTTCCATCGCTGAACGCCCTGCGGATTCAGTCGAAAGCACTCGGTTCGTTTGACTTCCGCAACGGCAAGCCGGGCCTGTTTGGTCTGAAAGGCAATGCCGCTCTTGACGGAACCGCTTTAGCCGAAGCCGCTTTTGGTAGTGTGCTGCTGCCCGATGCCACGAGTCCCCGTGCGGTTGACCTGTTGCCGATTTTCTATACGGGTGTTCCCAACCTGCGGCCATACCAGTTGGCAACGGGCAAAGCGGGCAATCCACTCGCTGCCGGTAAGCCGTTTATCAACAACTTCCTGCC
>JBBRUV010000196.1:0-9220 GCA_038247465.1 Cytophagales bacterium
GCTGTCGCTGGGCTTGGTTTAACTCACTACTTTGGGTATGTCAGAGCCGTATCTTTACCCAAAACACAACCCCAACCCCAATGGCAAAGACGCTCATCCGCTTCGATTGGGCCATGAAACGGCTCCTCAGGCAAAAGAGTAATTTTGATATACTGGAAGGATTCCTCTCCGAACTATTACGGGAAGACATTATCATTGAGCAGATTCTCGACAGCGAATCTAACCAGGACGAAGCAAGCCGGAAATTTAACCGGGTGGACTTGCTGGCCCTGAATAGCAAAAAGCAACTCATCATTATTGAACTTCAGACCAGCAGCGAAGCCGACTATTTTCACCGCATTTTGTTTGCTACCTCGAAAGCCGTCGTCGAGCATTTTGCATTAGGTCAGGATTATAAACAGATCAAGAAAATCTATTCAGTCAATATCGTCTATTTTGATTTGGGCCAGGGCAAGGACTACGTCTATCAGGGCCGAACCGAGTTTCGGGGTTTACACACGGGCGACGTACTGGGCTTGTCAACGCGGCAGAAGAAAGGCTTCGGGCTGGATCATGTATTCGAGATTTACCCAGAGTATTATATCCTGAAAATCAACAAATTCAATGACTTGGCAACCGACGGACTCGACGAGTGGATTTATTACCTGAAAAACAATGAAGTTCGTCCCGGTTCAGTCGGCAAGGGCCTGGCTTTGGTGCAACTCAAGTTAGACTTCGACGGGTTGAGTGAGAATGAGCGGGCTATTTATCTGAAATCCTTAGAGAACACGGTGATTGACCGGGATGTGATGCAAACTGCCCGGTGGGAGGGTAAGGAAGAAGGCCGTCAGGAAGGCCGTCAGGAAGGCCGTCAGGAAGGCCGTCAGGAAGGTGAACAGATTGGCGCAGAAAAAACCACTCGGCAGGGCATTCTTCGCGCCCTGCAACAGGGCAAACTCACGGTTGAGGAAATCGCCGGGCTATTCGCCGTATCGCTTGAAACAGTGCTTGACGTTCAACAAAATGACTTACCCCGGCTTTAGCAACTCTATGCGCTCATACTTTCTTTTGCTGACTACTTTTTTCACGGTGGTAATCCAATTTGCAACGCTGGCAACCCCCACCGATTCGCTTGATAACGCTACACCCGCCGACCGAGCCAGCCTGATACGGCAACTTGTATCCCTTCCCTGCAACATTCAAGTCAATGACAATAAGGCGGTTATTCTGAAAAAACTACAAACGTATCTGAAAACCTACCAACCCGACGCGGCTTATTCCGAAGACCAGTTCTCGAAAGCCGCCGTCGAACAGGCATTGGCTGGCGCGCTCGATGGTGGCTACGGCATTGGCGCGGTGCTGGTTGACGGAGCCGGGAAAATTCTGCACGGAGCCTACAACGCGCAGAAGCAAACGAACCGCTCAGACCTGCACGCCGAAATGAACCTCCTGACTGACTTTGAGACGCTGCCCAAATTCAAAAAATACATGACTAATGGGAATTTTACGGGCGGTGGTAACACCATTTACGCCGAACAACTGACGGTCTATACCTCCGCTGAACCCTGCCCGATGTGCTTTATCCGGGTGTCAGTGGCTGGGGTCGAAACGCGCTACGTCACCACCGGCCCCGACGATGGCATGAAACAACGGGCCGCCTGTTTGCCGCCATTCTGGTATCAACTCAGCCAGAAACACAGCGTTGAGCAAGCCAAAGCCACGCCCGTGCTGCGGCAAATGGCGCACTGTTTGTTCTATTCGTTTTTGCTGTGAAAAGCCTATTTTTCGCCCGGATGATACGTTTTTTCAACGTGTTTCTGTACGTCTTCGGGGTAAAACCAGACATCTTTGAATTGCCCCGCGCAATACAACGGAGCCTGATCGGTAAAGTGGGCTTCGCCGGGTTTGCTGCTCTGCCCGCCCGTCACCACCGACCGCGCCGTTACCCGTTTGCCAAACTCGACTACCGCCACAAAACTATTTCCCACACTGCCATAGCGTTTTTTGGTTCCGGAATAGGTTTTGGCCGCAAAAGCCGCCAGCGAACCCCAGGCCGACGACGTAAACCCAACCGGGATGCTCGGCTGCTGATCGTTGTAAGTTTCCTGTGTTTTGCCGGTCAGTCGCTGGTAGCGGTTTAGGTCGCCCCAGGGTGTTTTCCAGGTGCCAAAATCGCGGGTTAGGTCGGTTAGCACGTCAGTTAAGGCCGTTATTTTCTCCTGCGCCGAGGTGCTTTTGATGGTCAGCGCGGTGAGGTTCAGGTTGTCGAATCGTTGGTTAGGCATTGCTCGGCTGCGGGCCAATCGCTGTATTCTTTCGCCCCACAAAATCGCCAGCGTCTGCCCAACGGATGCCGTACCGTAGCTTCTGTCCCAGTTTTTTAGGACTTGAACGGCTTCAATCAAGTCATTGGATTTGTTCGTTGAATCGCCAGAAACAGATTGATACGCCGACAACAAAGCCGGAATCAAATCGTCGAAGGCGGCTAAGTGCGCGTCATTGGCAGCCGCAATCAGCGTATCGAGCGTAAACATGGTCTTGCTGCTCAATACCCGAACGGCATTAATACCCCGGTAGTTTTCGGCATCGGGAGCCATGTAAGCCGGGTAGTTTTTCTTGTCGGGGCTGCTGCTGCCCGACACCGTGAAGGGCGTAGCGTTGCAGTTCTGAATCCAGCCGGTGGCCGGGTTTCGTACCTGCACAATCTCGTCGGCGGTGTGTAGTCCCTGCCAGTCAGTGGCGGGATTACTGCCGTCAACGGGTTCTTCCCAATCGAATTTGGTGTTCCGGCGGGGCATAAAATTACCGTGCCAGTAGGCAATCGTGCCATTGCGGTCGGCAAAAACGGTGTTGTTCGAGGCATTGCTATTCAGTTTCATCACCGCTTTGAAACTGGCATAGTCTGTTGCTTTGGTGCGGAGGTACGACTGCGACAGCGCGTTCAGGGGCGTGTTCATCATGGCAACGGCCAGCCATTTTCCGTCTTTTTCACCCGCAATCGGGCCGTGCTGCGTGAAATACATCGTAAACTCTTTGTATTGAATTTTGCTACCCGATTTATACGGTAACCGCACAGTTTGCGTCCTGACGGGCTTGAGCGCGTTGCCATATTTATAGAAAAGCGCGTTCCCTTTTTTCTCGATGGTTTCGGCGTATTCGTCCATCGAATCGGCATAGCTGGAGGTGTGCATCCAGCCACAATTTTCGTTAAAGCCCTGATAAACAAAGAATTGACCCCACGTCACGGCTCCGTAAGCATTCAGCCCGGCCTGACTGACGAGGTGAACTTCTGACCGAAAATAAAATGAGGTGTGTGGATTAATCAGCAACAGCGCGTTTTTGGTAGTACTCCGGGCGGGCGCAATCGCAAACCCGTTCGACCCAATGGATTCACGCTCATACGGATCGGTTTCGTTGAGCGAGGCCGTTGATTTTCGCTGCTCATAAAATGCCTTCAACCGTTCGGCAGATACCGCGCTGATGTTGCCGCCAATGCTGCCTTCGCTGAACATGAGCGGCATCCAGGGCCGAAACCGTTTTAGCAATTTGGGCGTAACGTCGGGGTGGGTGTAGAGGTAATAATTGGCTCCGTCGGCGAAGGCATCCAGCAGTTGTTTCATCCAGAGGGAGCTTTTTTTGTAAAGGACAATCGCCGAGGTGGAGTCCATAAACAGCCGCGCCCGCAGATCGTGATACAATGCTGATTCACCTTCCACCTCCGCCAGTCGCCCGATGGCGGTGATGTAATTCTCCTCGACCCGGCCAAAATCATCTTCGCACTGCGTAAACAGCAACCCAAACACCACGTCGGCATCGGTCTTGCCGTAAATGTGCGGCACCCCCCACGTATCGCGGGTGATCGTGACCTGTTTGGCTCGTTGCTGCCAACGGACTACGTCGGTTTTGCTGGCCGACTGCCCGGCTGCAAAAGTCGAAATCAGGCAGCCAAGCAGGCTAAAAAAAAGGGTAATCGGCTGATATATAGAGCAATTCATGGGCAAAAGACGAGATGACGTAGTGGTTAAATTGATGACGTAACGAAGCGGATGTGATACAGCAACCAGAGATACGATTTCGTTTGGTGGGTGAGTTGTATTTAAAATCCAGCGGCCTGCCCGTCTTTGCGCGATTCGGTTGCTCCGTGAAAAACCTTGTTTTTGGCATCATACATAATGGCCTGATAGCCACCGTAACCACCGAGTCCAAAGCCGACCCGATGGCCCATCCGCATGAGGTCGCGGATGGTTTCATACGAATAGCCCGATTCGAGTTTAATCTGGCCCGCGTCGGTCATGCGCTCGCCGGTCGGTTCCGACGATCCCTCGTGGTCAATCCGGGGCGCATCACCGGCTTCCTGCGGGTTCATGCCGTAGTCTATCATGTTCATAATAATCTGGACGTGGCCCATCGGCTGAAAAGCTCCCCCCATCACTCCGAAACTCATAAACGGCTGCCCGTCTTTCGTGACGAACGCAGGAATAATGGTCTGAAAAGGCCGTTTGTGGGGCGCAAAGGTGTTATTTTCCCCATCGGTCAGGCTGTAAAGTTCGCCCCGATCCTGGAGCATGAATCCCAGCCTGTCGGGAACCATACCGGAGCCAAACCCCCGGTAGTTACTCTGAATCAGGGACACCATATTTCCCTCTTCGTCGGCTACGGTCAGGTAAATAGTATCGCCCTGCTTCAGGGCCGGATTACCCGCTTCGACCCGGCTGGCCGCCCGATTGTCATCAATAAGTTTACGGCGTTCGGCTGAATAGGGCTTGCTGATGAGTTCGGCAACGGGAATTTTGGCAAAAACCGGGTCGGCGTAATACTTAGCCCGGTCTTCAAAGGCCAGTTTTTTGGCCTCCACAAATTTGTGAATATGTTCGGGGCTTCCCCAGGGGATTTTTGAAAAATCGTAGCCTTCGAGCAGGTTCAGCATTTGCAGAGCCGCAATTCCCTGACTATTGGGCGGGAGTTCCCAGACATCGTAGCCCCGGTAGTTGGTCGAAACCGGCTCTACCCAATCGGAGGTATGATCGGCCAAGTCTTTCGCGCTGAGATAGCCGCCCGCCTTTGTCATAAACGAGTCAATTATCCGGGCAATCTCGCCCTTGTAAAATGCGTCGCGGCCACCCGTTGCAATTTTCTCTAACGTGTTGGCTAAGGCCGGATTACGGAACAATTCGCCCCGTTTGGGGGCTGCTCCGCCGGGGGCGTATGTCTCCAGCACGTTCGGGTATTTCTTAAATCGGGCAATCATAGAAGGCCAGTAAAAGGCGGCTTCGTCGTGTACCGGAAACCCCTCGCGGGCGTAGCGGATGGCGTGCGACAGAATCTCAGGCATGGGCTTTTTGCCAAATCGGCTGTGTAACGAAAACCAGCCATCTACGCAACCCGGCACCGATACCGGCAGTGGCCCATCAGCCGGTATGTGGGTCAGACCCCGTTTCTGAAACTCGGCCAGGGTGAGCGTGTAGGGCGAACGGCCCGACGCATTGAGGCCGTAGAGTTTTTTAGTTTTGGCATCCCAGACAATGGCAAACAAATCGCCCCCGATGCCATTGACGTGCGGTTCTACCAGTCCTTCCATGGCGTTGGCTGCAATAGCCGCATCAATGGCGTTTCCGCCCGACCGCAACACATCAATGGCGGCCTGGGTTGACAGCGGATGCGAGGTGCAGGCCATCCCATGCCGGGCCATTACAACGGCGCGGGTGGCGAATGATTTGCCGCTGAGCCGATCCTGCGCGATAGCCAGCGATAGCGAAACCAGCAAGAAAAAGCCGGTAAGTACTGTTTTTGCCATGAGGGGGAGTTGGCAGTTAGTGAGAAAAATGAGTGCCAGCTTCCAAGATAAGGAAAGATTTGATATCGCCCACTTCACTCTACGTTCACCAGCATTCCCCGCATCATCTCCGTAAAATACGCGCCATTGTTGGGGCCAAACCAGTTCATGTCGCGGGTTTCATAGCGGGCGAGGTGGTAGTATTTATCGGGCGTGATGTAGCCGACGTACCCACCGTCAAAACTCGTCACGATCAGGTTCAGGTTTTTTTGCCGGGCCGTGGGCAGTAAATCGGGCAGGAGCATTCCCGAAAAATCGCAGGGCGTACCCAAAAACACCGTCTGCCCAACGCGCAACGCCTTTAGTTCTGCCGGATAATCGCCTAACAGTGAGCGAAATAGCCAGGGACGAAGTTGCCAGTCGTCGCTGATTCGGAGGGCGGGTTCGTGCATCAATAGGGGCAACGTTTGCGTTGCCAGGCTACTGTCGGTGCGGAGTGAAATGGTTTTGAGGGCGGGCAAAATCCGGGCGGTCAGGCTATCGGCGTATTGCCGGGTTTTCAGGAAATAGTCGTTGCCTTCGATAACCGGCCCGGTGCTGCCTACCGCCCCGGCCATAAACACGGCGAAACTGCCCGTCTCCCGTTCGAGATTATCCACGAGCGCACCGGGGTAGTCGCGGCTCAGAAACTGGTAAGCCTCGCCGTCAATCACTGTTGCGTGGCCCGCAAAGGCGCACAACACCGCCGACTCGCCCGACGCTTTCTGGAGTTTTAGTAATTGAATCGTCCCGTCAATCGGAGCCTTGTCAATCAGGCGATTATACACCAGCGATTGCGCGTTGGCCTGTCCGTAGCCGATCTTCACCGGGGCCACGTTGCGCTGCGCAGCAGCAATCGCTTTCAGAATCACGTCGGCAATGTGGTTCACCACGCGCTCGTCATACTCACCGGCCAACTGCTGCCCCAGCAAACCGGGTGCCCACCCGCCAAGGCTGTTGTGGCTGTGGGTGGTGCCAAGATAGACGCTTTCCCAGCGCAGACCGACTTCAGGCAGTCGTTTTTTCAAGATTTCGACCACCGTTGGTGGGGTAATCAACAAATCGAGCGAAACAAGCGCGGCCCGCGTACTGCCGTTATCGAGGGTGATTGCCCGGACAAACACCGAATCATGCACGGCTGTCCAGTGTTGGCCGTGCCGAACGCCGTAGCCCGCCGTTGGCGTAGTGTATGCCGGGGTGAGGTTTTGTTTGGCCCAGCCTGCCCGCAGACTTCGCACGGGTGGCAGGGGCGGGGGCAGTTCGGTCAGGTGCTGCCGGGTAAACGTATAAAACGGTGATTTACGGAGGGGACTTTCGTCAACGGTGGTGAGGGCAGCAATGGCTAAACCAGCCACAACGAGGAGGAAAATGCCAATACTTTTGCCCAGAATGCGAAGGAATTTCATGATGCAAACCTACCGCCAAAATTTCTTCCTTATTCTCAAATCTCCTCATAATCCATATTCTTGGCAAAAGTCTCCTCCAGAAAGTGCAGGGCCAGCAAGGATACGCCCACCACAACGCCCCCAATCAGCAACGCGCCGGTGGTGATGCCCAGCGATGGTTTTAGCAGCACAAATAGCGAGGTGAGCGGCACGGCGGCTCCGCGCACAAAATTCGGCACGGAGGTGGCAACCGTTGCCCGCAGGTTGGTGCCGAACAACTCGGCAGCTACGATGATAAACAGCGTCCAGTAGCCGTTGAAAAAGCCCAGACAGGCGCAGAGGATATAAAACTGCGTGGTGTTTTGCACCGGAGCCAGCAGAAAGATAATAATCATCAGAAACGAAAGACTGATAAAGATTCGGATGGCTTTTTTGCGGCTTTGAAGTCGTTGGCTCAACAGGCCGCTCACAATGTCGCCGAGGGTTTGCCCGGCAAAGGCCAGCATGACCGCTTTGCCTGCCACAATCGGTTCGGTCAGGCCCGCCTGCCGACCAAATTCCGGCGAAAACGTGATTAATACCCCCACTACGAACCACAACGGTACGCCCATTAAAATCGCCAACAGGTATTTCTGCAATCGGGCTTTGTTGGTAAAGAGCAGTGCCAGATTACCCCGTTCCACGTTTTTGTGTTTCAAGTCGGCAAACAGCCCCGATTCAAATACGTTGAATCGCAGCACCAGCAACAATAAACCCAGCCCGCCCCCCACGAAATACGATATTCGCCAGGCGAATAAATCGGCCACGAAATACGCCAGGATGCCGCCCATCACCCCCGTTGCCGCCACCAAAATAGCCCCGTAGCCGCGCAGTTTTTTGGGCAAAATCTCGGCTACGAGCGTGATACCCGCGCCCAGCTCGCCCGCCAGCCCGATACCGGCAATAAACCGCAACACGGCGTATTGGGTCAAATCAGTAACGAAACCGTTGGCAATATTAGCAACGGAATACAGCAAAATGGAGCCAAACAGCACCGACAGTCGGCCCCGTTTATCGCCAATAACGCCCCACAACACCCCCCCAATCAGCAAGCCGATGAGCTGCATATTGAGCAGAAAAACGCCTTCGGGCAGCAGCCGCTCGCCCGACACGCCCAAGGCTTTCAGGCTCGGTACGCGCACCACGCTGAACAGAAACAGGTCGTACATATCAACCAGATAGCCGAGCGCGGCCACCAGCACGGGAAGTTGAAACAGGTATTGACGCGTAGTTTTGGGCGTGGTGATTGGGAGTTGGTTCGTAGTCATTTCGCTTGGCGGTCAGTAGTCATGAGTTATTTAAAGGCGTGAAAGCGTCAGGCCGCCATCTACGAGAAACACGTGCCCGGTCGAATACAGAAAACCGCCCCCTGCAATGGCAGCAACAGCGCGGCCTACGTCGTCGGGCATTCCCCAGCGCGGTTGCACGGTCAGGCCATCGGCAATCAGTTGGTCATATTTGGCCGTTACGCCCGCCGTCATGTCGGTTTTAATAATGCCGGGCCGCACTTCATACACCGGAATCCCGACCGCACCCAGCCGCACCGCAAACAACTGCGTTACCATGCTCAGGCCCGCTTTCGAGATGCAGTATTCGCCCCGATTAACCGATGCGACGGTGGCCGAAATAGACGAGATATTGATGATACTTCCCTGAAAATCAGGATTATCTGTTTTTTGATGAATCATCCAGTTGGCGGTTGCCTGGGTCAAAAAATAGGTGCCTTTGAGGTTGGTATTCACCACATAATCAAAGCTATCTTCGGTAGTTTCCAGAATATCGGCGCGAATAGGTGGGGCTACGCCCGCATTATTCACCAGCAAATTCAATCGCCCAAAATGCGTCCTGATGGTATTGAGCATGAGTGTCCGCCCTTCGGCAGAGGCAATATCGCCCCGGCAATAAATCACGTCGGCACCAGATTTTCGCAGGTCGGCCAGCACATTGGCCACGTCGGTTTCGGGCCGCATACCATTGATTGCCAGATCGAAACCTTGTTTGGCAA
>JBBRUV010000197.1:0-9212 GCA_038247465.1 Cytophagales bacterium
ATCCGGTACGCTCACCAATATGGTCGTTTGGTCTGAAACCGCAGGGCGCGTCGTTTGTGCTGGATGGTGAGCAGAAAATCCTGTCCGGCATTTTACCAACCGGCATTCGGTTTGGGCCAGACGGAGCGTTGTATGCCGCCGACTGGATTAATGGCTGGGATGCCAAAAACTACGGACGGGTCTGGAAAGTAGACGTGACCGCCGATAAAAACGACCTCGCGGCCCTCCGCGCCGACACCAAACGGCTCATGTTGCTGGATTATTCGGCACAGACCGCAGCCGCGTTGGGTGCGTTACTGCAAAATCCAGATCAGCGAATCCGGCAGAAGGCGCAGTTTGAATTGGCCAAACGGGGTTCAACGGGTTCAATGGTATTTATTCAGGCTATTGCGCAGAAAGACAATCAATTAGCCCGGATTCACGGCATCTGGGGACTGGGTCAACTGGCCCGGCAAGACCGCGTTTTCGCCAATCCGTTACTGGCATTGCTGACCGATACCGACCCCGAAATCAGAGCGCAAACGGCTACTGTTCTCGGCGATGCCCTCATTGCCGAAGCCGCGCCGTTGTTGCTGCCGATGTTGACAAACGAAAATGCACGGGTTCAGTTTTTTGGCGCACAGGCACTGGGCCAACTTCACTATCAGCCCGCCGTTGCACCCTTGCTGGCGATGCTTAAAGCCAACAACAATCAGGACGTTTATCTGCGCCATGCGGCCGTTCTGGCCCTCAGCCGGATTGGGCAGACCGAACCGATTGTAGCGTTGGCAACCAACCCTGACCCGGCCCTGCGGCTTGCTGCCGTGCTGGTTTTGAGACGCTTAGGCAACGAAAATGTGAAGCTGTTTTTGCGCGACACCGACGAATACATCGTGGCCGAAGCCGCCCGCGCCATCAACGACGACGAATCCATCACCCCCGCCCTGCCCGCCTTAGCCACCACGCTGGCTGAGAAACGCTTTACGTCGGAGCCGTTGCTGCGCCGGGCCATCAACGCCTGTCTGCGGGTTGGCGGTAGTGAGCAAATTGATTTGCTGATTGCCTTCGCCAAAACCGATGCCGACAAAACCCTTCGTGCCGAAGCCCTTGCTACGCTGGCAAGCTGGGCGAATCCGTCGGTACTTGACCGGGTAGATGGTCGCTATCGGGGCGAGTTGATTCGTGACGCGGCCCAGGTTCGGCAACGTATCCAGCCGCACCTCGCCGAATTATTGCAAGCGACTGATAAAGAAGTTGTGGTCGCTACCACACAGTTACTGAGCAACTTAGGTATTGCAGACGCTAACGAACAATTGGCCCGTCGCTTCGCCGAAAGCCAGTCGCCCACCGAACGGGCCGCTATCCTGACCGCGCTGAACAAACTGAGCTACCCCGGCATGGAAGCCCTCATCAAACAAGGCATGAACGATGCCGATGCGGACGTGCGGACGGTGGCTCTCGGTCTGATGAGCGGCCTGAGTCTGTCCACCGAAACTGTTGCCGATGTGTCGGCGAGTATTTTTACCAAAGGCACCGAGCGCGAGCAACAACAACTGTTACGTGTGTTGGGAACACTGCCCGTTGCCAAAACCGAGCGTGTTTTCACTGGACTGATTGACCAGTTGGCCCGCAAAACCCTCGCGCCGGGTCTCGCTCTCGACCTGGCCGAAGCCATAGACTCCACAAAATCAGTGCCGTTACTGGCGAAACTAAAACCGCTACGAACGTCGGGCATGACCGTTGCCGATTATCAGGACGCGCTTCTTGGCGGCAACGCGCAATTAGGTCGGCGGTATTTCAACACCAATTCGGTGGGGCAGTGCGTGCGGTGCCACGCCGTCAACGGGCAGGGTGGCGAAGTTGGCCCATCGCTGACCAATATTGGAAACGTTTTAAGCCGTGATCAGATTTTAGAAGCCCTGATTGAGCCGAGTGCGCGGCTGTCGCCGGGATACGGCACGGTATCGCTCACGCTAAAAGGCGGGCAAACCGCAACGGGCGTATTGATGCAGGAAACCGATGCCGAACTCGTACTGAAAACCGAAGCAGCCGAGCCGTTGAAAATCGCCAAAGCGCGGGTTACGAAGCGCGAAAACGTCCCGTCGAGTATGCCACCGATGGGTTATCTGATGACCAAACGCGAAATCCGCGACATGGTGGCATTTTTGACGAGTTTGACTAAGAAATAGGACATCAAACACTACAGACCCAATTACCCGAAAATTCGTTAAGACGGCGGCATTTTGGTAATTTTATCCTGAAAACGGAACCGATCATGGAAACACCGACTAAACCACTACGGGGCATGGAAATTGTCCGCAAGCTGCTGGAAGTGAAGGAACAAGCGCAACGGGACTTTGAAGAATCACTCCGAACTGACCCCGAAGTACAGGCTGTTTATGAACGTCTCGAAAAAAAACTCGATGACAAACGAGACTGATACCCCTTACAACCACGAATTTCTCGGCAGTGAGCAGAATGTCTATTCATTTTCAACGACTGATAAAATTCGGTACAATGTCAAATTCGTGCCATCAACCTACGTCTTCGATGCCTACCCTGAACTTGATATTGAGGTGTTTGAGATGATTATTTCGGTGGCAGCCAACCCGACAGGTGGACGAATACCGTCTGACAGTCGGGTTGGCCCTACCATCGCGCTTATCTTCAACGCCTTTATTCAGCACGAGAAACAGGCTATTATTTTCGTTTGCGATTCGTCGGACGGGCGGCAAAAAGCACGAAGCCGGAAGTTTACGACGTGGTTTCAAAACCGGCAAACCGGGACCGACATGGGTGAGATTGACCGATTGATCATTGACGGCGACCGCTTTATCTACCTCTCTCTAATTCCATACCGCAAACATCCACAGTTCAAAACAGTCGTTGATGTTTTCATAAACCTCGGCGAGGAGGACAAATAAACTACACCACTACATTCAACCCTACGATGACCTACGTCGTTCACGCTTACGACCACACCGATTCCGAAGCCATGACTCGCCGGATGACCGTTCGGCCCGACCACCTCGCCGGGGCGCAGGCACTGCGCGAAGCCGGGCAGTATATCCTCGGCGGAGCCTTGCTTGATGCTGATGGTCAGATGATTGGCTCGCTGATGGTGCTTGATTTTGAGACCGAAGCCGACTTAGAAGCCTGGCAAGCCATTGAACCATACGTTCAGCGCGGAGTCTGGGCTACAGTTGACATCAAACCCTTCCGGCAGGCCAACGTGCAATCATGAAACAACCCAATGACCACTACTATTCAAGCCGCAATTTTTGATATGGACGGCCTGCTCGTGGACTCTGAACCCCACTGGCGCACCGTCGAAATTGGGGTTTTTGAGCGGGTTGGCATGTCGCTCACCGACGCTGAGTGCAAACTCACCACCGGCCTGCCCACCGATGCCGTTGTGGACTACTGGTTTGCCCGCCGGCCCTGGAACGAAGCCATCCTGAACCGCACCGACATCAGTGCCGCCATCATCGAAGGGGCACACCGCGAGATTGGTCTGCACGCTGAAGCCATGCCGGGAGCCATCGAAACGCTGCAATTTTTTCGGGAACGTAACGTGCCGATGGGCATCGCATCGGCCTCGCCTATGCACCTGATTGAGGTTGTGATTGACCGGCTCGGCATCCGTAACTACTTCACTATCTGGCACTCGGCCACGCTCGAAACGCGCAACAAACCCGCGCCGGATGTCTATTTGGGTGCAGCCCGTAAACTCGGCGCACAGCCGCAACGGTGCATCGCCTTTGAAGATTCGGGAAACGGATTGCGGTCGGCCCACGCTGCCGGGATGCTAACCGTTGCCGTTCCTGCGGATTATGAGTTCGACGACCCGAAATTTGACATCGCCACCGTTAAAATTCCAGCCCTGACCGCGTTCGGCGATGCGATTTTTCAGGAAATAAACCGTATTTAGCCGTTCACGATATTCCTACCCAACTCATGCGTATTTACCAACTCGATGCCTTTGCAGACCGGCAGTTTGCGGGCAATTCTGCGGCAGTTTGCCCCCTCACGGAGTGGCTTCCTGACGAACTAATGCAGCAAATTGCCGAAGAGAACAATCTCGCCGAAACCGCGTTCTACGTCCCAACCGACGACTCCGGCACGAATTTTCACCTGCGCTGGTTTACGCCCACAATTGAGGTTGACCTCTGCGGTCATGCTACATTAGCAACCGCCTACGTGGTGTTTACGCTCGAAGAAAAGCCTGGTTCTGAACTGATTACATTTGATTCACGCTCCGGCCCACTCACCATCAGCCGCGACGAAACGGGCTGGCTCACGCTTGATTTTCCGGCAGATGTCGTCCATAAAGCGTCATTCATGCCCCCGGCCTTGTTGAGCAGCATCGGCGCGAAACCTATTGAAGCCTACAAAGGCAAGACCGATTTTATGCTGGTGTATGAAACGCAGGCCGACGTGGAAGCCCTTACCCCTGATTACCGCGAAATGGCAACCGTACCGATGCGGGGCGTGATTGCCACCGCCCCGGCAGATGCTGATATGGACTGTGATTTTGTGAGCCGGTTTTTCGCACCCCTCACCGGCATTGATGAAGACCCCGTAACCGGCTCGGCTCACACCACACTGATGCCGTATTGGGCCGACCGATTCGGCAAAAACGACCTCGATGCCCGCCAACTATCGGCACGGGGCGGCTTTCTGCGCTGTCAACTCAGCGACGACCAAACGCGGGTGAAAATTGCCGGGCAGGTGCAGTTATACCTGACCGGCGAGATTACGTAACGCGGACTGCAAGTCCGCGTTACTCCCTCACCGCATATTTCCCCGGCCCGTTCAGGAGCAGAAAAACACTCACTGCCAGCAGGTTAGCCGATGGAAATGTATTTTGATACGTGTCGTTGATGACTAAGTGCGCGAAAACAAAGGCCAGACCGAAATTGATAATCAGAGCAATGGATGCGTAGCGTGTCCAGAGGCCCAGAATCAACAGGGTACCACCGATAAACTCGGTGTAAGACGCTAACCAGGCACCAACGGTGGGCAAGGGGAAGCCCAACGACGTTAGATAAGCCACGAAGCCGGGTATATTTTTAGCCGGAAACAGCACGTTTTCATACGACACGCGCACCAACTGAAAGCCAAATGCCAGCCGCAGAATCAGTACGCCCACATCGCGGTAGCGGGAAAGAGAACTGAGAAACGTTGTTTTTTTCATGGCAGCAAGATACCTATCCAAGCCGCCTGCACAAAATTGCTCCCGTTACCCCAAAACGCGCAGCCAACAGGTATAACACAGGTGGCTGCGTGTTTTGCATGAAAACAACCCTCTGCCATGATCGCCAAACTTACGCTTCTCCTATTTTTGCTCGCGCCTTTGTCTGTATGGGCGCAAAAACCCACTTCACAACCCACTGACAACGAGGCTATTGGCTTACAGATGGCTGGCGCTGTGCGGGCATTTCTGAACACGTTGTCGGCAGACGAACGCAAACAGGCCAATTATGCCTTCGCCAGCGACGAACGCTACAATTGGCATTTTGTGCCGAAAACCCGCAACGGATTACCGCTCAAACAGATGCAGCCGACCCAGCGACAAGCCGCTTTAGCCATCCTGAAAACCGCCCTGAGCGCGTCGGGCTACGAAAAAGCAACCGGCATCATGGATTTGGATAACGTACTGCGCGTGGTTGAGAACCGGCAGCCCAACGACGATTTCCGCGATGCGGAAAAGTATTACATGACCGTTTTTGGCGATTGTCAGAGTCAGGAACCCTGGGGCTGGCGGTTTGAAGGGCATCACGTGGCGATGCAGTTTTCGTCGCTCACGGGCCGGGTGGTGGGTATCACGCCCTTGTTTTTTGGCAGCAATCCGGGCGAAGTACGCGGCTCGGCGGTGGTAAAACTCCCCCAAAACGGCAAGCAAATCATGCGCGAAGAAACCGAATTAGCCTTCGCCCTCCTGAAAACCCTAACTGACGACCAACGCAAACAAGCCGTGCTGTCGGCAAAGGCATACCCCGAAATTCTGACTGGTAACGCCCGCCGGGCCTCCCTCGACCGGATGGATGGCCTGCCGATAACGGCCATGACCGCCGGCCAACGTAAACTTTTCCTGAATTTGTTGCAAGTTTATCTCAACCGATACCATGTTACGTTGGCAAAACAGCAGTTTGAGCGCGTCGAAAAAGGTGGGTTAGATGCGCTGCATTTTGCCTGGGCGGGTGACCTGACCGACTGCTCTCGGCAGGCCGAACCCAGCGCGGGGGGCGGCTGGTATTACCGGATTCATGGCCCAACGCTGCTCATCGAATATGACAATACACAGAACAACGCGAACCACGTGCATACTACTATCCGCGACCTGACCAACGATTTTGGCGAAGACTTTCTGGGCGATCATTACCGGAAAAAACATTGATTATCAGAGTATTATGTCCATCATCGTCTGGGGATAGTGGCAGACATAATCAGTTCGTTAACTCATCACTTTCGTAGTCTCCACGCTCGGCTTCTGAGCCATCGGCGTTGTAGAGAACGCCGGGGCCGTGCCGTTTGCTCGCCCTGAACTGCCCCACAAAACGGTCGCCGTCGGCAAAAAAGTAAGTGCCGAACCCATGCGGAGCATCGTTCTGAAACTGCCCGGCATAGCGGTCGCCGTTGGGGTAAAAGTAGGTTCCGTTGCCCGTCCGAACGATTCCTTTCAATTCGCCCCGGTATTTCAGTTTGCCATCAGGGTAATATTGGGTGCTTTGCGTGGCGATAACGGGCGTTTCTGCATCCCTGTCTAATGTCTGGTCTGGGCGGGCGGGTTTGTCTTCGTTCCGAATACTGCCGTTGGGATACACCTCTTCGGCTTCCTGCCAGCCTTTTCTGATGGCTTCCATGCGGGCAAATTTAGCCGGGTGGGTACTGGTCGCTACGTCGTTACCGAGGGTTCGCATGGCAACCAGCGACTCATCGAGCGAGGCCCCCAACTGATGCAGCACAAAGCCCGAAAACCGATCCGCTTCGATTTCCTTTTTCGGTTGTCCTCCCGTCCCATCAATGGTGTGGCCCTGGAGGTGATGGCCGATTTCGTGTGCCATGATGCTGATAGCCGACCAGTCGGTGCGGGTCACGGATTCGATGCGCTGCATAAACGCGGCATCGTAGATAATGTATCGCTGGCCGCGCAGCACGGTGGCAAAGCAGTTCTGGGTATTGGCGCACTCCTGAATCTGAAAATTACGGAGCAGGCCGATGGGCCGCAGAATCCGGTCAACAACGCGCTCGGCATGGCCGTTTGAACCGGGGGAGTAACGCATAAAATCGCAGAGCGAACCAATACCCTGCAAGCCGGTGTAGGTGCAGACAAAGGGTTCGTCTGCCGCACTGGGCAATTTGGCGGCTGGCTGCGCCGGGGCAAGTTGGGCGGTGAATACGACGAAAAGAAAGATCGGCAGAAAGCGCATAATTGGGCTGCATTGATGTCAGACCATAAAACGCAAAAACCGGGGTTGGTTGTATTGTTGCGCCGATCTGAACCGGGCGAAAACGGTTTTGACATCCAGACCGGGATACTCTTTTACCCTGGCCGGTCGGCGTTCCGATTGAGCCGGGGAAATGGCTAAAATTTAACCTGAGCAAACTAAATTTTATTTGGCTGATTTTCGTTTATGGTACACGAATACAATGCATTTCTTCACAATGATTACATACATCATGCGTCAACAACAATTTGGGGTACCAGCAGCAATGCTGCTTCTGACGGCTTCGATACTGGTCACGTCCTGCAAAAAGCCCGACGAAGCGGCTCCTGCCGTAGTTACTACGCCCACAACACCCGCGCCCACCGGGGCCGTAACCGACACGGAGGTTAACAACTGGATTCTGACCAATATGCGGTACGCGTATTTTTGGACGGATAAAATCCAGGCCAGCCCGAATCTGAACCAAACCCCCGATAAATTTTTCGACTCGATTCTGTACAAATTCGATGCGACGGCCCGGCCCGATGGCGACCGCTACTCCTGGATTCAGCAAAGTGCCGACGAACTGAAATCGAGCCTGAGCGGGGAGACCAAAACCGACGGAGCCGTATTCCGGCTGTATCTACGGGCATCGGGCAGCACCGACATCATTGGCAAAGTCCAGTATGTGCAGCGCAACTCACCCGCCGAAAAAGCCGGTATCAAGCGGGGCGATGTGTTCTCAAAAATTAATGGTGCTCCACTCACCACGGCCAACTACGTTGGGCTGCTCTATGGCACAGTTGATACCAAGACCTACGGCCTATTGAAAATTGTGAACAACGCCTTTGTTGAGTCAACGGATACCAAAACCGCTACCGCCGTGGTGCTTCAGGCCGACCCCGTTTATATGGATTCGGTTTATACCATTGGCGGCAAAAAGATCGGCTATTTAATGTATAATCAGTTTGTTTCATCGCCAAGCGGCAGTACGTCTGGGTTGTATGACCAGAAACTTGAAAACATCTTCGCCAAATTCAAGCAGCGGGGTGTAAATGAGTTGGTGCTTGATTTTCGGTATAACCCCGGTGGCAGTCTGAATACGTGCGTGAATCTGTCGAGCCTGATTGCTAAAAACGCTGCCGGGCAAGCCTTCGCCACCTTGCGCTACAACCCGGCCGTTACCGATGCTTATATAAAACAGTATGGCGCGAATTTCAATACCTATAATTTCACCACAAAAGCCAACAACATCGGGGCTAATCTGAACCGGGTTTTTGTGCTGACCACAGGCGGCACAGCCTCGGCCAGCGAGATGGTTATCAACGGCTTACGGCCTTCTGTGACTGTAACCACCATTGGCACAACAACATCAGGCAAGAATGTCGGTTCGCAAACCGTTTCCGACAATACCAAGCGGATTAAATGGGGTATACAGCCGATTATGTTCAAGATTTTCAACTCGGCGGGGCAGTCAGACTACACGGCGGGATTTGTACCAGCCACGTCGGTGCCGGAATTCGCCAATGTTGAGTGGTTGCCGCTCGGCACCGTGAGTGAGCCGTTGCTGAACGAAGCCCTGTTTCAGATTACAGGTAGCCGATTGGCGCGTCGGGCGGCTGTTGACGGTGTAGCTCTTCCTGAACTACCCGCCAGCTTTGAGCGCGGCATTGGCAATGGCGGCTTAGTGGCTGACCCAGCAAGGAAACGGTAGTGGAAAAAATTCGGGCAATAAAAAAAAAAAAAAAACCAGTTTATTAGGCTTTTTTTTTTTTTAATTGACAACAAATTACATTTTATTGA
>JBBRUV010000198.1:0-9132 GCA_038247465.1 Cytophagales bacterium
GTTAGCTTGCGGGGTCGGTCCCGTTACAGGCCTGACAAGGCATGTTCTGAGAAGCTATGGCCCTATCTTGAGAATATAACTCATTGATTAAAAGAAGATTACTCTACTGAAATCTGGAAGCGACAATTTGAATTGCACCCACATCAACTAATAATTTAATTAAGTTTGATTAACCAAAAAGAGAAATAGAATGGGCTACCTGCAAGGTGCTTAAAAAACTACTACCTGAATTGGCTAATCCCAAGCCTGACAAACAGACAGTTTTTTGTTTGCGGCAGGTAATCTATGCCAACCGGCCCGGAGTGCTTACTTTTGGGGCTTAATCCTGTGCCGATTTCTAAACAGAGTCAAGTACCCCAGTAAAACTTATGGAAAAAATTAAAGTCGCAAACCCCGTTGTCGAACTCGACGGCGACGAAATGACCCGCATCATCTGGAAATTCATCAAAGACAAACTGATTTTGCCTTATGTGGACGTGGCTATCAAATACTACGACCTCAGCATCGAATACCGCGACGAAACCAACGATCAGGTGACTATTGATGCCGCCAACGCCATCAAAAAATACGGTGTGGGCATCAAATGCGCTACCATCACGCCCGATGAAGACCGCATGAAGGAGTTCAACCTGAAACAGATGTGGAAATCGCCAAACGGCACTATCCGCAACATTCTGGATGGAACCGTGTTCCGCGAGCCGATTGTGATGCAGAACGTGCCGCGCTTAGTAACCAACTGGACGGCCCCGATCATCGTCGGTCGGCACGCTTTCGGCGATCAGTACCGCGCTACCGATTTTCTGGTGCCGGGCCCGGGTAAACTGACCATGAAGTTTGAGGGCGAAGATGGTTCGGTGCAGGAATACGAAGTCTATAACTTCAGGGCTGCGGGCGTGGCCATGGGGATGTACAACGTTGACGAGTCTATCCGGGGGTTTGCGCGGGCCTGTATGAACATGGCCGTGCAAAAACAGTGGCCGTTGTATCTCTCGACTAAAAACACGATCCTGAAAAAATACGACGGTCGGTTTAAAGACATTTTTCAGGAAGTGTATGACACCGAGTTTGCCGGGCAGGTGCAGTATGAACACCGCCTGATTGACGACATGGTGGCCTCGGCCCTGAAATGGAACGGCAATTTTGTGTGGGCCTGCAAAAACTACGATGGCGATGTGCAGTCTGACACCGTAGCGCAGGGTTTTGGCTCACTCGGTCTGATGACCTCGGTACTGGTTACGCCCGACGGAGAAACGATGGAGGCCGAAGCCGCCCACGGAACCGTAACGCGCCACTACCGCGAACACCAAAAAGGCAACAAAACCAGCACCAATCCAATTGCGTCAATCTACGCCTGGACGCGCGGCCTGGCTTTCCGGGGCAAACTCGATGATAATCAGCCGCTGATTGATTTCGCCAATACCCTCGAAGCCGTCTGCGTAGAAACGGTTGAAAGCGGTAAAATGACCAAAGACCTGTCGCTGTCGGTGTATCCGGCTGGCACCAAACTAATTGCCGGTGAGCATTACCTCAACACCGAAGATTTTCTGGAGGCTTTAGACGAGAATCTGAAAGCGAAATTGATGTAGGTATTTATGTACCCCAATACACTAAAAAAGGCCGCTTCCTGAACAGGAAGCGGCCTTTTTGTGGATAAAGCAGAAATTACATAGACCGGATAAACGGCCCGGCAATTGCCAGTACCTGATCGCGGGTCAGGGTTTCGTCGAACGATTCGCGGACGGTTTCGATAGCCGCGCGGGTTTTGCCCTGCGTCAGACTGGCACCCGTCAAACCAAACAGTTCAACGCCACCCTGAATTGTGTTGTTTTCGCCGGCGTACACTGCCGCTGGCACACCACCCGGCATGGTCTCCGACGACCAGACCAGCATATTCAGCATCCGGCGCAAACCGGCGCAGTGACGTGCTTCGACCGAGTGAATCTGCAGCGCAGCCGTCAACACGTCTTTGTTACTCATCAGGTTGGTAACCTGACCTTTGTAGGCCCGAACACCGGTTTCTTCAAACGCCAGGGCCACCGTCAAAAACGTTGCCGTATTGCTGAACACCGTCGGGAACGCACCTCTCGCCGTGAAATCGAACGTTGGTTTTTTGATAGCTGCTGCGCCAAGAGCCGTTTGCAGGAATTTCACGTGCAGGGCTTCGTGCTTGTTGATCTGGATAATGTCGGCGCGCTGGTCGAGAGTCAACAGGCTTTCCGTCATCAACTGACCCGTCCGGTAATACTCGTCTTCGAGGTATTCCAGGGTGAGGGCAAAGTTCAGCACGTCAGTGATCGTGTTGTTCTGGGCAAAGGCTTTGTTTACCGTTGTAGCAAACAGGGCGGGCGTGGCGATGGCAGCGGCTGCCATGCTGTTTTTCAGGAGTTTACGGCGCGAAAAATCTAACCGCCCCGCTGCGTCTGCATCGAGCTTCTCGATGTCAGAAAATAAGTTGAATAAGTTCATCTTGAGCTTGTCGGATTACATTTTTGGAAGATTGTTGGCCGTAATGGTCTCCACGATGAATTTCTGGGCCATCCCTAATACAAACGACGGCGGGTTGGCCGCGTCTAAACCCGTGTTTGGGTCAACGGCGTTGTCGCCGGCAAAGAAACCTAAGCGGGGCAGTAACAGGTGGCGAATCAACCCGGCGTGACGCGCTTCGACTGACACAATTTTACCGGCCAGCACCAGGTTGCCGGGGTCCGAAATCAGACGGCCCGCACCGTTGTAAGCCGTTACGCCCAAATCTTCAAAATCTTTGGCCGCGTTCAGCACGTCCTGCCGCTTGGTGAAGTCAATACTGCGGAAGTTGGCTCCCAGCATTGGCAACCCTGCCGCGCCGAGAGCGGCCCGCAGAAACTCGCGGTGAATGTACTCGTGGTCGCGGACTTCGCGCAGCAAAAACAACTCCTCCGCGCTGATACCCGCGTATGGCGTTGTGATCACCTGCTGGTAGAACGCGTATTCGAGTTGCTCCAGGGCATAAGCGTAGTTCAGTACGCCGACATCGCCCGAACCGAGGTCAACCACGTCTCCGGGGGCTGATACCCGCGCACCGGCGTTGATATTGGTGGCCGGGTCGGCACCCGGATTTTCGCACGCTGTGATCAGCGCAGTCGTCATTGCCGCCGAGAACCCGGCGTAGCGCAGGAACCGACGACGATCTACTGGCTGCTTCATCAGCGTTTTGGCAGATTTTTCCGTTATGTTTTCCATAAACGAGAATTGGTTTGTTGAGTAGCTTTCCGTCTATCGGAAAGACAGACAAACCAACGGAATTAGTTTAATCCCGGATTTCCAGAAGAGCGATTTTTTATTTGAACCGAGCCAACGGCCCAATCTATGCCATTGGCTCAGTTTATCCGCTCTGGATTCACGGTTAATCTGTGGGTTATGATTTGTTTCATGATCTATATCCGATGCTCCTGCCGGTCTGACCGGCAGGAGCATCGGTCGTTTTATGTTTATCTTGCCAAAGAAAATTCGTCAAAAACCGAAAACTGCCAACAATGAACCATCTCCTACGTACAAGTACCGTTCGATTCTGCTGTCTGTTGCTGGCCCTGCTGCCAACGCTGACCATCGCCCAGAAACGTGTTAAAACTCCCGCCGATCCCATCGACAAGCTCAAAACCGAGGCCGTTGCCGCTGTAGAGAGCCGGGCGGTGCAGGCGCAACAAATCAACGATATGCTGTTCAGCTTCTCGGAATTAGGGTTTCAGGAGGTCGAAACATTCACTTACCTGACCAACCTGCTCGAAAAAGAGGGTTTCACGGTGCAACGCGGCATTGCCGGAATACCCACCGCCTGGATTGCCACCTGGGGCAACGGCAAACCCCTGATTGCCATTGGTTCTGACGTGGACTGTATTCCGAAAGCGAGCCAAAAACCCGGCGTGGCCTACAAAGCTCCGATTGTGGAGGGCGCACCCGGTCACGGCGAAGGTCACAACTCCGGGCAGGCCCTGAACATTGTAGCGGCTCTGGCCGTGAAGCAGTTGATGGAACGCGACAAAATTCCCGGAACGCTCATGCTCTGGCCCGGCGTGGCCGAAGAACTCGTTGGTGCGAAGGCGTTCTACGTCCGCGATGGCTATTTTAAGGATGTAGATGCCTGTATTTTCACCCACGTCGGCAACAACCTCGGCGTATCGTGGGGAGACGCGGGCAACAACGGTCTGGTATCGGTACGGTTCAACTTTGAGGGGCAGGCGGCTCACGCGGCAGCCGCGCCCTGGCGGGGTCGGTCGGCGTTAGATGCCGTTGAGTTAATGAACGTGGGCTGGAATTTCCGGCGCGAACACCTCGAAACTACCCAACGGTCGCATTACGTGATTACCGACGGGGGCGACCAACCCAACGTGGTGCCGTCGAAAGCGGCTGTCTGGTATTATTTCCGGGAGCGGACATACCCCAAAATCAAAGCGTTGTTTGAAACAGGCTTGAAAATTGCCGAAGGCGCGGCTCTGATGACTGACACCAAATTCACCTACGACGTGCTGGGATCGGCCTGGCCGGGGCATTTCAACAAGCCCATCGCCGAAGCCATGTACCAGAATATTAAAAAAGTGGGGTTGCCAACCTGGTCGGAAGAGGATCAAATGCTGGCAAAAGCAAGTCAGATGGAGATGAAGGCCGCGAATGTGGCCGGGCTGGCTACCAAACTCGATACTATTGGATTACCGGCTTACATGGCTCCGCCGGTCAGGATAATGGGTGCACAGTCGCTTAACTCAGGTGCCGGTTCCGACGATATTGCCGATATATCGTGGTCATTGCCGACAATTGTGTTACGTTATCCGAGCAACATTCCCGATTTACCGGGTCATCACTGGGCCAACGCCATTTCTATGGCAACGCCCATCGCGCACAAGGGCATTGTGGCCGGGGCTAAAGCCGAGGCTATGACGTTGCTGGATTTGTTGCTGAAACCGCAATTACTGACCGACGCCAAGGCGTATTATGCCGACGAGCAGACGAAAGACATTAAATATACGCCCCTGATTTCGCCCAAAGAGCAGCCCGCCGTGTATCTTAACAGCAAGATTATGACCGAATTCAAACCCCGGCTGACCCCGTTCTATTACGATCCGGCTAAGTACAAAACGTATCTCGAACAGCTTGGCATTCAGTATCCCACCTTGCGAGACGATCAGAGAGCAGCCCTGATGAAGGGCAATGACGGGAAAGGAAAATAGAGGAAAGAAGACGGAGGTGGCTTAGTCCACCTCCTTTTCAACAGCGACGAAATGCGTTACCTCGCCCTTCACATTCTTGAGCGGATGGATCGTGATATTACACCCATAGACTTCGCCGTCTTTGCGGTAGTTTATCAATCGGGCGGTTACTTTCTCGAACTGCCCTAATTTCTCGCGGATGAGTTGCTTCGAGCGTTCGGTGGTTCTTTCGCCCTGAAGAAACGCTGGCTTTTTGCCGATGGCTTCGGCCATTGTGTAGCCGGTCATCTCAAAAAAGTCGCTGCTGGTCCAGACAATTTCACGGGCTACATCGGTGACAATCAGCGTATGATTAGTACTCAGCAGCTTCTTAAAGTTGAGATCGTGCCGCCAGTTGTGGACAACCTGCAATTTCTCGATCTGGTTAATGTCATTAGCAACACTATTGCGTTTGGGTAACATGGGGTGCGCAATATCCCAACAGAGCAGCGGAGCCGGTCTTAATTTCCCCAGTAGATTCTCCGGGATATGGTTGGTTGCAGCCGTATTAAACATAGTTATAGTAGTCAGATCAACGTGAATAATAATACTAACCCTCTCAATAAGTTTTTTGTTTGCCAAACGCATACCGGCCCGGCATAATTCAGGGTATTCGGTGTAATTCAGGGTATTAATGGCTCGGTAGCCTCAGAATCCCGAATCAGCACCGTGTACTGGTAATAATCAGTTGCAGGGCGGGCCGGGTCAAACGTCATCTGTTGTTCTTTGGGCATGAACGGCGAGTAACTCATCCGAATCGGTTGCGTACCCGCTTCTGAGCCAGCGAGTTTAAACAGCGTAACGGTGTTGGGTTGGGTGGCGGTTTTCAGGGTTTCGATTCCGTCGGTAATCATCATCGGGCCGTCGTTATTAAACTTGTTTACCCGCGAATACGTCTTGCCCCGCTCCTGCCAGAACGGGGGCAGAAACGCCGTAGGCACCATCATCTTGCTGCCCACGTAACTGCACGACAGCGACACGATTTTGTTATGCATCGGCAAATCTGACTCCCGGAGCGTGGCCGCAAAAGACCTGGCACCGTCGGGTAGCGGAGCCTGCAAGACGTGAAAAAAGCCCCAGAGTCCATACAGTTTTTCGGTTTGCAGACTGCCGGTTTTGTAGAGCGTCTGGAAATTGGCAACGATGGTTTTTTCGCGGCTACGAAGCATTTTCAGGTAAACTACATTCTGGAGCAAGTGCCGCAATTCGCTAACGGTGGTAGTTCCGGGCGTTTTCTGGTACGTGGCCGGATTCGCGTCCATATCGGCCAGGAGCCTCAGGGCAAGGTCGGCCCGCAGACTGTCGGGGGTTTTGGTCGTAAGCCGGATTCGCAGTGAATCGGTCAGGAGCCGGGCCGTTGCCGGTAGTTTTTTTCCGGCCAGTAGTTCGGCTAAGTGGTTGGCTACCAACGCCCGATCCTGAATCCGGTCGAGGCCCAGAAACCGGATTTGGCGACTGGCGGGGAGCGTTCGGTTGAGGGCGCGGATGCGCTGGATTTTCCGAAAAAAATCGCGGTTGGCCCACTGCGCCGTTTCCTGCACCCACGACCGAAACACCCGCATCAGGGTTGAATCGTTACCCGTTTGCAGGTACTGATTCAGGAAATACGCCTTGCTCATATCCACCTCGGCCACGTAGTACCGAACGCCCACGCGCTGATTAAGGTGTTTGAGCAGGGCAAAATCCACATCCTGTACGCGCTGAAACCCGTGTGATTCGCCGAGGAGAAACAACTGATTTTGGTAAAATGCGTCGTCGAAAACGGGCAGATTATCGGCGATGCCGTTGGTGATGTCAGCCTGTGGTGGTGTTGCAGAAGCCACGGACTGGGCCAGCAAACGCGGAGTTGATTGAGCCAGTAATAAGACGATAAGCAGGAGAACGAAGCGATATAAAACAGTCATGTCGGTCAGTGTTTTTTAGTTTGACTGCTACAAACCTCCGCCGATTTTTTACCCGGTACAACCCGCCGGGATACCGCACACCGATACGGGATAAACTGCCGTTTCTGGGCCAAATTGCCCACTTTTGGGATGAATGGGCTATAAGATTCGGGCCTCGAACGCCCCGGCAAACGACCGGGATACTGGCACCTCGCTCTCAGAGCCGCTGAGTTTCAAGGTGTATCCCCGCGCATTTCCGGTTGTGTGGCTGATGGCTTTCAGGTTGACCAGAAACGCCCGGTGGCACCGAAAAAACTGCGGCTGATCGGTCAGCGCGTCTTCTACGGCCCGGAGCGTGCTTCTGAGCACAGTCTTCTGGGGAAACATAAAATTGAGCCAGTGAACCTCCACATAATTCCCGACCGACTCTACATACAGCAACTGATTCGGCAGCAGGTTCAGGCTCTCTTTACCCGTGTCTGATTTGAGCGATATGCCTTTGGGAATGTCAGGCATTTCCGGGGCCGGAGCCGGGGCGGGCTGGTGCAGTTTATCAAGTTGCGTATTCAGCGCCTGAGCCTGGGCTAAGTTGCGTTTCAGCCGCCGTTGTTCGGCCAGCAGCACACCCACCGTGATCGGCAAAAAGCCAACCGCCGTTACAATCCCATACATCCGCCAAAAGGGAGGACATTCGTTGCCCGATGCCCACAGAATCAATTGGTTAGCGGTACTCACGCATAGCAGCACCAGCAGCGTGTGCAGCGTGTGTCGGCCCACCGTCCAGTGGTCTTCGTCATAAAATTGGGGCAGCAACCGGGGAACGGCGTAGTTGGCAACAAACGCGGCTATTGCGCAGCCCAGCCCAAACAACGCCAGCATCAGCACCGGCGACTGCCCGGCCCCAAACTGCGAGCCGCCGAGAAGCCCGATAAACAAAAACACATATAACCCGGCCTGAAGCGAGGCAAAAAGCTGATGCCGGAACCCGAAATCTTCGGCTAACGGGCGATTGAAAAACAGACGAATTTGGGATAACATAGCCACAAAAGTAACGACCAAACATTCGGCAATCGGATTGGTTATCTACCTACTCAACAAAAGACCAGCGTTATGTCCAAAGGAAGCACCCAGCCCACCGTCCGCGAAACTGCCGACGACACCAAGAAATACGAGTTAGACAACAACCTGCCCGACGAAGCGCAGGGCAAAACGGCCAGTGGCAAGCACAAAAGCAAGCAAAGCACCGAAGACGACCACGACGCGACCGGCTCAGTAGAGAATACCAACAAAGGCGGGCATGGTCATTCGGGACACAGCGGCAACCGCAGCGGCAGCGAATCGAACGAGGAAAAGAACGATTGAAACCGGCGTAAATGAAGCCTTTGGTATATCCGGCCTGCGAGAACGCAGGCCGTTTTTGTATCGGTGGGTTCGTTTTTTCTTACGTCAAATACACTAACTTTGTTACGCATAATCTACAAGCTAACGATGAAGGAGCCAACAATTGACAACCTGCTCCGGCACTATGACAGTGATAGGCTGGAGAATCATTTTGTCTATGGGTTTCTGAATCATCACAATCTTGATAGTCGTATTTCTCCTATACTGTCGGCTTACTTTTCAACGTTTCGACCGAATCAATCTTTACTGACATCGCTCAATTCGTTTCCAATGGAAACGCTTGAACAACTTGACAATCAGCTTGAACTAATTATTCCAGCACAGGATCGTCAGCTAAACGGAGCGTACTTTACGCCAGGTTATATTTCGGAGTTTATCATCAACGAGCTAAAACCACAGTATTCTGACCGTTGCGTAGACCCCAGTTGCGGAAGTGGAGCCTTTTTGTTGAGCCTTACTGATTACTATTGAAAACTCGGCAAAAGTGTAAAATTCTGATAATGAACGAGTTAATTTCTTTCACCCGTAGACTATTTGGCATACTGTATCTTTGCCAGCATGATGCAACAACTTGACACATACATAGCCCCGCTTTTATCAACCTTCACCGACGCTCGGGTAAAAAAAAC
>JBBRUV010000199.1:0-9128 GCA_038247465.1 Cytophagales bacterium
AGGCAGGGTCTTCGGGCAGAACCTCGAAAAAATACGGAGCCGTGTTGTACCTGAGCGACAGGCGCGGCTCGGTGGCGGTTGGGTTCTCAAACGTGGCATCAAAGTTATTGAGGCTCGTTTGCCGCCCGCGAATACGTGCCATAGACATCGGTCGAGAGTTTGCCGAAGCGGTTGCGCGTACCAAAGGTGTAGCTCGTCAGGTTCTCGGTTTCGTTGGTATAGGCCTGATCTAACTCGCCCGACCCCCGCGCAAACCGGCCCGATGTTGGCGTTTGTTCGAGCGGCAACGCAGCCCCGATTTGCATCGTCAACTCAAATTCTGAATTTTTCTGCACTTCGTTGGTGCGGGTGTACAGCGTTTTCAGGTAAACCGAGTTGTTGGGCGTGGCCCGGTACTCAAAATCAGCCGACACACTGGCCCGGTCGCGCTCGATGTCTTCGATCTGCAGCTCAATTTCGTTGGGATAAAAATACTTGTTATACACCCAGCCGTCGGGGTCAAGGATAGACGCGCTGTAATCGCGCCGAAAGAAATTGGCCGATACCACCGCGCCGAATTTCTCTTGTTTACCAAACCGTTTACCCGCCGTTACAGCCCCCCGAAAAGGCGCACGTACCCGGTCAAAGCCCGTTAGATCAACCTGTTGCGTTTGTACCAGACCATCAACCGACAGCACCATAAACGGCTTTTTTTTGTCGAACGCCGACACGGTGTTGATGTTTATGGTGCCACCGATGGCGTTGCCTTCCATGTCGGGCGTGTTGGTTTTGATAACCTCGATGCTCGAAATGATCTCGGTCGGCATCAGGTCGAGCGGGGTAGCGCGGCTGTTGCTGGTCGAAGCGATATTGGTGTTGTTGAGCGTCACGTTGTTGAGGGCGGGCTGCACACCCCGGATCGACACAAACTGGCCTTCGCCCCGGTTGGTTTCGATGTTTACTCCGGCCACGCGCTGGGTAGCCTCGGCCACGTTGATGTCGGGCAACCGGCCCAAATCGTCAGACGTAATTACCTCGCGGGTATTGAGTGCCTGCCGTTTGCGGCTGATAGATTCGAGCTGACTTCGGCGCAGACCCGTTACCACCACCTCGCCGAGTTGCGTTGACTGGCTTTTGAGCGAAACGTTGGCCTGGGTTTCGCGCCCGGCCACCACCGACACCGGCATCTCTGCCGCCGTGTAGCCTAAGGCCGAGATCAGCAGCGTTTGCGGCCCGGCAGGTACGCGAGTCAGCACAAAACTACCGTCGGCGTTCGTAGCAACGCCCAGCAACGTGCCTTTCACCTGAATGATAACACCGGGGATTGGCTCGCCTTTCTCGTCAACTTCCGAGATTACTCCCCGGATCGTGCCTACGCCCTGAGCCTGTGCGGTCAGGCTGGCGGCACTCAGCAACAGCAGCAGAAAACCCGCCCGGCAAGCTGTTGAGAGTTGCCCGGACAACTGGATAATTTTGTTGGTAATAGTCTGAATGTCAATGTGTTTCATCGGTAGTATTAAATAATGGTTTCAACCACAATATTACCTGATGCTCGTTGGCGGAAGATTACGAATTGGTTATGATTAACCCCAATTTGTTACGCCAATGTGAAGAATATGGGTGGGTAAAGGGGTAAACTGTCATAATGCAAGCCGGTCGGTAACAGGTTTGGCACACAACTACCGCCTGATGGGTATGATCGGATGGGTTCCCAGAAAAAGAAATCATTATAAATCAACGCCCTACCGTAAAGAATTGATAATGGTAAACGCATTGGCACGACAAAGTTGACAGTGTAAGTTTGTTGTATCCTACGGCAGCCCCAAGCTTTTAGCCAGGGATTAAACAATAACAGTATGCTCCATAAACTCCTTTCCCTCAGCCTGATTCTGCTGCTAACGCTACCCGTTGCAGCCCAGAAAAAAGCCCACCGTCACCCGGCTGACAAACGTACGCTGGCCGACAGCACCCCCGTTGCCATGCCTTACAACCGGCTCATTGACGGAGCTGGTACGTCGGTTGCCTTCGGTGATCCAAAACTCGAAAACCACGCGCTGGACTTGTGTTTGCTGCCCGGCAGATCGCAAATCGTGATCGAAGACCGCTACGGAATCGCTATTCTTGACCGGGCCACGCGCCGGATTGTGTATCGCTGGAGTTTGGCCGAGCGTTCCGAAACGAAAGGGATGATGAGCGCTTTTTCGGGTATCAAGGCATTGGTAGTCAACGGACAAACGTACTTGGTCTGGGGCGCGTCGGGCCGGGGGAAAGACAAATCCGGCATCGTAATTGCCTCGCTGACGGTGGGTAAAATCAGCGCGATTGAGGTAGTGGCGTTTGCCCCGGTGGCCCCGGCAACAATGTCACTGCCCAACGATGTAGCCGTGCGGCAGGAGGGCGACGAGCCGTTTTTGTATGTAGTGCTGAACGGCAATAACCAACTCCTGAAAATCAGGTTTGCCGACCGCAGTATTGTCTGGACGGCCCCGGTTGGGGTGGCTCCGTTTGGGGTGGCGCTGGCAAACGACCGGGCGTTCGTGACCAACTGGGCCGGGCCGATTCCCGGCGTGGATTCGCCTGATTCTACCAGTAAGCAGGAGACAGCGGGCGTTCCCTGGGGTAGTGCCTACATTGACCCAAAAACGGGCGCGATGTCGCGGGGAACCGTCTCGGTGATTGACACCAAAACGGGCCGGGTCGAACGCGAAATTGAAGTCGGGTTGCACCCCAACACCATTCTCGCCAGCCGCAACGAAAAGCGCCTTTATGTTGCCAACGGAAACAGTGATAACGTCTCGATTGTTGACGCGCAAACCCGGCAAGTCACTGATTCAGTGTCGGTTGGCTTGTTTAGCGGGCAAACAACATACATTGGCAGCACCCCCAACGCGCTCGCGCTGGATTCGCTCGGCACCACGCTGTATGTGGCCAATGGATTGGATAACGCGCTGGCCGTTGTGCCGCTGACGAATGGCTTACCAGCCGCCAGCCTCAATCAGGCGGGTTCGGGCGTGTCGGGCTACATCCCGACGCAGGCGTATCCGGGCGGAATTTTATGCGTCGGTACTGACTTGATCGTCGCCAATATCGAGGGTAACGGCTCCCGGATTGCCACCGCCGTTGAATCAATGGGTGAAGGCCGCAGCCCGTCGCCAGACCAGAAAGCGTTTACGTCGCACCGCCAATTGGCAACCGTTTCGATTATTCCGGTACCGACGAATACCGAATTGGCTGCCCAAACGGCAACAGTCAGAAAACTCAGTATGCAGTTCCGGCTGACGCTGGCCGAACAGTTGCCCCGCCCAACGGCTAAACCCCGGCCTGTGCCGGAGCGCATCGGCGAGCCGTCGGTATTTAAACACGTGCTGTATATCATCAAAGAAAACCGGACGTATGATCAGGTGTTGGGCGATATGCCCGAAGGCCGGGGCATGAAATCACTGTGCGTCTTTGGCGACAGCGTGACCCCGAATCAGCACCGGCTGGCCCGCGAGTTTCTGCTGATGGACAACTACCATGTATCGGGCAAATCGTCTGCCGAGGGCCACCCCTGGGCCGATGCCGCCATCGTGACCGATTATACCGAAAAAAGCGTCCGGGCATGGTTCCGGTCGTATCCGCACGTGCTGTATGACGCGCTGGTCTATAACAAAAAAGGACTCATCTGGAACAACGCCCTCGATCACGGCAAAACCGTTCGGATTTATGGTGAAGCGTCTGATTGTGAGTATGATAAGAAACTCGACTGGCGGCAACTCTATCAGATGCGGCAGATTAGTCAGCCGTTTTCGTTCACCAACACGACTACGATCTCGCGGGTGCGGCCCATTCTGGCGATGAATTTCCCCGGCGGGGCCGACGAGACCATCAGCGATCAGATGCGGGCCGATGCCTTTATCAAGGAGTTGAACGAAGCTGCCGCCCGCCCCGGCGATGACTGGCCCAACCTGATGGTGATGGCCCTGCCCAACGACCACACGGCGGGGATGAGTCCCAAATTTCCGACTCCCCGCGCGATGGTAGCCGACAATGATTTGGCCGTTGGGCGCATTGTAGAAGCCGTGCAGAAAAGCCGGTTTGGGGCCAATACGGTGATTTTTGTCACCGAAGACGACTCGCAGGCCGGTTGGGATCATATGTCGGCTTACCGCACCACCGGGTTTGTGATTAGCCCGTATTCGCGGCTCCGCAAAACGGTAACGACCAACTACAACCAAACCTCGATGGTGCGGACGATTGAGCAAATTCTGGGCCTGCCGCCAATGAATGTGATTGATGCCACTGCCCTGCCCATGTTTGATTGTTTCACCGATAAACCCGATTTTACGCCATACACCGCGCTGCCCAACCTGATTCAATTAGACGAGATGAACAAACCGCTATCGGGTTTGCGGGGCCGGGCGTTGCAATACGCCCGTGAATCGGTTAATCAGTTAAAAGAAGGGATTGACTCTGGCGAAGATGACGTGCTGAACCGGATTCTGTGGTTTGCCACGAAGGGGAACAAGCCGTATCCGGGCGGGCATTAACGGTCAATTACCAGATTATCAACCGGGTAAGTCAGTTTATTGATGTAGAAAACCTCGCGCTGCTGGCCGTTGAATCCACGGTCGGGCGCGATTTTTTGATACCCGAACGCCAGGAAATAGTGACCATACCAGGCTACCAGGTTGTCGTTGCTGGAAAACAGTACTTTCTCGGCTTCCGAGCCGGTTTTGAGCGTAAACTGTTCGCGTTCTTTCAGCACCCGGCTGCCTTCAATGACTTCGGTATTGATTTCGCCCTTGTCGGGATAGGCCAGCACGAGCCGGTCGCCCTGTTGCGACACCTGAACCATCGGATCCAGCTTATCACTTTCGAGGTCACGAATAGGCAGACAGTTGTCCCATAGCAAGTTACCCTGCCGGTCGAACCCGCAAACAAAAGCGTGGGTATAATGAAATGCCTCAAACACTTTGCCCGTCCGATTACCGAATCCGGTAGTGAGCTGACCACCATAACCCGGTACAGCCGCGTTTCGATACTGTGGATAATAGACCTCGGCCACCAGCAAAAGCCCCTCTACGGTGGGCAACGGATTATGCACCAGCAACCGATACCGTAGCCGGGTGTCTTTGCCTTCCTGCCGCCGACGGGCCACGCGGTTGCGAAGTTTTTGTTGCTGTTTTGGTTTGAGGTAGTTGAAAAAATTCTGCAACCGGGCAAACTCAATGTACCGGATCACGTCGGGCTGATCGTCGCCGTGCCGGATTCGGGTCACATAAATACCTTCTGAATACGGCGAGCAGTCGTTCGAGTAGTTGCCAACCAGCAGCAGTTCGTCGGGGTTGATGGTCACCAACTTACCCGAAACCAAGCTGTGTTCGGCCCCGTCGAACGTTACGGTTCGGAGGGGTTTATTCTGATAATTGAAGGTCTGGATTCGGAACTGGCACTTTCGGCGCAGCGAATGAACCAGCACATGAACCTCCTGCCTGATTTCGTCAACCTCCACACTGTTGATTTCGGTCTGATTACCGTACAGACCGGGCAGCACCGCCGTTGAGCCATCAAAAAACGAATAAGACATCACCACCGGGCGGCTGCGGTAGGTGCCGCCAATGTAAGCCCGGTTACCCAGCACCTTAAATTGTTGAATAACCAGGCCAGACAGCAACTCACCAGCAAACACTTCGGCCAGGCCATCGTCAGTATTGAGCCTGATAATCTGATACTTATCGGTGTCGGGTTGATGATACAGCCAGAACGTGTACAGATCGTTGTGGTAATCGAGCAGCGGCACAAACTTCTCGTCGGGTTTGAGGGTGGTTACCCAGCGCGGTTTCAGATCGGTATCGTAGCGTTGAAATTGAATTTCTGGCGGAGACCGGGTCAGGTAATCATCTTTCCGAATGGTAACGAGCAAGCCGCGCCCGGCCAATGGCAGCACGTCAAAGTTTTCGACCCGGCCAGGATCGGCGGGGAGTTCGATTCGGTTCGTCTGAGTCAACTGCGCCTGTGCCGGTTCGGACAGGATCAGGCAGGGCAACAGGGCGCACCAGACAAGGTAAATAAAACGGGCAGTCATGCAGATTGAAGTTCGAGATAAATATAACGCAAATTAGCCGGGAACCAGTTTACGACTCGGTTCAGCCTTAACCGTTTAATAATTCGCCCTGTTTTCTGGCCGGTCGGCCCGATTTTTTGCCACTTAACAAAAGGTGATGCAACGCCCCGAACCGACCCGGCATCTTTGACTCGTCAACGAAGACAAACAACAACAACCAACAACAAAAACTAATGAAAACCATTGCCCAAACTCTGCTGGCCGCGTTGCTTTTGGCCGCGCCTACCCTCGCTACCACCGCCAACGCTACCGCCATCAACCGCGCCGATGAGCCAACTGCCAACGCCACCATTACCACGACCAACGCCTTCAGAGTGGCGGTGTATCCGGCAGCTAAACCGATGGTAATCAACGTAGTTGTTGAAAAACAAACCGCCAAATCAATGACCGTTCGGGTGGTTGACCACAACGGCGTAACCCTCCAGGAGCAGACCATTGGCAAGCAGCAGGGTAGTTTCCGGTATCGGTTTGACCTCAGCGAACTGACCGACGGTACTTACTCGGTGGTGGCAACGAGCGGAGCCGACAAGAGCAGCCACCCCGTTACGCTCACCACCCCCACCGCCGACCGCACCCTGACGGTACGGTAATTTCAGTACTGATTACCTTCATCAACTGAAATCCCCGGCCCCAATTGGCCGGGGATTTTTTGTGTTTCTGGACACCCCGGTCTCAAGGCCAGGGCAATCGGTTTTTTTACGTCCTCGGTCTGCCGCCACTAAGCTGTGGGGCCACAACAAACGTATCCCGAACGTTTCGACCCGGTTTCGCGGTTTAGTAGTATTCGGTTTGGATGAACTACGAACCTCGAACGACCAACCAACACTATGTTTCCACAATACGACATCATCGTGATTGGCGCGGGCCACGCCGGGTGCGAAGCCGCTGCCGCTGCCGCCAATATGGGTTCGGCGGTGCTGCTCGTAACCATGAACCTCAACACGATTGCTCAAATGTCGTGTAACCCGGCTATGGGGGGCGTGGCAAAAGGGCAGATTGTGCGCGAAATTGATGCCCTCGGCGGGCAGTCGGGCATCGTATCTGACCGGAGCATGATTCAGTTCCGAATGTTGAACCGCTCCAAAGGCCCGGCCATGTGGAGTCCGCGCACCCAAAATGACCGGATGCTCTTCGCTCTGGAATGGCGGCAACGGCTCGAACATATTCGTAACGTGGATTTATGGCAGGATACGGTTCACGAAATCATCGTTGACAACAACCGCGTAGTGGGCGTAAAAACCGCGATGGGCATGAGCATCCGCGCCCGTGCTGTGGTGCTGACCAACGGCACATTTCTGAACGGGCAGATGTTCATCGGCCAAAAAACCTTCGGCGGGGGCCGCACCGCCGAACGCGCCGTTGTGGGCCTGACGGAGCAATTGGTCTCACTCGGTTTTGAATCGGGCCGGATGAAAACCGGAACTCCGCCCCGTGTGGATGGCCGCAGTCTGGATTATAGCAAAATGGAAGAGCAACTCGGCGACGATGCCCCGACGAAGTTCTCGTATCTGCCCGAAACCCAGTCACTTACCCGCCAACGCTCCTGCTGGATAACGCATACCAACGTAGCCGTGCATGACACCCTGCGCACGGGTTTCGATCAGTCGCCGATGTTTACCGGGCGCATCAAAGGGCTGGGGCCGCGCTACTGCCCATCCGTCGAAGACAAGATTAACCGCTTTGCCGACAAAGACAGCCACCAGATTTTTGTGGAACCCGAAGGCTGGCACACGCAGGAAATGTATATCAACGGGTTTTCGACTTCGCTGCCCGAAGACATCCAATACAAAGCCCTGATTCAGGTGCCGGGCTTCGAGAAGGCCCGGATGCTGAAACCGGGGTATGCCGTTGAATATGACTTTTTTCCGCCCACACAACTGCGCCATACGCTGGAAACAAAGGGTGTAGAAAACCTGTATTTTGCCGGACAAATCAACGGCACAACGGGCTACGAAGAAGCAGCCGCGCAGGGACTTATGGCCGGTATCAACGCCCACAACCGCATTGCCGAACGCGAGCCGTTTGTGCTGAAACGCTCCGAAGCCTACATCGGCGTGCTGATTGACGACCTCATCACCAAAGGCACCGAAGAACCGTACCGGATGTTTACCTCGCGGGCCGAATACCGCACGTTGCTCCGGCAAGACAACGCCGACCTGCGCCTGACCGAACGCGGCCACGCCATCGGTCTTGCCAGTAACGAGCGCATGGAATTACTGTCGGCCAAGCGCACGGCCATCGGGCAGACGCTCACCCACATCCGCGAGACCAAGTTCAGCCCGGAGCAAATCAACCCGTTTCTGGAGACCATTGGCAGTTCGCTGCTGCGCGAAAAAACCGCGTTGTACACGTTGCTCAAGCGCCCCGAACTCGAACCGGAACGCGTACCGGCCCTGCTCCGCGAATGGCTCGGTACCGATGCCGACGAAGAGGTGCTGCGGCAGGCCACGATTGAGGTGAAATACGAAGATTACGTCATCCGCGAACTTGCCAATGTGCAAAAAATGGAGCAGTGGAACACCCTCGTTATTCACGATACTCTCGATTTTGACATGGTGAAAGCGTTGAGTTTCGAGGGTCGCGAGAAGTTGAAGCGTATCCGCCCGGCCACGCTCGGTCAGGCCGCGCAAATCAGCGGAGTCAGCCCGTCAGATGTGTCAATATTGATGGTGTATTTAGGCCGATAAACGCAATCACTTTCCCGGGGTTATTGGTGGGCCGGGTAAATAGCCGGCAGTTCCCACTTTCCTGCCAAACCCACTCTTAGGCTCCGCTATGCCCCTTCTTATCACCCTGTGCGGCATTTTGTGCCTTGTGCTGCTGATTGCCGTTGTTAAACTCGATACCTTTATCTCGTTCGTGATTGTGGCCCTCGGCATCGGGCTGGCCGCTGGCATGGACGTACCGACGCTGGCCAAATCTATCCAAAACGGCATTGGCGGCACTCTCGGCGACTTAGTACTGATTATTGGATTTGGGGCGATGCTGGGCCGGTTGGTGGCCGAAAGCGGAGCCGCCCGGCGCATCACCGACGTACTCATCG
>JBBRUV010000200.1:0-9108 GCA_038247465.1 Cytophagales bacterium
AACACCACCCCGCCCGCCGTAAACCTGACCAGTAGCGGATCGCTTACGTGTAGCCCCAGCAACGTAACCCTTAACGCTGGTTCGAGCGGACTGTCGTATCGCTTCACCGGCCCGTCGGGGTTTGATCAGACCAACCAGACCGGCACAGTCAACGTTTCAACAGCCGGGTTATATTCGGTGGTTACTATGTCACCGACCAACGGCTGTTCTGCGGGGGCTTCGGCAACGGTACAGCAAAGTTGCGTGGTTCTCCCTACGCCGTTGGTATTGCTCACGCCTACCTACGATTGCCAAACCGGAGCCATCACCTTCAACACGAACGGGGGCGACGGCTCGCCGGTGAGTTTCATAGTGCCGGGCGTAACCCGAACAAGTTCAACGGCAGCAAGCGGTACGGTAGAAGCAGGGGTACGGCAGGACAGAAAAACGCTGACCATTTCAGCCGCGCAGGGTAGCATAACAGCCGCACCGATCACGTTTGATTTGCGGGCGGTCTGCGGCAGCATCCGGGTTGCAACGGATGAGGTTGGTGCCGAACTGGAGGTATCCGTTTTAGGCAACCCAACGCAGGCCGAAACGGTTGAAATCGAGATTCGGGGCGTTGCCGGGCAACCGCTGCGTTTAACGACCCGGTCGGCTTCGGGTATGATTGTCGGTGAGGTGTCGGTTAAACAAGCCGAAGCCGTCGAACGGCACGCCCTGCGGTTAGGTAACACGCCGGGCTTATACCTGCTGAATGTAACGTCTGACGATCAGATGAAAACGGTGAAAGTTATCAAGTACTGATAAAACAAAATCGGGATGTGTGTGGCAAAAGCCGGACACATCCCGTTTTCGTTTCATTAGTACCGAACAGATTACCCAACAACTCCCGCCATTTTCTTCGGTTGAGTGGTCATAAACTCGTTGAGGTAAAACGGATCGAACGTCACTACTGCCTCAAAATTACCATTTCGGGGACCACCACGTTATACCAACACCATACCAACCAACTGCTCCAGAATCAGCCGTCCGTCGGTGTTGCCGAGGGCGGGGTCGGCGGCCCGTTCGGGGTGGGGCATCATCCCAAACACGTTTCTGGCTTCGTTGCAGACCCCCGCAATGCTCTCCGCACTGCCGTTGGGATTGGCCGCATCGGTAATGGCTCCGGTAGCATCGCAGTACCGAAAAAGCACCGAATCCGTATCGTTGAGCCGGGCCAACGTATCGGCATCGGCGTAGTAGCGACCTTCGCCGTGGGCAATCGGAATTTTGTAAGCGGGTAAATCCAGTTCAGCCGTGAGCAGGGCCGATTTGGATTGGGGGCGCAGGTAAATATTTTTGCAGATATACTGCTGATTGCTGTTTCGGAGCAGCACACCCGGCACTAAGCGAGCTTCGGCAAGTACCTGAAACCCGTTGCAAATACCCATCAGATAGCCGCCCCGGTTGGCATAGGCAATCACCTCGGTCATAATGGGCGAGAACCGGGCAATGGCTCCGGTGCGGAGGTAATCGCCGTGAGCAAAACCGCCGGGCAGAATGATAAAGTCACAGCCCTGGAGGTCATGGTCTTTGTGCCAGAGCTTAACAACGGGTTGTCCCATTGCCGTGAGTGTGTCCACCGCGTCTTGGTCGCAGTTAGAGCCGGGAAAAACAACAATACCGAATTTCATTTGTGTTTGGGGATTATTGAAAACGCCCGTCGGGTTCTTGCCGGGTGTCTATAAATTCAATCAAAACAACCGCACCTGCGTCAAATTTATAGTACAGCTTGGTGTAGGGCTTTATGGTTATGTACCGAATATCAAGTTCTGGATTACTGATTCGTCCAAGTTCCGGGGATGTTGCTAACTGCTCAACAGCCTTACATGCGGCATCAACAAATTTTGCAACAATTCTGAACTCCCATTGCTCAGCCAGAAAGTTGGTTAGTTCATGTAGTGTATTATTGGCCTCTTTTGTCCAGATTATCGGGTGAGCCATTTTGTAAACTGTTGTTTAACCACATCGTGAGAAATCAGATTGGCCGGGTTTAAACTTGATTCGTAGGCAGTCAGGATTCGTTGTCGCTGTGCTTCGGTCAAATCGTTCCAATCATCGTTTTCTGGCTGTTGAACCAGTTCAGACAACGTGCCGCGAAGTTGCGTCAACGTTGTTTCGTCGGTAAGTTGATCCACTAAATCATGGACCTGGTGTTTTAATTCACTGATTGCTGTCATGGTTGTTTCTGTTTTCGTTGCCCGAAGATAACGATTCCCCGCCGATTATTGCCCGGCCACGGCCCGCGTCTGGAACAGGCCAAATTCAGTGCCGATGTTGAACCAACCCACCGTTTTGAGTAACGGAACCGTTTGCCATTCCCGCGTGGGCCGAACGGTTTGCCACTGCCCAAAACCGAAACGCACCTTCACGGGCAGGTTAAAGTTCTCACTATCAGCCACCCACCGGCAACGAAGTTCGATTTCGCGGTCGTTTTTCTGAACAGTCTGGTACTCCAGCACCGGCAGCACGGCAATCCGCAAGTATTGATTCATCAAAGGCCGCAGGTCGGCTTTGGTTTCGGCAGTCAGGAAATCAATCACTTCGTCCGTCGTCACGATGGACAGCCGTTTTTTGGTACAAAGAGCCTTCAACGCGCCAAACCAGGCCTTGTCGTTGTTCACGGCGTGGCGCAGGGTGTGCAGCATCCAGGTTCCTTTGTAGTAAATATCAGTGTCGGGCTGATCAACGTTCACGCCCGGCGGCCCAATCATCGGGTGTTGGTTTTTAATGTTTTTGCGTTGCCCGTTCAGGTACGTCTGCGCCCGATCAATGCTGTGCGTACACTCTACATACAGGGCTTCGGCGTATGTGGTGAACGATTCGTGAATCCACATTTCGGCGTGGTCGGCGCAACTCAGACTGTTGCCAAAATACTCGTGGCCGCTCTCGTGAATGATGATAAAATCGAACCCAAACGCATTGTTTTGGTAATGATTGCCGTAGGCCACCGCCGTTTGGTGTTCCATGCCCCAATAGGGCGTTTCGACAAGTTTGTAGCCGTCGCGCCAGAACGGAAACTTCCCGAAATACCGTTCGTAGCAGTCTAACATTCCTTTAACCTGCTCAAAATGAACGCGGGCTGTGTCGGTATTGCCGGGCAGCACGTAATAATCGAGCGGAAGCCGTTGCTTGTCCAAGCTCACGTATTCGTCCTGAATGTGGGCGTAATCGGTGATGTTGAGCGTTACGTTGTAATTATTGATCGGGTAATGCACATACCACGTCCACTCGGTTTGGTCGGTGCCAACCTCGCGCTGCCGTTGCAGGGTTCCGTTCGAGATGCAGGTCAGGCCACGCGGCACCCGGCAGGTTATCCGCATCGAATCGGGTTCGTCGGAAAGGTGATCTTTGTTGGGCCACCACAAACTGGCGCCGGTGCCTTCGCAGGCCACCGTGACCCAGGGTTTGCCCGTGAGTGAGTCCGTTTTCCAGACAAAACCGCCGTCCCAGGGTGGTTTCGCGGCCACGTGCGGCTGCCCCGAATAAGTGATTTTCAGGTTCTGAATTTTGCCGACGGGTTGCTGTGGTACGGTAATGAACACGGCATTCCCGTCGCGGCTGTATGCCAATGGCTTGCCATTTTGCGTGATTTCCGAAATGGCTATGTTAGCAAACAAGTCAATCTGCAAGCGGCTGGTTGGTTGCCGAATTTTGTATCGAATAATATTGCTGCCCGCAATGCTGCGCGTTTCAGGGTCAACGCTGAGATTCAGGTCATAAAACAGCACATCGTAGGCCGTGCGCTCCGGGCGCAGACTGCCACGCAACGAATCGGCGCGAGAAAAAACCGGGGCCGTAACAGACCGGGGCGTAGTAGTTTGGGCGTGTGTGGCAACGGCCCCGAAACCAAAAAAGCCGATAATGGCCCAAATCAAAAAGCGCATAAACAGTGTATAAACAGAAATCAATTATTAAAAATCTGGCCCGTTTCGTCGCGCTCAATACGGAGTTTTGGGTTTTGTTGGCAGAACTCAAAAAACTCGGCATCGCTCAGGCGGTCGTCGCGGTGCAAAACGGGATTCAGCGGCTAAATCATACGCTGTGTTAGTTACTGTTTGTTTTCAAAGATAGTAAAAAGCGCGGCCCTGTTGTCAGAGCCGCGCCTTTTCAGTAAGCAATTATTAGCGAACAATTGTTGATTTAACACGCATTGTTTATTGATAACTGCTCATTGTTCGTTGATTAATAGCGATACATTTCTGATTTGAACGGCCCGGCAATGTCAACACCGATGTAGTCGGCCTGTTCCTGCTCCATCGGCTCAAGGCGTGCGCCAATGTGGGCCAGGTGCATAGCGGCTACTTTCTCGTCAAGCTTTTTGGGCAGTACATACACTTTATTTTCGTAGTTGGCCGAGTTTGCCCACAGTTCGAGTTGGGCCAGGGTTTGGTTGGCAAACGAACACGACATCACAAACGAGGGGTGGCCCATAGCACAGCCGAGGTTTACCAAACGCCCTTCGGCCAGAATGATAACCTCTTTACCATCAATCTCGTACATATCAACCTGCGGCTTAATCTGACTCTTGCTGTGGCCGTAGTTGGTGTTGAGCCAGGCCATATCAATCTCGTTGTCGAAGTGACCGATATTGCAAACAATCGCTTTGTCGCGCATGGCCCGAAAGTGCCGGTCTTTAATGATGCGGAGGTTTCCCGTTGCGGTCACAAAAATCTGGGCACGGGTAGCGGCTTCGTCCATCGGAATCACCTCAAAACCGTCCATGGCGGCTTGCAGGGCGCAAATTGGGTCAATTTCGGTGATCAACACCCGGCAACCCGCCCCGCGCAACGATTCTGCCGAGCCTTTGCCCACGTCGCCGTAACCAGCCACAACCGCTACTCTGCCGGCCAGCATGAGGTCGGTAGCCCGGCGGATGGCATCTACCAATGACTCGCGGCAACCGTATTTGTTGTCGAATTTAGACTTCGTTACCGAGTCGTTTACGTTGATGGCGGGCAGGTGCAGGGTGCCGTTTTTCATACGCTCATACAGCCGGTGAACGCCCGTTGTGGTTTCTTCTGACAAGCCTTTGATGCCCGCGATCAATTCAGGATACACGTCAAACACCATGTTGGTCAGGTCGCCACCGTCGTCAAGAATCATGTTGAGCGGTTGGCGGTCTTCGCCAAAAAACAGGGTCTGCTCGATGCACCAGTTAAATTCTTCTTCGGTCATCCCTTTCCAGGCATACACCGGAATCCCGGCGGCAGCGATGGCGGCAGCCGCGTGGTCTTGCGTCGAGAAGATATTGCACGACGACCACGTAACATCGGCACCGAGTTCGACCAGCGTTTCGATGAGCACGGCGGTCTGGATAGTCATATGCAAACAACCCGCCACCCGCGCTCCGGCGAGGGGTTTTGAGGGGCCATATTCGGCACGGAGGATCATCAGGCCGGGCATTTCGGCCTCGGCGAGTTTAATTTCTTTGCGGCCCCATTCAGCAAGGGCAATGTCTTTCACTTTGAAAGGAACGTAGGCGGAAGTTTGTGTTTCCATAGTCAATGAACAGTTATCAATTAGCAGTAATTAATTTTTAGGGTCTGAACCGGCTGGTTTTCTTGGGAAAGTGCAAAATTAGGCAAGGCCGGGGAGAATGGCTAACTTATCGCTGCATTATCACGGCTTGTCTCCAACGGTCAACGCTATCCTGTTGCCTATCAAACAATCCGTACCGTAATTGCCAGTCAACACAAAAAAACAGTATGCTTACCATCATCCCCTACGAACCCCGCTACCAACCCGATTTTAAACGCCTGAATATCGAATGGATCGAGCAGTATTTCACCGTTGAAACCCACGATCTGGAGCAACTCGATTACCCCGAAACGCACATTTTGCCCGACGGTGGTCAGATTTTTTTGGGTTTGCTGGAAGAAAACGTGGTTGGCTGTGTGGCGATGGTTCGCAGCAGCCCGTCTGATTTTGAACTGGCAAAAATGGCCGTTTCGCCAGCTGTGCACGGGCAGGGCATGGGCAAACTACTGTGCCAGTACGCCATTGACTACGCCCGGCAGTTGGGAGCAAAAACGGTCTGGCTCGAAACAAACCGGGCGTTGACCCCGGCCATCAGCCTGTATGAGCGGGTTGGGTTTGTTCATCTGCCACCAAAACCGTCCTTATACAGTCGTGCCGATGTCTACATGGAGATGCGGTTCTGATTCGTAACAAAATCATAATGCCGGAAACCGCGATTTAGCTTGTTTGAGGACTGGTAAACCACCAATTTTAACGGCTAATTTTTTTAGACCGTACACTGACTGGCAACTCTCTCTACCTTCATGCAATCCCGTTTTCTTCCGCAGAATCAGCCGGGGTTTTCCGGCCCGGATTCTTTCTTTCCGGCATCGTTTGGCCTCGAACAGGAGCATTTTATCCTGAAAGACGGAGCGGCCCCCAATTCTGACGACATTGTAGAACTTTTTAACCGACTTTCTCGCCGGGGGCTGGGCGTGTATAATAAGCCGACCGATGGCACGGCGGGAGTTGTTGCGCTGGAAACCCGATTTGGTCGGCTGGAAATCAAAACCGATGGCTTTACGCACGTTTTAGAGGTGGCTTTTCCGCCCCTGCGCTACCCGGCAGAACTGATTACGCTCTACGATGACGCTTGGGGCGGCATCAGGCAGGAGATTGAACCGATGGGGATGACGTTGCAGATGGGCGGCTGCTTACCCAACGAACTGGCTGATCGTCAGTCATTTCCGGTATCGGCAGATAGTTTGAAACGGCAACAGATATTGCTCACCCGTGAGATGCCACAGGCTCTGTTTAGTGTTGATTTGCTGTCGGCGGTGATGTGTGCTACGCACGTTCACTTGCCCGCCACCAGCCCCGGTGTGTATGGGTTGTTGCCAGTTTTGTATAGTTATGAATACCTGATTCCCTTGTTGTTTAGCACGAGCCATGAGTTTCGGGCGCAAACCGCACACTGTGTCAGACCATTGATGTACCGCGATAGCTTCGCCGATTCATACCTCGTCACGGCCTTTCCGGTTCAGATTCCCAACTCGCCCGACGCGCACCAGGCCTTGATTGCGGCCAGCCACCCGTTTGTCCGCGATTATTCGTTTATCGTTCCCCGTTCGTTCGGCACGGTCGAGTTCAGAACGGCCTGCGCTCAGGATTCGGCTCAGGCCGCGCTCGAACTCACGGCGTTGTATATCGCTATCTGGCACCTGGCTCAACAGGGCGTGATGAGTACTATTGCCGACCCCCGTTCTCATTTTTATCGCGTTTGTGAACTCGGATTGGCAGGTTCTGATGGCAACGTTACCGAGGACATTGCCCGGCTGAAATTGGTTTGTGAGCAGTTGCTGCCAGCCTGGGCAATGTATGGATTGGGGGCATTAGGGCGGTTTCAGCGTTGATAAATTCTGGTAAACGCTTCTTTTGGCACTTGATCCCACTCAGCGGCCAGCAGATGTGGGTTGATTTCGTAGGTGGTTTTATCCTCAAGGTCATCTGAACTTTCGCCAAACAGGGCGCGGGTCTGGGCGGGCGTGTACTGTTTCTTGACCCAGACCAGCCGTTGCTCCGGCTGTTTGCCGGCTTTGGCGTTATCGCCCAGAACGAGTTGAATCTTGTGCCAGTCGTTGAAAAAATACTCCTGTAAGAGTGGTAAAATCGTATCCCGAAACGTCAGACAAATCTCATTAAACGTCTCTACACCAAGCAGATACGCATGGCCAATCTGGTGATCCCGGTCAAGTAAATGCTCAACCCGTTCGTTCATGGTGCGGAGCATTGCGGCCAAATCAATCCCGTCAACTGGGGCCAGCAAATTAGCATCAGGAGAAACTTCCCGAAAGGCAAACCGACGGCGCAGGGCTAAATCAAGTAGGGCGATAGAGCGGTCGGCGGTGTTCATCGTGCCAATGATGTAGAGATTGCCTGGCACCCCAAACCGTTGCCGCGAGTAGGGTAGGGTAAGCCAGAGTTCATCGGCCTGACCGAGCCGTTTGCTGGTTTCGAGGAGCGTAATCAACTCACCCAGAACGGCGGCAACGTTGGCCCGGTTGATCTCGTCAATGAGCAAAAAATGGGGCGGAGCAGTGGCAAAGCGGTTGGTGCGGTTTTCGGGTGAGTCGTTCAAGCAGTCGGCCATCGTTGCATAACCCGCTTTGTGCAACGCTTTCATGCAGCTTTCGCAGAAAATCCCCTTCCTGATGGTGTAATTCATCTGATTGCCAATGAGTTCGGGCCGGATGCCTTCCACAAATTCTTCGTAGCTGAACGACGCATGAAACGTTACGAAATCGGTTTCGGTGGCCGTGCTGAACGTATGCCGGGCCGCGTAGGTCTTGCCGGTTCCGGGCGGGCCGTGCAGAATCAGGTTGCGGGGTTGGGTTGGTTGTTGGTGGGCAGTGGTTTGTGGCTGGTAAGCGGTTTCGGGTTCATGGGCGAAGGCGTTGCCATTGGCTAAATCAGGGTTTTCGGCCAACCGCAACAAATCTGACAGCAGCCCGTCGTTCTCCGCAGCCTGATACACCACCGGGTTGTGCCGGGCCGAATGAGGGCCGCGTTTGCCGGTTTCAATCAGTTCGAGCAAACAATCTTCCCAACATTTTCGCACAACCGGATGATGAAGCAGATGCACATTCGACTGGCCGATTACGACCGAGACATAGTCTGATTTGTCGGAAAGCGGCACAAACTCCACAAAGTCAGTCAATACCGCCAGTGATTCGCGGCACGACCGCTTGACCGTCAGCCAGTATTCGGTTTCGCCGTAGCGGGGACGAACCAGCCGCAGGGCCAGAAAAAAGTTGACGTTTACAGAAATGGCGACCTGATCTCTCCGCACCACAAATGCCAGCCGGGCATCGCCGTTGGGCAGGTTCACGATGTCAATAAGTTCTTTCAGCAGGCCAAAAAACCGCCGGACGGCTTCGGGATTGCCGATGGCACGGATGCGGTCAACGAGGAGTTGTTGCGGGTCGTCGGGGGTCACTATCGGCACTTGTTTGACTGGGGTTTGTGCTAAAGTAGTAGCTTTTGCCGTTTTTTGTGTAAACATTTCGCCAAAATCATGCTCCACCAAAGCCCCCGTATCGTTCTTGTTTGCCTGTCGTGGCTGGTTAT
>JBBRUV010000201.1:0-9072 GCA_038247465.1 Cytophagales bacterium
CGGGTATCAGCAACACCACGAGCATAAACTTGATGGTGAGCATGGCCGTGCCCCACAGCAACCCGGCCAGAAACGAAAACCGCCGGTTAGCCGCCAACGCCATCGTGAGCAACCCGAAACCCCACATCCAGATGTCTTCTTCGCTGCTCAGTACCATTGCCACCACCGGCAACGGCAGGGCATAATACAGCACATAGCGCAGCAGCGTATCGGGCGTTTGGGTTTGGTATCGGCGGTAGGTGGCGTTGGCGATGATGAATTCGATAACGGCCATAAACAACACCAGCACGCGGGAATTGTACCAGAGCAAGAGCGGAATGGCGGTGATGTAGCTGAACAAAGGCGCGTGATACGACAGAAAATCGCGGTAAACCCACTGCCCGGCAAAGGCGGCTTTGGCCCGCACCCAGAAAAACTCAACGTCGGAACGGGGTTCCTGCCCCAGCACCACATACACCAGCACAAATGGAATCAGCCGAAACAGGCCAAAAACAGCCCAGCGCGTCAGGCGGTCGCGGCTCGTGAGGGCGGGCATGAGCCGCCGTTGCTGCCAGAGCAACCCGGCACACAAAAGGGCCAGCAGCACCGCCACAATGGTTTTGGCAAGCGAAGTTGTATCGAGAGAGATCAAATGAGAAGCGATTTTAACAGCGCAAAAATAGCCGATTTACCGCTTTCCCAATTCGATAACTTCCACCTGACTGATTCGCCCGGCATCGAGCCGGAACCGGACGCAGGTTCTGACAACGTGAAACCCCGACCGGCCAGCCGCGCCGGGGTTCAGATACAACACGCGCGGCAACGTTGGGTCACGCATGATTTTGAGGATGTGCGAATGGCCGCAGATGAATAAATCGGGCGGGTTTTGCTGCATTTCGGGCCGAACGCCAGGGTTGTAGCGGGGTGGGGTTCCGCCGATGTGGGTCATCCAGACCGACACGCCCCCGGTCTCAAACCGCAGATTGAGGGGTAAATCGGGGCCGGGCGCGTCAATGTTACCCGCCACCACGCGCAGGGGTTTCGCCAGCCGCAAGATTTCGACAACGGCCACATCGCCAACATCGCCAGCGTGCCAGATTTCGTCGCAGCCGTCAAAATGATGGAGAATTTGCGGGTCTAAATACCCGTGCGTGTCAGAGAGCAGGCCAATGGTCATGATGTTGAAACGCCATTTTGAGCTGGGTATTTCGGGGTTTCATGAACGGTAGCAAACAAGCACCCGATTTTTCTTATTTTTCGGCTCATTCCTTAACAAGCATTTATCACCAATCATGCAAACCAACAAAACCATCATCCTGACCGCCCTGCTCGCTGGCGCACTTCTGCTCACCAACTGCGGTGGCAACAAAGAGGAAACCGAGAAAAAAGAGCTGAAAAACGAAGAAAACGTCTCGCCCGGCGATGCCATGAACGCCATGCAGGAGATGGTGAAACAGGCCGAAGAATCGCAGAAAAACGGCCCCATCGAAACCGTTGATTTCCGGCAACTCAAAGAACTGCTCCCCGCCACCGCCGACGGACTGCCCCGCAAAGAAGCTTCTGGCGAGAAAACCGGCACGATGGGGTTCAAAATCTCGACCGCTAACGCCCGCTACGCCAACGACGACAATAGCAAAACCGTTGACATCAGCGTGGTGGACGCGGGCGGCACTGGCGCGCTGATGGGTTTAGCCGCGTGGTCAATGATTGACATGGACAAAGAAACCGAAAGCGGCTACGAAAAAACCGGCTCGATGGGCGACTATAAAACCTACGAAAAATACGACAACGCCGGAAAAGACGGCGAGATTGCCGTGCTGGTTGTCAAGCGGTTTGTGGTCACGGCCAAAGGCAACGGCATCAGCATGGAGCAACTCAAAGCCGCTCTGAACGAGGTGGATATGAGCAAGTTAGCCGGGATGAAGTAAACTCGTTTGCGCTCATTGCCTGATCGGTGGGGACACAGACTATGCAACGAGCGCAAACGTCGGTTGCCGCCGTCGCCGGAGCTATATGTCAGGTTGTTGGTCATGCCGTAGCTGGCGGGTGTGCCATAGCGTGTGTCCGCGCTGATGTTACCTGCCAGTTTCGTGCCCCAGAGCCGGGCCGCCGTCGCGGTCATAATGAATCTCCTGCACCACAACGGGCAGTCCATTGGCCCCGGCCTGGTCATAACTGCCATCACCCACCGCAATTGCCTGACGATCAGGTAACCCGCGTTTAACTACCAACAGTAACTGTCTGACCCAGTCGGTAAGCGTCTCGTGGGCCTCGCGCCAGTGGCCGTTGGCATCATGCCAGAGTACCAGCAACACCGGCGGGAGGTCGGCTGGCTTATTTGTTACGGAGATTAATACAATTTCTTGAACCGATACTTGACTGACAGAAACAGTCCCTGATTCATCCGCGAAACACTAGGAGCAAGGCCAATAGTTGTGAAGCCGGGGTCATAACGCAAAAACTCCATTTCTCGACCCATATACTGGTAAACCAGTTCTAAGCCTATGTGTCGACCAACTGACACACCTACCCCGGCTAATAAGGGGAATTGGTAACGTGGCAGATCGCCACGCGGTAATCTGCCGCGATCAAGTATGTGAAACGGGACATCATATCGTTCACGCTCTGAAACGTAAAGTTCTACCGATTTCAAGTAGCCTGCCAAGACACCTACCAGGACATAAACTGATTTGGGACGGGAACTAAGTTGATAGCGCACTTGGAGCGGCACCTGAATACGCCGGGCAGAATTGTAAATGGGCTTAGGCTTTACTTCCCACATTGGGTTACCATTATCAAAAGAACGTTGAACTTCATCTTTCATGATTTGGTACTCCAGGCCTATGTCTATACCAAAACGGGGTGATAAGCGGTAATTGACCTGTGCGCCAGCCATCATTCCTCGATTGGGGATGAATCGTTCTCTGAATCCTTTAGCAATTGAGTAGGGCGAATCGCGGGTTTCCCAAATGCCCGTCCAGCCTGCCCCCGCTTTCAGGGCTACATTCCAACGCGGTTGTGCAGCTAATTGGCAAATAGACAGACATAAAAAAGCCAAACAACAAAATAGTAGTTTCATAGTTTCAATGGGTTTGAGGTGAGATTACTTTATTGGAGAAGCACCCGAATGATGCCCACTTCCTGACCTTTCCGTCAGCTATTTTTGATATGCAAATAGTAGGTTCCACGAGGCAAATCGCGGACATCAGACCCTGTTTTTTTGCTGTCCTGAAAAGTCTTTTGCTCGAACTGCTCACTAAGGTTTGCAAACCGGACGGCTTTGGTAGATTTCTCGCTGAATAACTCAATTTGATCCGGCAAGGCTTCTTTGGTGGTAGCGTTGTCAAATTCAACAGCCACCTGCTTCACTGGCTGGGTTCGGGTAAGCCCGATAGCCGGACATTACATAGAGAGACACCCGACGGCCCGTCCCTCCGCACGAAGAAGTAGCACTAACGTCGAACATGGCACTTTGCCCACTGTTCAACCTCAGAAAAAGACGGTCGTTTGAAACAGTGCCGTAAACAGCATACCAGTTAGCCGGATTGGGATTGCCACTTACGAAAGACCAGGCAAAGGATGGGGCTGCAACCGAACGGTGACTACCGTCTGACCGGGGTCTAAGAGATTACTGCTCGACAGGTCATACGTTTGCCCTCCTTTGACGTAAGTGCCACTGATAAAGTTGTCAACATAAACTGATTTTGTTCTCGACGCAGTGGCACAGGCATTGCTGAACGTTACAGTAACAAGACCATTAGGACCTGAGTAGTTGCCGTTCAGATAGGCATTTCCATTGCCACCGTCAATGCTAATACCTGTTGAAGGGGACCAGCCCGTAAAGTTGGTGTTGCTGGGCTGACCGGAAAATGAGTAATTGTAACTCTGTCCACTGCACATAAAATCAGTGCCGCTGATAGCAACGGCATCAATCATTTTCCCAAGTATCCACCCGCAATAGCTGCTGACACGGGTAAAAATAGCAGGCCACGAACCGCATGGTAATTGATTACTTGCAATACCTGCTTTGAAGCTATCAATTCCTACCAGATAATTTTGCCCGCCACTATTCACCCACAATGGCCCGCCACTGTCGCCATCACAAGGGCCAACGCCATTGCCACCAGCCGCTATCTGTAAACTGTTATTTAGTGGGAACAGATATTCAGTTTGATTAAGTGAGTTGACGTCAACTATAGATAGGTCTGCCCGTTTTAACTGGTTTTGGTAGACGTTATAACCATTTGTTTTGCCAACAGACCCCCAACCAGCAAACGTAGCGGTTGTGCCATCATTCGTAATACCCGTTCCGCCATCGAATCGGATTGTCTGTACGTCGCCATTAAACGTTAATGGCGTAGCCAAACGAACTAAGGCAATTTCGTTTGCTTCAGTTTAGCAATGATTGGAGCCCCCTCCTTTTTTCAAGGAGGGGGTTGGGGGTGGTGGTATTATTGATCTTTTCGTTTGTAGTCGTATTGCGTCCGAACCGCACCGTTTGTGTCGCGTACCGTTTGTAAGCGACCCGTTGCCGGTTCATACTGGTAGGTCGTTACCTGCCCGTTGGGTGATGTCTGCTGCGATGCGCCAAACATTGGCACGGCATATTGGGCGGTGCCGGTCCGGGCTTCGGGCAGACCAACGGCGGTTTGGCTGCTCACTGGTAGCCGGTTGTTATACCCGTAAGTTGTTTGGGTTTCGGTGCCAAAATTTGCCGATACCGAGGTCGGCAGTCCAATCGGATTATACTGATTGACCGTACCCGCCAGGAGATAATTCCCATCTTTTGCCACCTGACTGCCGTTCCAGCGGGCGGACGTGAATGAGGCCAGCGGAGATGTATCGAGCCGGAACGACTGGTAGGCTTCACCGGCTTTGGCCGTACCCGCGTCGGCCCCCTCTTTTTTGTAGGACTGGTACCCCGCCGAAATCACGGCTCCGGGCCTCGTCAGGTCGGCCCGTTTGGTATAGGTTTCAATCACGGGCCCCCTAATGTTTTTCTTCCGCATATCGTAGATAGCGCGGGCTTCGCTGTCGGTTGGAATGAGTTCGGTATCCACCAGAGCCGTGTAGCAATCCGGGGTGTAGGTCGCGCTTACCTCGTTGTAGCAGGGTTGTGATTCAGGAACCTGAGTTGTGCCAAAATCAAAATCACCGGCGTAGAGGTTCCAGACCTCCACCGCCCGGCCCCGCGCATCGGTGGTTTTGATGAGACAGACCTGATTGTGTTTGCCGGGGTAGGTGGTCGTGTAGCCCGATTGCTGGCTATCCATTTCGTCTTTGTAGTAGTAGTTGGTTGTGCTTTGGGTGTAATTTGTTCCCGCCTGATCGTATTGCCGGCTGAGTTCGATAGACAGACCAATTCGCCTGAAATAATTGGTGTAAGCGGCCTGATTATACGTTGAGCTAACCAGGCTGTTGTAGCGAACAATGTGCCTGCCGCCATACAGCCCCGTCAGAGCCGATGAATAATCAAAGGACCGAAACGACCTGTTCTGCCCGGCCTTGCCCAACTCGACAATACCGCTGGGCAACCCGGCTAAGTAATCGAAATCGGGCCGGTATCGCCATGGATAATAGGATATACCGTCGTTCTGGACCCCATCCGATGAGCAGGCCGCGTATTCCACCTCATTTTGATTGAAGGTATACCGGGTTGTACCCAGCCGGTAGGTGTCGCGGTAGGTGCTGTTGGCCAGAAACTGAACCGGGTCAATGCGGCCACTGTACAGCGTTTCTTCGACGCTGCGGTAGCCCACCACTGGTTTGCCCGACCGGGCCAGCATCTGCCCGTAGAGATACGAGTTATAGACGTAGCGCGGCAGGGCTGCTTTGGCCGAATCGCCGGGCGTTTTTTGGAGCATATCAGGTTTCTGCACGGCTGATACCGGGTTTTCACTGGCATCCCGCACATCAAACCGATAAACGGGTTTGATAGGCAAAAAGCCCGACGACGTGGTTGTTCCCGGATCGGTGCAGGCATACTCCCGAATTGTGCGCAGTTGAGAAACCGCATCCTGCGTTATGATGCGCCGAACCCGCAGCCCGCCGATGGCTTGTCCCGGATAATTGTAGGTATCACGGAGTTCATAATCGAGACTCGTTGTCAGGCCGGTCGAATAACTCAGATTAGTCAGGGTTCCGTAGCGCGACCAGGCATCGGTACTGGTTCGGTTCATGACCGGAAACGAGGTCGTTCCCTGGCACTCACCCTGCCCAATCAGGTGCGTGGCTCCGGCCCCATTCAGGTAGCCCCAATGGTCAATGCCCCGCGCTAAGGTGGAGGGGAACGCACTGGTGAAATCCTGGGCATAATAGGTCAGGCCACAGGTCGTGCCGTCGGGGGTAGGTCATGCCTGTCAGCCGCAGTCGTTTAAAATGCGAATCGCCCAGATTCGAGTAGCCCGGAATGGGCGAGTACGTGGTTGAGCCGCTGGCCGTACCCATGAAATAATCGTACTGAAAGGCGTAATTAAGTTCAGTTGTCGAACCCGCCGTTAAATTCCGGACTGTGATGGTATTGAGCCGTTTCATGGCATAGCTGAACGGCCCCATATTTCCCCAGGCTCTAAGGTCTAACCGGGGGTCGGTACCCGTATTTACCGTACAGCCGGTAGGAGCAAAAATCTGGAAGTTATTATTCACGTAGCCATCAATCTGGTCATAACAGAGCGAAACTAAATTCCGGTTAAACTCAATCTCGGTGTTGCTGCCACTAATCTTATTCAGCACAAACGAGCCGACATAGATCCGGTTTACCTTCTGGGCTACCCGGGTATCGCCCGCGTTGGCTTCGCACTCAGTCAATTGCAAAAATGAGTAGTAGGTGCGGTAATACGATAAGTCAATCCGTTGGCCCTGTGCCGACTCCATGCTGGTCACATACCAGCCGCTGGGATTAATCCGGGCCACATCGGCGGTGGTGGGTTCGGTATCGTTGGCATCTTTAGTCAGCGTAAACTCCCAGTCGTCGGTCGCGTCGGCCTGCAGGGCGTTGGTCTGTCAGTTGCCAAAGCGGTAGTGCGTCCCGTCGGGCATGGTCAGGAGCCAGCCACTAAACCAGATCAGAGCATTGTTGCGTGGGTTACGCTTCACAACGGGCTGAATGTGCATATCCGATTCGGGAATAAAATGCGCGGTTCGGCCCGGCATATTGTCGAAACAGAATTTGTAGGTCGCTCCATGTAGGGAAACTGTGTAAACATCCGATTCTAAGTCGTCCAGGTTGTTCGTGAAGTTACCCTGAAAGTAGCCTTCGTGGGTGGTTCCGTCGTCGAGTCCTTCGTCGGGCAGCCCGCGCACGGTTCGGCTGACCATCCCCCCGGCAATGGTATTCCAGCCCAGCCCACACCAGGAAGCGATGTCTCCGCTCCGCACCCCGGATGCGTTGTAGGCCAGAGCGACCGGCACGGCCAACATACCTTCCTGCAACGTATAGACCGGCAGCGTAATTTGGGGCGTTCCGGTATAGAGATTGACGGGCAGGTTCTGAAACTGATTCTGTTTAGCAGCTTCGGGGGAAACCGGTAGCGTCTGCGCCAAGCCTATCTGCATTAGCAATATGCCAATGATGTTCGGAGTAATACGGGTAAGGGCAGTATAGTTTTTCAAAATGTTATACGGGTTAAATAGATAAATGGGCGAAAGATCAAAAATTAATTATAGAAGTGCAATAAAAGCCGTAATATTTTTTTGTGTATAGCGAATCCTTTGCGGTCAGATGCCAACAGAAGGAGAAGAAATAGACGTTCGGATTGAGAAAATAGCCTCAAAAATTAAGACGTTGCGAATTGAGAAGGGCTTTCAGAGCTACGAGAAATTCGCATTGGACCATGATTTTGACCGCAAACAATACTGGCGCATCGAAAAAGGCCACAACATTACGCTCCAAACATTGCTGCGGATTCTGGACATTCATAAAATCACGCTCCCGGATTTCTTCCGGGATTTAGGCTAATTTTCGCCCATCTCAACGATTCTATCCTATCCCGCAAGGCGTAAGCCCGGAACCGATTAACTTTGCCGGTCATGTCACGCATTGTTATCGCCATTGATGGGTATTCGAGCTGCGGCAAAAGCACCACTGCCAAAGCAGTTGCCGCCCGACTCGGATACACCTACCTCGACACCGGAGCTATGTACCGGGCCGTCAGTCTGTACTTTATTCAGCAGCGTATCGCCCTCGCCAACCCCAAAGAAGTGCAACACGCCCTCAACCATATCCAGATTTCGTTCACGCACAACCCCAAAACCAACCGCAGCGAAACCTGCCTGAACGGGATTAATGTAGAAGACGAAATTCGCCGGATGTACATCTCCAACATGGTGAGCGAGGTTAGTGCCATTGCCGATGTGCGCCGGGCAATGGTGGCCCAGCAGCAGCGCATGGGCAAACACCGGGGCGTGGTGATGGACGGGCGCGACATTGGTACGACGGTTTTCCCGGATGCCGAAGTGAAGGTGTTTATGACCGCCGATACATACATCCGGGCCAAACGGCGGCAACGCGAACTGTTAGACAAGGGTGAATTCGTGAACCTCGATGAGATTATCCACAACATCGAAAAGCGCGACCACATTGATACCACCCGGACCGAGAGTCCGCTGGTGCAGGCCGCCGATGCCGAACTATTAGACACATCGTACATGACCGTTGACGAGCAGATTGACTGGGTGATTCATTACGCCGATCAGCGCGTGGCCGCGTTGCTCCGAAGCGGTAAACTTGACTGATGTTCGATTTTCTCATCGTTGGCGGGGGCATTGCCGGATCGGTACTGGCCCGCACCCTCGACCGGGCCGGTTGCCGGGTGTTGCTGGCCGATGCGCCCAATTTACCATCGGCCTCGCGAGTGGCGGCTGGCATTGTCAATCCGCTCACGGGGCGAAAGTTGGTGAAGACCTGGCGGGCCGACGCACTCTTCCCGTTTTTGCATAATTTTTATACCGCCGAAGAAGCCGCACTCGATGCTCATTTTTTTCATCCGCTCGCTATTTACCGGCCCTACCGGAATCTTGACGAACAAATAGCTTATCTGGCTTATACGGCAGAGGCTGATGTAGCTCAATATGTGCGTCATGCTACTGATAATC
>JBBRUV010000202.1:0-9052 GCA_038247465.1 Cytophagales bacterium
AATCTTCGACTTCTTCGGGACTGCTGCCCTGGGCATGAAAATACAGATCGGCCCCAACCCGGACCTTGCCGCCCAGCAGTTGATAGAGCGGCATATTGGCCCGTTTTGCTTTGATGTCCCACAATGCCATGTCAACACCACTCAGGGCATTAAACAAAATTGGGCCGTTTCGCCAGTATGAACTGACGTAGCATGACTGCCAGATGTCTTCGATTTCGTCGGGATTACGGCCCAGCAGAAACGGTTTCAGGTATTTTTCAACGGCGGTCTGTACCACAAACGCCCGTTGGGTAAACGTCGCACAGCCGATACCATACAGCCCCGGCTCTGAGGTTTCTACTTTTACCACCACAAGCCGGATGCCGTTGGGCGAGGTAAGAATGGTTTTGATGTTGGTAATTTTCAGCGCGGGCAGTCCGGCAGCAGTCGGCTTAGGTTGAGCAGGCAGGGCGGCCTGCGCCATTGGGTTGGCGGTGGCCGCGAGGGCGGCCCCGGTAGTAAGGTGGCGGAGCAAGTGTCGGCGGTTCATAGCAGATATCGGGCAGTTTGGTTCTGACCCAAGAAAGGCACGCAGCCAATGGGTTTACCTTTGGACGATAAAAAAGCCGCTTCCTGGGCTCAGGAAGCGGCTTTTTACTGCTAACAGCAAGATTGTAGAACGGAGAACGCATAGGAGACGCAAGATGTGTTTGCGCAGGAGACGCAAGATGTGTTTGCGCAGGAGACGCAAGATGTTGCGTCTCTACGGGTCTTTATCGGTTTCTTTCTCCGCGTCTTTCTTGTACTGCTGAATGATTTTATACAACGCTTTCTGTTTTTCTAATTCCGGAAAAAACTCAAACAACTGCACGTGCGCGTCAAAATCAAGCGTCAGGCCCACTTCAAGGATTGCCAATGCTTCTTTGTACTGCCCGGCATGAATCAGGTATACAGCAGAGCGGTAATACAGGTCAGCTTCTTCGGGTAGTTCTTCGATGCCTTTCTGCACCACATCATTCGCCGAGATAAAATCACCCTGATCGAACGCCACCAGCGACCACACCAAATATACATCGGGGTTCGACGGGTCTTTGAGGGCGGCCTTGCCAAAGGCTTCAATGCTCGAAATTACATTGCCGATCTTGTATTCGGTTTCGGCTAAGGCGAGGTAAAACTCAGCGTTGTGCTCGTTGAGTTTAATGGCTTTTTCTAAAAATGGCAGGGCTTCGTACCACTTCCCCAATTCGCTCAGGCACACGCCCACGCCAAACCACGCATCGCCCCAGTTCGGGTCGAGTTTCATGGCGTTGCGATACTCTTTAATGGCTTCGGGCAGGCGATCCTGCTTTTCGATGCTCGCACCGAGGTGGCAAAACGTGTCGGCGGTGTGTTCTTCGTGTTTGAGGGTTTCGCGGTAGCTGAACTCGGCCTTCTCAAACAGCCCCAGATTCATGTACGAATTGCCGAGGTTGAAATGCGCCGAGGCAAAATCGTCTTTAATAATTACTGCATAATCGTAGGCTTCGGCGGCTTCGGCCCAGCGGCCTAATTTGCTGTAGGCAATACCAAAATTATACCAGGCATTGTACGAATACGGGTCGCGGTCAATCAGGGTCTCATAATATGGCAAACTGGTTTCAAGCGCACCCGTGATATCTAAACAAAACGCCAATTCAAACAGGGCGTTTTCGTTGTTCATATTCAGGTCAATGGCCCGTTTATACTGCGCGATGGCGGTGTCGTATTTCCCCCAGTTCTGGTACGTTTGGCCGAGTTGAAAGTGAATATCGTCTTTGTCGTCGGTGTTGTCTAAGAGTTCTTCCAGTACCTGCACCGATTCTTCGTGCCGCCCGGCCATGTTCAGCACGGTTCCGGTCATATACTGCACGTCGAGGTCGCCGGGATTAAACAGACCGGCCCGTTCGAGGAGGTCAAGCGATTCGTCAAATTTGTTGTAGTTGGCCTGAATCTGGGCTTTATCAAGCATCAGTTCGAGGGCGTAGGGGAAGTTTTCGAGACCGGCTTCGGCGGCTTTGAGGGCTTTTTCTAAGTTTCCTTCGTTGAGGTAATGTTCGACAAGGCGTTCGTAAACATCTAAATCGAAAAACAAACTTTCGTCTTGAACGAGCATCTGCTCGAAACGGTGCAGCGACTCCTTGATGTCGCCCGCCCGTTCGTCAAACTCTTGCTCCATATCGGTCGGTATGCACTGGTTATGTGTATCGGATGGGGGCCGCAGCACGGATGCGGTTTATCCTTTGATATTGGAAAGATAAGGCAATCGAATTACTTTTCCAATCCTGCCCTAAAAAACCATGCTATGCCCGCTACCATTCTGCTCATTGACAACGAACCCAAACTACGCGGCCGGCCGGCCCGGATTCTGACCCTCGAAGACTACCGCGTTCTCGAAGCCGACGATGCCCGCGCCGACCTGAAAACTCTCGACCGCGAGACCGTGCAACTCGTTATCAGCGATGTAAAACTGCCCGACCGCAATGGCGTTGACCTGACCCGCGAGATCAAACAACGGTTCCCGACTACCGAAATCATTGTTCTGACAGCCTACGGCACGATTCAGGACGGGGTGACGGCCATCAAAAACGGAGCCTTCGACTACATCACCAAAGGCGACGACAACGACCGGATTATTCCTCTCGTGAGCCGTGCTGTCGAAAAAGCCACCTTGCAAGCGCATTGCCCGGCTCGAAGCGCAGGTGGGGCATCAGCACAGCTTTGAGCAGATTGCCGGGCAGTCGCGGGTGATTTTGCAAGCCGTTGACCTGGCCCGGCGCGTGGCCCCGACCGATACCACGGTGCTACTGACGGGCGAAACCAGTACCGGCAAAGAGGTTTTTGCCCAGGCTATTCACAGCGGAAGCCCGCGCCAGTCGGCTCCGTTTGTAGCGATAAATTGCGGGGCGTTGAGCAAAGACATTCTCGAAAGTGAACTCTTCGGCCACCGGGCTGGCACGTTTACCGAGGCCACCCGCGACCGCAAAGGGCTGTTTGCCGAACCAGACAAAGGCACGATTTTCTTGGATGAAATTGGGGAGATGCCCCTCGATTTACGGGCCAAACTATTGCGGGTGCTGGAAATGCACGAGTTTTTGCGCGTCGGCAACACCAAACCGATCCGCGTAAACGTCCGGGTGATTGCCGCCACCAACCGGAACCTGGCCCAACAAGCGGACAGTGGTGCGTTTCGGCCCGATTTGTTCTACCGTTTATCCGTGTTTCAAATTGAACTGCCGCCCCGGCGCGACCGGCGCGACGACATTGCGATGCTGGCCGAACAGTTTGTCCGGCAGCAACGCAATGGTGGCTCAGCGCCCGGCGCAGACCGGCGGGGGGTGGTTTAGGGCCAACTCGGCGCACCCGTTAGAGAACCCAACTACCTGACCAACATGGTCGAAATGATTGCGCAGGTGCTTATTCCGATTGCAATGATCTTTGCCTTAGGTTTTTATGTTAATCGCCGGCGATTTTCGTGGGTGGTGTATGGCGCAATGACCCTGGGGATAGTGATGTTGCTCGTGCCGCCTTTACTGACCGAACTGCATGGCAACCCGGCCATAGCTCGCTTGGATGTTTCGCAGCTATTATTACTACCTCATCATCGCCGTGTTTATATTGGGCCTGATGGTGGGCCGCACACCCGAACTATTCGGTCGGAAAATTGGAGGCCGGGAGATTAAAATTGCCTCTATCATCGCCACTCTCAGCACGTTACTTATTCTGGGTGGCACGGCACTGGCAACCTGGATTAAGACCACTATGCCCGACGCAGACCTTGAATATCATGCAGTTGCACTCGGCAGAGTCGGCTATTTTGTCGGCGGTTCTGTTCAACGCCATCATCATCCCGATGCTGATTCCGCTGGCCCTGCGCGGGGTTGAGTATAGGCCGATTGGTGCATCGGCGTTGCTCCGGCGCAACCTGTTTATCTACGGCTTAGATGGCTTAGTTGCGCCCTTTGTCGGTATCAAATTGCTGGATTTAGTGGTAGGCTTGTTTGTGTAACGCGGGTGGAACCCCGCCCCATAAAAGTAAAAAAGCGGGTTTCCACCCGCCTTACATATATCTATGAAAAATCACCTCGTTCCCGCCCTTCGCCTGACGCTTGTCATGCTGGTATTGCTGGCAGTTATTTATCCGCTCGTTGTGGCGGGCATCGCTCAATTCGCGCCCGGTGGCGGCAAAGGCGAAACCGTTTCGGTAGGCGGTGATACGGCATCCCGGAGGGTTGTCGGCTACAAACTGATCGGGCAGAAATTTACCGAAGACCGCTGTTTTAACTCGCGTCCGTCAGCCGTTGATTACAACGCAGCGAGGTCGGCGGGGTCGAACAAAGGGCCGTCGAATCCAGATTATCTGGCCGCTGTGCAGGCCCGGATTGATACGTTTCTGGTGCACAATCCCGGCATTCAGAAGGCCGATATTCCCGCCGAGTTAGTTACGGCTTCGGGGTCTGGTCTCGATCCTGATCTCTCACCTGCCGGGGCTAAAATTCAGGTGGCCCGTATCGCCAAAACACGCGATCTGTCGGCAGGAAAATTGACTGAGTTGGTTGACGAAAACATCGAAGGTCCGCTGTTGGGCATCTTTGGGCCGTTGAAAGTAAATGTGCTTCAACTGAACGTTGCGCTCGATGAATTGGCGTAATTGGCAATCAGACCGATGGGGCTTTCAAGGTTATATTGGTCTGATTATCAGCAAATAACCGGCGTAACTATACAACCGCGCTGGCCTTATTCTCAACAAAACCACGATAATGAAAACGCTTTTTAGTGTCGCAACATTGCTTGCGATACACGCAACGGTGGTTGCTCAGGTAACAGACACCACCATCACCTCAGCACCAACGCAAGCCGCCACGACGGCCATGCCCAACACCGGACTAACCGTTTCGGGATACATTGAAGCCTATTACAACCACGATTTTACTGCGCCCAAAACGCAGCAGGAACGGCCCGGTTTTTTGTATAACCACAAGCGCAACCGCGAAGTAAACGTCAATCTGGCATTTGCAAAATTGGCGTACACCAACGAGCGCGTCCGGGGAAATCTGGCATTGCAGGTAGGCAACTACGCCCAGTATAACTATGCCGCCGAGCAGGAACTGACGAAAAATGTGTTTGAAGCCAATGCCGGGGTTAAACTTAGCAGAACCCGTGACTTGTGGCTCGATGCGGGCGTGTTCAGTTCGTTTATCGGGTTCGAGAGCGCGATTTCAAAAGATTGCTGGACGCTCACCCGCAGCATCCTGGCCGAAAATTCGCCGTATTATTTGTCAGGTGCGAAAGTCACCTACACCACCACCAACGGCAGATGGACACTCCTGGGGTCAGTATTGAACGGCTGGCAACGTATCAAACGGCTTGACGGATACAGCCAACCAGCATTCGGAACACAGGTGCAGTATAAACCCGACCCAAAACTGGCCCTGAACTGGAGCAGTTTTCTGGGCAGCAACCGCCCCGATTCGCTGAAACAAACCCGGTTTTTCAACAATTTTTACGCCATCTGGCAACCAACCGACCGGCTGGGCATCATTGCCGGTTATGACGTAGGAACCGAGCAAAAGCCGTTTGTGCGGCTGGCCGGTGAGCAACTTACGGGCTACAATACGTGGTATTCGCCGGTGGTGATTGTTCGGTATAAAACAACCGAAAAATCGTATCTCGTGGCCCGAATTGAGCAATACACCGACCGGCGCGGAGTGATTATCAGCACCGGCACGCCATACGGGTTTCAGACATCGGGCTGTTCGCTGGGGTACGATTATGCCATCATGCCCAACGCATTGTTTCGGGTAGAAGCAAAAACGTATGGTAGCAAAGACGCTATTTTTGAAAACCGCACCGGCGGGCTAACCCGAACCAATACCAGCCTGACAACGAGCCTGGCAATTAGTTTTTAACGGATAATCAGACCGCCAGCCGACTAACCTGCTGACGGTTATTTATAGCATGACAACCGACAACCGCGACCAAAACGCCGACCGATTCCTGAACCTTATCCGGCAATCGCGCCGGGGTAAGTTCAACGTTTATATTGGTATGAGCGCGGGTGTGGGCAAGTCATACCGAATGTTGCAGGAAGCACATGCACTGCTTAAAAGCGGTATTGATGTCAGAATTGGGTTTATTGAAACCCATCGGCGCGTCGAAACAGACGCATTGGTGGCCGGTTTGCCGGTTATTGACCGGCGAAAACAGTTTTACAAAAGCCGCGAATTAGACGAGATGGATGTGCAGGCCGTGCTAAACGCTCATCCCGAATTGGTGGTTGTAGACGAACTGACGCATACCAATATCCCCGGCTCGAAGAATGAAAAACGCTGGCAGGATATACTGGAAATTCTCGACGCGGGTACAAACGTGGTTAGTGCGGTCAATATCCAGCACATCGAAAGTCTGTACGACGAAGTACGCCAGATTACCGGCATTGACGTAACGGAGCGCGTGCCGGACCGGATTATTCAGATGGCCGACAAGGTAGTAAACATTGACCTCCCCGCCGACGAACTGGTTCAACGGCTGCGCGACGGCAAGATTTATGATCCGGCTAAAGTACAAACCGCGCTGGCTAATTTTTTTCAGCCCGATAAAATCCTGAAACTCCGCGAGTTAGCGCTTCGGGAGGTGGTTTCTGCGGTGGAGCGGAAAATCGAAACCACCGTGCCAACATCGGCCCAATACAAGCCCGAACGGTTTGTGGCCTGTGTCAGCAGCAACCCCGACCCGGATAAGGCATCGTGGGTGCTGGTGAATTTTTTGTTGAACGCCATCTGGCACAGCCCTGCCGATAACCACATCGAAATCAGTGTATTACCTGTTACCGGCGGCCTGAAATTCACCGTTCGGGATTACTTGCTCACCGCTCCTACCACGCGCTCAACGGTTTCGGCAAAACTATGATACTGAAAATCAAGCGTTTGGGTGATCTTCTCGCCGTTCATCCGGTAGAAACTCCGCGCCGACCGCGCCGTTTCCCGCGTGATGAGGGGCGTACTGCCCGTCAACGCCGACCGCACGGCCTCTACCGGCCACAGCACCTGCGTGAGCCAGTCGGGTACGGCCACCGAGGGCGGGCGTTTACCGAGAGCGACCGCTAACTGACCAAAAAAGTCGCGGTAGGGCATCGTGCCGCCGTTCAGCACAAACCGCTCCGCCGAGATGTCAGAGTACATGAGTCGGGTCAGCGCGTCGGCCACATCTAAAACATCCACGTAGTTAATCAGTCCGTTGGGGTAAAACTGTTTTTCGTCCAGCACGTATTTCACTAATTGGGTGCTGGTGCGGTTCCAGTCGCCCACGCCCATCACCACCGACGGATTGACGATAACCGCGTTTAGCCCCTCGGCCATGCCCCGCCAGACTTCGAGTTCGGCGCGGTATTTAGTTTGGGCATAGAACGAGTTTTCGGGATTTTCTGCCCATTTCTGATTTTCATCAATCACCGTTGGCTGACTGGCATCGGGATTCTTGCGGGCCGGGCGACCCAACGCGGCCACCGAACTCACAAAACCGAGTTTCCGAACGCCCGCGTTTAGGCAAACATTCACGAGGTTGGCCGTGCCTTCTACGTTGACTTTTTCCATTGCCCGCCGGTCTTTGGGCGAAAACGACACCACCGCAGCCGCATGAATCACGTCTTGGTTGGGCCGGATAACCGCTTCGAGAGCCGGAATATCGGTCACATCGCCGGGGTGCCAGGTGATGTGGTTGGCAATGTCGGTCAGCAGGCCAAACTGACCGGGTTGTCGGGTCAGGGCGTTAACGCGATAGCCATCGGCCAGGAATCGCCGGGCCACGTATGAGCCGACAAAGCCCGTTGCGCCGGTGATGAAAACGGTTTTATCGGATGGGGATGAGATCATGCAGCAGTTGGTCGAGGGTGGTGATGCTAGGCGCGTTTTGGGTTCGGAGGTCGGCGAGGAGTTGGTAATAGTTGGGGTCGTTTTCGATACCGACACTTTTGAAGCGAGCTTTCATTCGTTTGGGTGTTGTCTCAAATCCGTAATCTTCGAGGTTAATATTTACCTGAGCTGCATTCCAAAGTAGGAACGACTCAATCCCATTTCCCACAATAACTATCAGGTACACCTCACGTTGTGGCAGACGCAGGAAACGGACGTTATTATCTTCACGAATCACAATAAAATCATCAAAATACCGGGGCTTATGTTTATCATCATCGATAATGCCAACTACAACCTCGAACGCTTGACTCGCGGCTTTCATATCGCCAGAAACTTCACTACCACGTGAATGTCGGTATAAGGTTTCGCCATTGTTGAGCAGAAAACCGACTAATGTAGTGTCGGCATGGCATTCAGGAAAGAATCGTATTCTTCGGGACATGGGGGATAAACCTATCTAAATTGAAGAATATATCCGTACTGAAATCAAGCACATCGCGAAATTCTTCCTCGGTTAATGCCCTAATGTGGGTTTGATAATCCGGATAGTACGTTGCAAAAACATTCAGGTCTTTATAGTCTAAATTTTCAATGAACGTGTTTAATAAATACGGGCTATGGGTAGAAATAAAGTACTGATTATCTTCGTCATTTAAAATACAGTACGCCATTTCCTGCGTGTAAGGCGGAAACGAATGCACTTCCGGCTCCTCAAAAATGATTACCGAGTTTTTATTGGATTCAATGGCCGTGATATAAAACATATACCGCCGGAACGTATCGGCAATGGAAAAGAAGGGGTATTGTGTAACATACATCCCCTGTTTTTTTTGAAGTATAAACTCTTGTTTTTCGTCGTATAAGACCAGTTCTAATTTCTGATCTACGAGTAGGCGAGCAAACTCACCCCAAAGCTCTTTATTTCGCCGGATAACTTCATACAGATTAGAGCCATTAGGCGGAAACAAATAAGCTGAAAAGGAATTATCAAACTTAATTAAATTAACAAAATCATATTTTTTAATTTCTCCCGATGAGTTAGAAAATTTACTCCCGGTTAGTATATCTCCCACATTAGAAATTAAAAAAGCGTGTACTGGGCCGCCAATATCCATTCCGCCGGGTGTGATGGTGTGCATTTCGCT
>JBBRUV010000203.1:0-8953 GCA_038247465.1 Cytophagales bacterium
CTGTCGGTGCTAACAGCCAACATTTGATAACCCATCTTGGTGAGTTCTGGCTCCATCGTGCGGAGTTCGGCCAACTGCTTGTTACAGAACGGACACCAGCCCCCCCGGTAAAACACCAAAATGGTTGGTTTTTTGGCAACTTCAGCCTTCAGGTTTATCACCTTTCCGCTTAAGTCCATCACGCTGACATCAGGAATGGTTTCGCCCACCAGCAATGGGCTGATGTCTTCGGGTTTTTGCGGAATTTCGACCAGCGCATTGGTAAACGCGGTCAGCAACAGGGCAAGCCCCAGTACGATTGCATTTTTCATAACTTTTTGTTGATTTATCTTGACTGATTAACTCCTCACTTGGCCGCAACGGTTTGCTCTTTCACTGCCACAGAAAGCGTGATGGTGACATTATCGCTCAAAAAAAAGTTAGACTTTCCGACTTTATAATCCAACCGATTAATGCGGAAGCTACCCGTAAACTGGGCGGTGTTGCCGGTTTGGGTAAACGTAAACGGGACGTTCACCCGGCGCGTAGTGCCTTTGAGCGTGAGGTCAAAAACCCCGGCATAAGCATTACCATCCTTTTTTTCAAGACCAACCGAGGTTAGGCTGATGCGCGGATGGCGGGCTATGTCGAAGTATGCCCTTTTGCGAAGGTGACTGTCACGTGCGCCAATGCCCGTATCAAGCGTGGCAGTTTCGACCGTTGCCAACAGTTTCCCCGTTTCGGGCTTAGCCGGATCGAAGAGCAGCGTTCCGGCAAAACCATCAAACGATCCCTCAACGCCAAGTCCCGCTTCTTTGATGGAAAAAGTCACGGCGGCTTTTGTTGGTTTCCAGGCGGTTTGGGCTATCGTTGGTACGGTTAACAGGGCTACGCAGACAAAAAAGACAAGGCACTTTTTCATATTAGAGGTGATACGACACGGCCAGCATTGGCAGCGCGTTTTTGGCCCGGAAACGGTCATTCTCAAACGTTAACTTGCGGTCGGTTGTGTATTCATTAAACTGGAAATTGATCCCGCCCCGCAAACTGATTTTAGGCGTGAGCCGGTATCGAACGTAGGCTTCTGAATTTAAACTACCCAAATCACTATCACTGATGAGCAACAGGTTAAACGGCGATACCCGCGCCGATTGCTGCGTGCCGCTCAACGACGACCGCGCCGGCGAGTTTGCAATGAACGTCCCCGTCTGTTTCGCCCCAAACGAGACCCCAATGGCATCAATATTAATACCAATATCAAACCGGCGCGTGATACCATACTCAAGATTGATACTGACATTGAGCGAGTTAACCTGATTTTTGGCAAACCGCACGGTATCTAAATTGGTAACGATAGTCTCAGCTACCAAAGCCGCAAAGCTCTGTTGGCCCGACGTAAGTTTGGCCGGAGCCGTGACATAATCGGTATTGCTGCCAAACGCCGACGTCAGCCGCAGGCCATAGCCAATTCTGAACCGATGCGACCGACCCAAACCGTGCAACCGATTGACGGACAAGGCAACGGTCGAAAAATCGCCGTTGCTGGCTACGCTCAGATCAGCCGCCTGATTGATGCGTTTGAAGTCGAACAGTTGCGACGATGGCCGGGTCTGAGCCATCAGCGATGCAGGCAAGGCTGTTGCCAACAGGCACAAAACGCCCAATCGGGCAACGAGGGGTTTTATTGAGAGTGATTTTTTCATGAGATTAAATCGTTGATTACAGTGATTTTAAAGACTGATTTCGCTGATTACGGATTTGTAAAATCATAGTTAGATTAGCGAAATCAGTAGTTCTATTTAATTGCAAGCGAGCCGAACGGGACATTGAACTATTTGCACCAGACAAGCTCTGTCCGTTGTTTAGACAGGCGCATTGGTAAACGCGGCCAACAACAGAACAAGCCCCTCTGCGATTGCATTTTTCATAGTTTTTTATTAATTTATCTTGGTTGTCTAACTCCTTCAGTTGGCCGCAACGGATTGCGCCTGCGCCAGTACCAAGATGCTGACAATCAGATTATCGCTCAGAAACAGGTTCGATTTGCCGACTTTATAATCCTGCCGGTTGATACTGAAACTGCCCGCAAACGTACCGCTATTGCCGGTTTGGGTAAACGTAAACGGCATCGTAACTCGGCGGGTGGTGCCTTTCAGCGTGAGGTCAAACGTGCCGACGTAGTTGTTACCGCCTTTTTTCTCGACGCTCACCGAAGTCAGTCTGATGCGTGGATGGGCAGCAACATTGAAATAATCTTCTTTTTTCAGGTGGCTGTCGCGCAGACCGATACCCGTATTGAGGGTGGCGGTTTCGACCGTGGCGGTGAGTTTGGCCGTTTCGGGCCGGGCCGGGTCGAAGGCGAGCGTTCCGGTAAAACCCGAAAACGACCCGTCAACGTTCATCCCCGCGTTTTTAATCGTGAACGTGACGGCAGGTTTGGTTACCTTCCAAACGGGTTGGCTAACAGCGGGTATGGCGGCCAAGAGCAGTAAGCTGAGCCAGAGAGATTGCTTTATCATGGTTTTTTAGATTAAAAATGGTACGACAACGCCAGCATCGGCATGGAGTCTTTGCTGCGAAACCGATCATTGTCGAGTCTGAGCCTGCGGGTCGTCGTGTATTCGGTGAACTGAAAACTTATGCCGCCCCGGACGCTGAACTTGGGCGTGGCCTGATACCGAACGTAGTATTCCGAACTCAGGCCACCCAAATCGCTGTCGCCGATGAGCAGCAGATTAAACGATGTCGGGCTGGCTGGCTGGGCGGTGCCGGTCAGACCGGTCCGGCCTTTGGAGATAAACGTGCCAGTCTGACTGCCGCCAAAGCTGAACCCAATCGCATCAATATTGGCCCCAACCGAGAACTTCCGGGTCACGGCATACTCAAGGCTGATGCTGGCATTGAGCGAGTTAATCTGGGTTTTGGCAAACCGGATGGTGTCAAGATTGGCCGGAATGTTTTCGCTGAAGAGGGTTGCAATGCTTTGTTTGCCCGACGTGAGCTTGGCCGGGGCCGTGCGGTAGTCGGTCTCGGTGCCAAATGCCGAAGCCAATCGCAATCCATAACCGATGCGAAAACGATGTGATTTACCCAGCCCGTGCAGCCGGTTGACCGACAGCGCAATGATACTAAAATTGCCTTTGGTAGCCACGGACAGATCGGCGGTTTGGGTGATGCGTTTGAAATCGAACAGTTGCGACGATGGCGGGGTCTGAGCCATCAGCGACGCAGGCAAGGCTGTTGCCAGCAGGCAAAAAACGCCCAACCAGGCAACGAGGGGTTTTGTTGAGAATGATTTTTTCATGAGATTAAACCCCTGATTACAGGCATTTTAAAGACTGATTTCATTGATGACTCATTCATAAAATCACAGTTAGATCAGCAGAATCAGTAGTTCTATTTAATTGTAGCCGAGCCGAACGGAACATTAAACTGTTTGCACCAAATGAGTGCCGTGCGGTGCTTAACCGGGTCATATCCCGCCGGAATAGTCAGGAAGAAATTGCCTGATGTAGTCAGTTTCGCCACCTCCACGAAGTTGGACGCGGACACCTCCTCGGCGAGGTATATGCGGAGGTCGGGGCCACCATCAGCTGTGAAGTTCTCGAAAACGATGGTCTGTACCCCCGCTTTTTCATAGATTTTCGTCGTGCCTTTCACCGAATAACGCCCGGCACCCGCGAACGTACCCTGCAAGAGCAATTTCTGGCCTGCCAGATCAAAGGTTTTGGTAGGGTCGGTTACGCTAACGGGCATGGTTGGCGTACCCACTACCGGTGCAACCGTTTTGTCAACAGCGCAGGCTGACAGCCAAAACGTTAGGCCGACCACTGCCAGCAAACGATACGAGGTAATCAAGTTGGTTTTCATTGGAGTTGCTATTTAGAATTTGATGACACAATCAGTAGTTCAAACGGTATGCCATGCTGTGCCAGTTGGTAAAGAAGCCGTTTCTGACCCAAAAAAGCGGTTTTTATGATTCTGACGATTATTGAGAGTGAGTGTGCTGGGCTGAAATGTCAGAACTATTCCGAAATATCAGGAATTGCGAAAATTTTCCTTAAAATCATCTGATTTGTTTCAGAATTGCATCGTGGATCAAATCGGGGCGGCTCCAGGGAATAAAATGGTTCATACCCGGAATCATCTGCATCGTAACCGGCGCGTTTGTGAGCATTCGCCGGGCGAATTGGGCGTTTCCGGGCGGCACCAAGTCATCGGTTTCGCCCTGAATCACCGTCACCGGCACCCGAATGGTGGCCCAGCCGGGTTTCATTTTTTCTAATTCCCCTTTCAACGGCCAGATTTCCATATTGCTTACATCGAACTCGGTGGGTAGCCACTGCCGAACCGGAAACGACCCCAGCACGGGCCGATACCATTCCTGCGCTTCTAAGGCCGGGTCAACCGAACCGGCCACCAAAATCAGCCCGCCAACGGCATCCGGGAAGTCTATTGCCAGCCGAACCGCCACCGGCCCACCCAGCGAGTGACCCACTAAAATCGGCTTCTGCTGCCCCACCCTACCCAATGTCAGCAACGGAGCCAGGGCAGCCGCCTGTGCCTGCAAAGACGGTTCGGGTTGGCCCAGTTCTGACTTGCCAAAGCCGGGCCGGTCTGCCGAAATCAAGTGCGCTTTGGTGTACAGTGTCGAATCGGCAAAGAACCCGATGAAAGCATCCCACGACCCCGGCGAGCCGTGAATAAACAGCACCGTTGGCAATGTGTCGGCCCCGATTTGGGCGTAATGAACCCGGTGTTTTCCGTTGCTCACAAACCCGAATGTTGGCTTCTCAGTGCGTTCCGCGAAGAACTGCCGGACTTTTTTGTCTGACATTCGGATGGAAACACACTGCGGCAAAAATGCCATCATTCCCACCGTGATAAAGAGCAACAACGCAGGAAGACGACGATGCTTCTGCCCAAGCCCGCTCCTTTGGGAGGGAAGATTTCTGTTTTGTTTATTCAGTTTCATGGATGAACGGTGATAAAAAGCCGGATTGCCTGCCAGCCCGCCATGCCGATAAACAACCAGCCCGTTATCTGGTTCAGCCACCGTCCGCTCAGGTGCTGCACCACGCGCTGCCGGTAGTGGTCGGCCAGCCAGACAATGCCCAGCAACAGCAGGAAGGCTCCGGTGGCGGTTCCGGCGGCAAACACCCACACACTGCCAGCCAGTTTATCCGTTGGTATCGTCATGGTTCCACGCAGCGAGAGCCACACCGCCGACCAAAACGGCAACAGTTGCGGATTGGCACCGGCCAGTACGATTCCTTTTAAGAATGGTTTTTTTGATGAAATGCGGGGAGTGTTTGCCCTTTCATCGCTTGATGCGGAGGCCAGCACCAGTGGCTTTTGCCGAAACGCGGCCACGCCCGACCCCACCAGAATCGGGATAGCTGCGTAGCTCAGCCAGGTCAGCCACAACGAATCGGCGGGTAAGAGCATCAGGCCACCGGCAGCTACACTACTGTAGGCTACTTCGGGCAGGCTGCCGCCTAAGGCCAGCCACACCCCCGCCCGCCGACTTTGGCCGAGGGTAGTTTGCAGCACGGCCAGATTCACTGGCCCAGGATGCACTGACCCCAGAAAACTGATCCCGCAAACGGTTAGAAAAAACAGCATTTTTTTGGTGAAGCGGAAGAATTATGAGTGCTTAATAAGATCAATGGACTACTCCTCACTTTTAGTGCTTAACGCTTCACGTCCTTTCTTCTGATGCTTCGCCGTACCGTTTGCCACTCCGAAGTTTTCGGGTAGTTCAACCATCGGAAAAGCCGCCCGGACCGCTACCTGAATCAGGGCTAAGTGGTGGATGGCGTGTTCGATGTTGTAGTGCAGTTCGCGGGCAAACGACGACGGAATCTGTACTAACGCCATGTTTTCTGCCGATACATCGGCTTCCAACAGCAACGGTCGGCTCAGGTCAAGTTGTTGAATCTGCTCATTAATGCGGCCAATTCTGACGATAGCTTCGTAGGTATCGGCTTCCAGCAGCAGGTCACGTTGGCGGTGGTCGTAGTTGAGTTCGCCGGTTTGGGTGCAGCCCACGAGCAATTCGTAAAATTCCAGGATATGCCGAACGTGCTTGCCGATGGTATTTCCCGACAGCACATTCACGGGCCGGGCGTATTCGGCGTTGGTCAACTGCCCAACCACATCGGCGAGCTGGTGAAGAATGGCGGCACTGGTTGATTGAAGCGACATAGAATAGTGGTCAGTGACCAGTGATTGGTGATTAATTAAAAAACTGGCCTAATCGGTAGTCTCACCAAATGGTTGTTCTGCGCTGGCCGGGCACCAAGCCCGCCAACACAGTAATCCACTGATTACGAGTTATATACAGAATCAGTAACGAGCAAACGGCCACCGTTGCGGCCAGAAAAAAAAGGTAGCCGCCATCGCCCTTCACCTCAATCCCAAAAATGGTCAGGTGCGTTAGTATGGCTCCGGCCATAACGCCCAGCCCCAGCCCGGCCCCGATCCAGCTTGTGCGCGGTATCAGAATCAGGATTGACGCAATCAGTTCGATCACGCCCGTACCGTATCGGCCCCAGGGTTCAATACCTACGGTGGTGAAAATGTAAATGGATTCGGGTTGGCCCAGAAACTTGAAATATAATGTTTGAAGCATGATGATAGCGGCCACCACGCGGGCAATCCAGAGCAGAATGTTGATTGGGTTTTTCATTGGGTTTAGGTTTATCAGGCTGTTTACTGAATAAATTTCATCCACGACTGATCGGCCTTTCGTTGCAGCGTCGGTTCGTTTTTCTGCCATTTGGGCTGATAACGAAAGCGATTACCAGTAGTGTGAGCAATTTCATTTGTGACTGATTTTAGCCTCAGACCGGGCCATCTGTTATTGTTTACCCGATGGTTGATTGCGGCCAAAATCTGTTCCAGTCTGTGCCAGCTCCCCAAAAACGCCCCCAAGACACCAGAAAGCCAGTTTTCAGCCGGTTGTGCAGTCCATGCCAGCCAGACGTGGGTTGCGACATTTCCGGCAATTCACGATATTTCGGGAATTTATTCTGAAAGTAGAAGCAGGTCGTTTTGTCATTTTGCTCAGTTGGGCTGCAACAGGGTAGTTTCTACAGTTGTAGGAAGCGTGGGCTTAAATTTGCGGAAAGCACAATACCGCACGGGGCGGCCCGGCGATTCTAATATATCATGAAATTATTCTTCCTTATCTGCTTTCTCGCGCTCCCCACCTGCCTCTTGGCGCAACCGGCGGGACTGCCATGTATTCAGCATTACCCGCCCAAGTCCTACAAGGCCCATCCCGAAAACCGCGCCATCGCTCAGGATAATCGGGGGATATTATACGTTGGTAATCAGCACGGGATGCTGGCTTTTGATGGCAGCACCTGGACCTTACTGCCCGTGCCGGGGCTGGCAGTGCGATCTGTAGCAACCGATTCGCTCGGCACCGTTTACGTCGGTACCGATACCAATTTTGGCTACCTCCGTTCTGATGTTCGCGGAGTGCGGAGTTACGTCTCGTTGAGTGACCAACTGCCCCCTGCCGAGCGTACTATCTCTAAGGTAACACGCGTGTTTGCAACACCGACGGGCGTATTTTTTGGCACGAATCAGCACGTATATCAATACCAGCCGGGCCAACCGCCAACGGTTTTGCCGCTACCCGCCCAGACCCAAATCCGGCATTTTAGCGTTGCCCGCAACTGGCTCGTGCTGCAAACCCAAACCGGACGGCTTCTGTGTCAATCCATTTATCGAAAAAATGATGAACAGTTTTCGCCCCTGCCCGGCACGAACCGCCTGACTACCGAGCAAATTGAAGCCGTTCTGCCCTACCCCGAAGCCGATCAACTGCTAATCATGACCTGTCACGGCGGGCTGTTTCGGTACCAGCCAACGGGCAGCATTCTTACCCCACTTCGCACCGATGCCGACGATTGGCTGCGTCAGGCGCGGGTGTTCCGGGCCATTTATATTCCCAACCCCAAAATGAATACCCACAGCTACGCCATCGGCACGGCGCGGGGGGGGGTGCGGCTGTTTGATCTGCAGGGACACGAACTCCACCATTTCGATGAGACCAACGGCCTGCGCCGAAATGCCGTACTGAGTTTGTTCTACGACCGCGAAAAATCGCTCTGGGTCGGCACCGGCAGCGGCTTAGACCGCGTTGAGTTCAATCTGCCCGTGAGCCGTTTCGAGAGTAGCCTGAATGTGCGCTCAACGGTTTGGGCCATTCGGCGGCAATCAGGGCGGCTTTACATTGGCACCAGTCTGGGCCTGTTTGGATGGGACGATGCCGCCCGGCGATTTACGCCCGTACCCAATACAGATGCCTCGTGCCGGGTGTTGCTCACCGACGGCCCCGATCTGCTGGCCGGCGCATCGGGTTTTATCTGGCGAGTGCGCCAACACCGAATTCTTGAAACAATAAATACTGACGATCAGGAGGTTAATGCACTCTTAAGGCCAAAAAATCAACGTCGGCCAGGGCCAGTATTATTGATAGCGGCACTCAGCAATGGACTTCGGGCATACCGGCAACAGGGCGGCAAGTGGAACGATGCGGGCTTTGTGGCTGGCATACGCAACGACTGCGTGTCGGTAGCCGAAGACTCAACTGGTACTATCTGGATTGGAACCCGGCACAACGGGTTTTTCCGAATTAATCGCGATCAGCTTTTCAGTGCCACCGCCCGCCCGGTGCCGTTACCAGCCAGCAGCCGCGCAACGGTGGGGCAGACAGGAAGCTATATGTTCACCACATCAGAAGGACTATTATTTACCGCCGGTGGTCGGCAGTACCGATTCGATACGTCGGCAGAGCGGCTTGTAGCCGAAACCCGGCCCATGCCCCCCCAGGCCAAATCTGAACCAGATGCCCCTTTTATTGCCGAAGACGCGAACCGCAACCTCTGGTTTGCCAAGCCGCCGATTGCATTTCGTAAAGTAGCTGCTGGCAAGTGGGGCTACGACAGCCTGAGCCTGA
>JBBRUV010000204.1:0-8940 GCA_038247465.1 Cytophagales bacterium
CAACGCTGGAGCATCCGGGGCGCACAGCGGGTTTTAAACCTGCGGGTCTGCCTGATGAGTGGCCGATGGGACTTAGTTCGCCAGCAAATCGAACCCATCAACTATGCTATGGGTGCGTAGCGACAATTTGAATTGCACCCCTTTGACGATGTGCGACCATTCTGGTCGGTGGACGTTTCCACTTCAATTGTGCCATTACACAAGTCGAGTAGTGAACGCATTTTTCCTTTCATCGAACTACCAGGAATGTAGGGTCGCTTGGTGACCGGATTACGGACGATAGATTTATCTAATCCACCAATTTGCATTGTCGTATTTGTGCCGCCAATCATCAGACCGGTTAGAGCCTCGATTTCACCCTTGATGATGACCTTTCCTAATTGTACTGTCATGGGTTTGTTTGGTTAAAGGGTTAGCTGGCTGAACCGCCATGAAATTTATGGTAGGCCAAAACGGCTTCAATAAAATCGCAAAAGTTTTTGAATCGTACATCAGCGTTGCTTGTGTCAACTTTAACAACTGAGTGTGCTTCCTGAATGAGCTTATTAAACTCTTTCGCCCCATCTGTTTCCTTTCGTTTTACGGCGTAGGCGATTTTCGGTAGCAGCAAATGAAAAGCAGCTTTTTCCGATGCCAAGCCTTTCAATTGAATGCGTTTTAATTCTCCGTAGATGTTTCGGAACTGCGATGTTGTTATGCCGTTCCGATCAACGAGTTTCATGCGGGCGAAGCAATCGGCGAACTTAACCGTGCTTTCAGTTATCCCGTTAATAATCCAATCTGTTGAAAAAGTGTGGGTCTCGTTTTGCCCGTTTTCATTTCGGCAACTCACAGAAATAGCCATTTGTGTTGGGTTTATAGTTTAACTCCGCATTTCGAGTTCGGCCCAGCGCGCGGCTACATTGAGCAGGTCTAAAAATGTGTACTGACTTTTGAGGGGTACACCTTTGTAGGTACGGTTGGTAAACAGGTCAGTTTGCAGTTGCTTAAAAAATGCTTTTGCGTTTACCGATTTGCTGCGGTCTATCGCCCGGCCAAAATCGTAGGCCGCTATCCATCGCCAACTGGGGTTTTGTTTTTTCTCTTCCTGCTCCTGCTTCATACCGTGCAGGCTGCCAATTTTCGACAGCAACGACTTCGGTATCAGCTTCTCCTGGCCGATGTAGTGCATCAGGTCGGTTTTAAGCTCGGCTACTATTTCCCACTCCGATTTGCCGCTTGTTAGCTGATAGTGTTTACCCCAACCCAATGGCGTTCCTAAAAAAGAAATTGCATTCTTTTCGGCAATTATTCTTTTTGTCCCTTCGTCTTTCAGGTCGTGACTTTTGGCCCGTTTTTCTTCCCCGTCCGATTGGTCGGCGGCTTTGGCAATCGGAAATTTGGGCGGCACAATAGCCATACCGCCCGAAATGCCGAGTTTCGGATTATGGCAGGTCCAGGCGGCAAACTCCTCCTGAATTTTTTTGGCAAACCGCAGCGCCACGTCCCATTTGCCGATGATAAACAGATCATCGCCCCCGGCATAAAGAATAAAGGTGTATTCGTGAAACTCTGGGTCGTTGCGCCAGATGTAGTTCAGGTAGCCTTTGAAAAAATAATCCAGCGACCGGCTCAGGGTGCTATACCGAGAAAACGTCCGCTTTTTCGGATCGAAGCCCGATTTGAAGATATTACCCAGGTTGTCAACGTCCATCCGTAGTATGCCGAGCCGTCGAAAATTTAGGTCTGCCGGGCCAGCCAGGTCATCGAAGTATTTGGCATCCTGATTTTTCTGGCGGGGCAGGTCATTACCGCCGTAGAACGTGAAGCCGTAGGTCTGGTTGTTGCCATTGAGCCGAAAGCCGCTCGTTTCGGCATTATTTACGCTTAAAATCAGGATATTGTCCACGCTACCTCTGGCCCGTTCGCGCAGGTTTTTGAGTTGTTCCTGACTGACGAAATAGTAAAAATAACCCAGGGCAAGCGGCTGGAAATGGCGTTCGGTGGTTTCGCCAAACAGACTTCGGTCGGGCTCCCAGTACGGAATTGGCTGGCGCGACAACACCACGTATTGAATATTCTCGCGGAGCGTTTTTCCTAAGCGTATTTGCTCAAACGTGGCCCGACGAACGCGCAGGTTTGCATCATCATCGTCCAACCCCAAGGGGTAGGTTTTTTCGTTCGGGCTAAACTCTTCGCTCGTTACTGCATCGCGCGACCCCCGGCTTTCGCCCCCAACTTCGCCCGGCTCAAAAAAGTAGCGAAAGCCTTCATCAGTTGGCAAAAAGTCGGCAAACCGTCGGCGTTTTCGGGCCGATAGCTTTTCGGTCAGCTTCCCCCAGGGTTCATTTATAGCTTGTCCAAAAATCTCGCCCTGCGTTACTGACTGACAGTCAATGGCCAGAAAAAGACGCACACCGTGTTCGTCGCGCAGTTGGTGAGTCAGAATACTTTTCAGGCGGTCGAGTTCTATGCGGATCGTTTCGGTGTTAGGAGCCAGTATATAAAACCCACCACCCGAACTATAGACCACGTTGCCCCGGTAAAGCTGAAGTCCATCGAGCAGAAACTGTACAATCGTATCAACCATCAGTTGCAAATAAAATGATCTGCCTTTCAGGTTTTTAGCCGCACTTCGCCCGATGATGTCATAGATAAACGTCTGAATCCCAGACAAATCACCGCCGATCAGCAGCAGAGGTGCTTCGTCCGTTTGCACGGCAACACGGGTTAGCTTATTGGTCGCCAGCAGATAATCGTACAGGCAAACCGACAGCGAAGCCGTGCTTCTGAGGTGATCGAAGAGCGACACATCGGGCAGGTGCTGCGTACTGCTCGGCACGGTGACTGTGTACTTTTCGAGCAGATACAGCAGCGTTTCAGCCAGCGTTGCTACCGAACGCGGACGGTTTTGAATCTGACTTAACGTGGTCAATTCATCGGTAAACGCAGCCCACATCGTCTGGTATTGCCGTTTGGCCGATTCATCAAAATCACCTTCCCGCTGTTCCGGGAAGAAAGCCGGGTCGAGTTTTAATGCACTGACGGGCAACCGGCTGGTGATCTTTTTTTGATCCAGCAAGGTGTCAAAAATGCTGACCATGCGGACTTTTTTGAAGTCGTCCCAATTGGATTTGCCGTCGTTTTTGTCTTCTTCAAACTCGTCTGCCAAACCAGCTTGATTCGTCCGGTCGATGCCGGACGAATAATGGTCGGCCAACTGAATAATCCGTTCTTCGGGCGATGCCGGGTTAGGCCTGTGATGTGCAGACGCTAGTCGGGTTAGCTGGGCCAATTCCTCCTTAGTCAGCACATCGGTAAATAAGCCACTGAATGTGTCGAAAAATTGAAGCGTCCATATAACATGCTTGTGCGAATAGCCACCGTACAGCGTTTTGGGGCAGAAGGTACTTACGGCCTGTTTATTTGCATCTGAAACAAATTTCGATTTCGGCAGACCGTCCGGATCCGCTCGTTGGTAAAACTTGCCAATATCATGCAGCAGCCCTGCCAGATACACCAGTTCTCTTGTCTGATCTTTTTCAGTACTCATTGTCCTGTGTAGGTTTTATTGGCTTTTCACGGCCTACTTTATCCTTCCTGCTTCTCACCACGCCAAACCCAACACTCACGCCTTTGCCCAGGCCGATCCAGTCGGGCAGGAACACATTGGTCGAGAACTCAGCATCGAAGCAGGACAACAACTGGTTTTTGAAGCGCTGCCGACGCAACGGCGACACCGCATGAATCCGCACCCGCACGTTGCGGTCGATGTGCCAGTCGAGCCCCTTGGCCATGCTCAGGATATTGCCCGTCAGAATCCGTTCGAGCAGGGCCAGCCGGTCGCGGTCGTCGGGCGTGTTTTGATAGCGGGTATAATTCGCTTCATTCAGGGCGAGCCAATCGCTGATCTCAAACCGGAAGTCATGTTCCCAGGCTTGTAGCGTGTACTGATTCAGACGCAGGTCGGCCACAACCAGCGTCAGTGGTCGCCCGTTGAGGTTGATCTCCCAGGATGGTTGCTGAAACAACTCATGAATAGCATCTACGCCTTCTTCCACACAAACAATCAGCGGGTTGCGCCCCATCCGTTTGTACTGAATGGCGGGGTAACGGTAGGAAAACCCGCCCGGCCCCTGCTCGTCGTGATTATGAAATAGGGTGTGTTCTGGGCCAACGGCTGATGCAATGGCTCCCCGGAAGGCGGGCAATTCGTGGCGGTCGAGCAGGGCATCGAAGCGGACGGTGATATAACGGATACGTTTCAAGGGCGGCAAGTTGGGCAGACGAAGTGCATAAATACCGAATGGATAAATTTTACCGTAAGTACCCACTATTTTATTTAGTAAACCAGACAAAATACAAAAGATAACCTTTGACCCCGATTCGCCAACCCAAAAAACCGCCCCGCGTGAACAAGAACGCCCGGTATGGTGTATGACAGTGCAGAAACAAGCTGTTTTCTCGATGTCAACACGTACTGACTCAACTACCGATTTTGCCACTGCCGATGTGGTGCTGATTGGCGCGGGCATTATGAGCGCGACCCTCGGTGTACTGCTCAAAGAACTCGACCCCACACTGACCATTACCGTTTATGAACGGCTCGACGGGGCAGCCGCCGAAAGCTCCGATGCCTGGAACAATGCCGGCACCGGCCACTCGGCGTTCTGCGAACTGAACTACACGCCCCAACGCGAAGACGGAACGGTGGATGCCTCGAAGGCCATTAAAATTGCCGAATCGTTCGAGCAGTCAAAGCAGTTCTGGGCGCACCTCCTGCTGGAAGGATTTCTGACCGACGCACCCAACTTTATCCGGCCCATTCCGCACTTGAGCTTCGTTTGGGGCGACGAAAACGTGCGATACCTGCAAAAACGCTACGAAGCACTTCAGCAGAATCATCTTTTTCACGGGATGCAGTATTCGGAAGATCCTGCCCAACTCGCCGACTGGATGCCCCTCGTCATGGAAGGCCGCGACCTCGCCCAGCCCGTTGCCGCCACCCGCATGGACCTCGGAACAGACGTGAACTTCGGCGCACTGACCCGCGCAATGTTTAAAAAACTGCAGGAAATGCCCGGCGTAACCCTGCACTTCGGCTATGAGGTGCGCCAACTCTGGCAATCAAAAAGCAAAGGAGGTTGGAAAATTCGGGTTGAAGAACACAACACTCACCACCACCAGGACATCCACACCAAATTTGTGTTTATCGGTGCCGGGGGCGGGTCGTTGTGGTTATTGGAGAAATCGCACATCCCCGAAGCGCGGGGTTTTGGTGGTTTTCCGGTGAGCGGGCCGTGGCTCAAATGCGTCAACCGCGACGTTATTAACCGGCACCATGCCAAAGTCTATGGCAAAGCCTCGGTGGGTGCGCCCCCAATGTCGGTGCCGCACCTCGACACCCGCATGATTGACGGACAACAGGAACTGCTCTTTGGCCCCTACGCCGGTTTCTCAACCAAATTCCTGAAAAGCGGTTCGTATCTCGACCTGCCCAAGTCTATTCAGCTCAACAACATTGCCCCGATGGTCATGGCCGGACTGCACAACATTCCGTTGACGCGCTACCTCATTGAGCAAGTATTTCAGTCGCCCGATGATCGGTTAGCTGCCCTGCGCGAGTATTTCCCCAATGCCCAAATGGACGACTGGGAGCTTGAAATTGCGGGACAACGGGTGCAGGTCATCAAAAAAGATGAGGACGAAGGGGGCGTGCTGGAGTTTGGCACCGAGGTCGTAAGCGCGGCAGACGGCAGCCTTGCGGCTCTGCTCGGTGCGTCGCCGGGCGCGTCAACGGCGGTGTCGATTATGCTTGATTTACTCGAAAAATGTTTTCCCGAACAACTGGCAACGGAAGGCTGGCAACAAACCCTCCGGCGACTGATTCCATCGTATGGCCTCTCGCTGGCAAGTGATCCTGAACTATTGCAGCGCGTTCGCACCGAAAGCCACCGGGTGCTGGCATTAGATATGCCCGAATCAATGCCACTGATAAGCCGGTAAACATCCTATCCTCCTTCGCTAAAAGCCAGAGAGATACCCAGAATGAGCGAATCCGAATCCCCCGGCTTCCAGCCGGGGGATTTTTTTATCCCCGCCGTGCAACCTCCCCCACTCCACCGGCATCTTTAGCCTGAATACTACGTGAACCGTCCCGAATCTCCCAACTCATGCCAGTCATCCTCCTGAACCGACCGTCTATGTAAGAAACAGTAGCTTGCAATGCCTACTACCTACATTTGCCCTGTACTCTTGCTTGAACAGTACACAACAACAAACACGACGAACAACAATCAGTGAACAACAATCTTCTTTTAACTATGAAAAACGTTTCTTCATCAGTAAACCCAAAAACCGAGAAGTTTCTAACGCCCCCCTGGGGGCTTCTTGTATTCGCCTTACTAACAACCAATTTGGTGGTTGCCGAGCAACCCGCGCCACATACCAAAATCAGCGGCAATGTAACCGATGCAACTGGCAAACCGCTCGAATTTACGACCGTGATGTTGCTCAAAGCCCAGGACTCGACGCTGGCGCGCGGGGTCATCAGCGATGCCAACGGACATTATGAAATAGAAAGCCGGGCAACAGGTCAGTATTTAATGGCCGCGCAGCAGGTCGGCTACGGCAAAACGTATAGCGCACCGTTCGCGGTTAGTGCCGATCAACCAACGTTGACCATACCCGTAATGTCGCTGCTCGAAGAAGCCAAAACCCTGAACGAGGTGCAGGTAACGGCCAAAAAACCATTCATCGAACAACAAGTTGACCGGCTGGTGGTAAACGTTGAAAACAGTATTGTCTCGGCGGGGAGTACGGTACTGGAAGTGCTGGAAAAAGCCCCCGGCGTAACCGTTGACCAGCAAAACGAGCAGATAAAGGTAAACGGTAAACAGGGCGTAATTGTGGAAATTGACGGGAAACGATCCTACATGACCATGCAGGAAGTGGTGACGATGCTCCGCAATACGCCCAGCGACAACGTGGAGAAAATCGAGATTATCACCAACCCGTCCTCAAAATACGATGCGGCTGGCAACGCGGGCATCATCAATATCCGGTTCAAGAAAAACAAAAACTTCGGCACCAACGGCAACCTGACCCTCGGCACCGGCTACCAACTACAACCCGGCGGGCGCGGACGGGGCAACGCGTCGCTGGCTCTGAACCACCGGCAGGGGAAAATCAACGTATTCGGCAATTATAGCGGAGCGCGGTTTACGGGCGCGGGCGGCAACGACATCTTCCGCAGTATCCCCTACAACGGCACCGTCACCTATTTTGACCAGAAAAGCACTCGCCTGAACAACGGCTATAACCACAATTTCAAAGCCGGTTTAGACTATACGATCACGAAAAAAACCACGCTGGGTGTACTGGCAACGGGCTTTGTCGAAGACTGGCGGCAACCCAACGCCATCACCAAGACCGACATTCTGAATGCAAACCGGGCCGTAATGCGCCGATTCGTGACCGGAACAAGCGTAGAAAATCAGTGGAAAAACATCAACCTGAACGCCAACATCAAACATGATTTCGATGGCAAAGGCCGCGAATGGACCGCTGATGCCGACTATGTGCAGTATCAGGGCAAGTCAAATAATCTGCTCGGCACCCAGTATTTCACGCCTGATTATCAGCGCAGTGGCTCGCCCGATTCGATCCGCAACCGGATGCCCTCAACCATTCAGATTGGCGTGTTCAAAACTGATTACGTGCATCCGTTCAAAAAAGGAAAATTTGAGACGGGCCTGAAAACCAGCTACGTTACTTCAGATAATGACCTGACATTCGAGACCAAAACCGACTCGTGGGCCGTTGACATGGGCCGCTCGAACCGCTTTAAATACACCGAAAACATCAACGCGGCCTACGTGAATTACAGCACCACACTCGGCAAGAAAACGCAGATTCAGACCGGCCTCCGGCTCGAACACACGCTGTCGGAAGGCAACTCAATTACGCTTAACCAGGTGAACCGACGCAATTACACCAACCTCTTCCCGACGCTGTTTGTGACCCAGTCGATTGATTCGAGCAATACACTGACGTTTTCGTATAGCCGCCGGATAGACCGCCCGAACTACCAGAACCTGAACCCGTTTGTGTTTTTCCTCGACCCCTATACCTACCAGCAGGGCAACCCCAACCTGCGACCCCAGTTTACCAACTCGTTTCAGTTGACGCACGTGTTCAAGGGTAAAGTCAACACCACGCTTGGCTACGCCAAAACCACCGATGCCATCATCGACGAAATCCCGCGCCAGATTGCCGCCGAAAACAAAACGTATGTGACGAGCGAAAACATTGACAACCGCGACAACCTGAACCTGACAATTAGCTTTCCGGTGTCGGTAACGAAATGGTGGACGATGCAGAACAACCTCACCGCGTTCAGAACGCGCAACAAAACGGTGTATAACAACGAGTTCGTTGAGTTGACCTGGAGTTCGTGGAATGTGTATTCGAGCCAGAATTTCACCCTCAGCAAAACGCTCTCGCTCGAAGTCTCGGGCTGGTATAACGGGCGGGGCGGCTACGATTTCTGGATCGCCCAGCCGATGGGGTCGCTGAACGTTGGTCTGCAAAAATCGGTGATGGCAAAAAAGGGACGCATCAGCCTGAACGTCAGCGATTTATTCTGGACGCAACAGTTCAGGGGCCAGACCAAGTTTCAGGATATTGACTTCTCGGTGCGGTCGTATTGGCCCAGCCGCCAGGCCCGACTGACGTTTACCTACCGCTTTGGCAATCAGAACGTGAAAACCACCCGCGACCGCAGCACCGGAGCCGACGACCTGAAATCAAGGGCAAAGAGTGAAAATTAGAACCGGATGGTTTTGTAGAGACGCATACTTGCGTCTCACCGCCGGATGGTACACCGCCGGATGGTACACCGCCGGATGGTACACCGCCGGATGGTACACCGCCGGATGGTACACCGCCGGATGGTACACC
>JBBRUV010000205.1:0-8828 GCA_038247465.1 Cytophagales bacterium
GATTTTTGGGGAACCCGAGCAAATCACCAACCTCAGTCACAACAATATGCTGAATATCAGTATTTTGCAGTATTTTTTCTAAGTTACCGGCAAAGTTTGCCAGGATCACAACGGCCTTTGCGCCGGAGTCTTTGTACTGATGCTGCATCTCGCGGGGCGTGTAAAGCGGGTTGGTATTCACCACTGTCAGGCCCGCCCGGAGTGCCCCGAACATCGCTACGGGATATTGCAACAGGTTGGGCATCTGAATCACGATACGGTCGCCTTGTTTTAGGCCGAGTTCGCCCTGCAAATAGCCCGCAAATTGCATCGAGAGTTTATCCAACTCGCTGAATGTGATTTCTTTACCCATGCACGAATACGCCGGGCGGTCGGCAAAGCGGGTAAAGCCTTCATCAATCAGGGCCACCAGCGAGGGGTAGGCATCGGGGTTTATATCGTGCGGAATACCAGTGGGGTAAAACTTGAGCCAGGGCCGGGTTGTTGTTTGTGTTTCCATGTCAGTAAAACGTGGGTTGTAGTAGAAATTTGAGCAAAAATAAAACGAAAACGGGATGCTTTACATCTTCGGCAACAATCTTACTGCTTCTGACGTATCCAATACGGATTCAATCTCAAAGCCGTACCTTGCCGTAGTTCTTAAAAACCACCGATTTACCATCATTATGCGCCACATTTCCCGGTTTTTAGTACCGATTTATCTGCTACTCAATGGGGCTCTTTTGGCCCAGCCAATCCCATACACCACCGCTCAACGGGCGCGACTGGCTACGTTGTATGACCAAATTCAGACGACTCACACCGAAAACTACGCCCGCGCCGAAGCGATTGCCCGGCAGCGCGGCCTGCCCATCGAGCAAACCCGGCCCGACGGCATGGTGGTGCGGCTGGCAGGAATCAGCGAAACCGGCGAACTGCTTTATGACCACACAACCAGCAACGCACGGGCCGGAATCACCACCCGAACCAATAGTTTTTACGCTGGCGGCTCGCTGGGCCTGAATCTGTCGGGCAGCAATGCCAGTGTGCAGAATCGGCTTGGCACCTGGGACGGTGGGCGGGTGCGGGCCACCCACGTTGACCTGGCCGGGCGCGTGAGCCAGCAGGATAATCCCAGTACAACCGACAACCACGCCACGCATACCTCCGGCACGATGGTTGCCGGGGGCCGCAACCCGGTAGCGCGGGGGATGGCATTTGGGGCAAAACTGAAAGCCTGGGATTTTAGCAACGACGATGCCGAAATGACCATTGCTGCCCCCGATTTGCTGGTCTCGAATCACTCGTATGGTGCTTTTTCGGGCTGGAACAACAACAGCACCCGCACCGGAACCATCACCTGGGAATGGTATGGCGACACTACCGTGAGCCAAACCGTTGACTACAAATTTGGGCTGTATAACGCCGATACCCGCAGTTGGGATCAGATTGCGGCAGCCGCGCCCTATTACCTGATCGTGAAATCAGCCGGCAACAATCACGGCGACAACGGCCCCGCTGCGGGCCAGCGGTATTACTTCGGGGCCACCAGCCGAACCAGTGCCGTAGCCCGTGCCGACCAAAACGGCTACGACCAGATACCGACTTATGGCTGTGCCAAAAACATCCTCACCGTTGGGGCTATCGGTAACATCTCGAACGGATACCGCCAGGCTTCGGATGCCCGATTAGCGTCGTTCAGCAGTTGGGGCCCAACCGACGACGGGCGCATTAAACCCGACTTAGTGGGCGTGGGCGTGAGCGTATTATCAACCAGTTCGACCACCGACAGCGCGTATGTCGCCCTGAGCGGCACCTCCATGTCTGGCCCCAACGTAACGGGCTCGTTGTTGCTGTTGCAGGAATACTACGCCCAGCGAAACGCCGGAAAACTCATGCGGGCCTCTACCCTGAAAGGACTCGCCATTCATACTGCCGACGAAACCGGCGATGCGCCCGGCCCCGATTACCGCTTCGGCTGGGGATTGTTGAACATGGAACGGGCGGGGCAGGCCATTGGCAACATAAACAATAATTTCAGGATTGACGAGCAGACAATGGCGCAGGGAATAACGTATTCGCTGACCGTTGTGGCATCGGGACGCGGGCCGCTCGTAGCAACAATCTGCTGGACCGACCCCGACGCTGCGGTTACGGGCGCACTACTCAACGACCGCACGCCCAAACTCGTGAACGACCTTGATATTCGCCTGAACGATGGCACGACCATGCTACTGCCCTGGACAATGAACCCCGACGCGCCTGACCAACCCGCTGCCCCCGGCGATAATGTTCGGGATAACGTGGAGCAGGTACTGGTGCAAAACCCGGTGCCGGGCAAAACCTATACCGTTACCGTGTTGCACAAAGGCACCCTGAAAAACAGCCAGCAGGACTACGCGCTGTTGTTAAGCGGCATCGGCGGAACGGCCTACTGCGCGTCGGCCCCGGCATCAGCAGCAGGCACCCGCATTGCCCGCGTCCGGCTCGGCAGCATTGACCAGCCGGGCGGTAGCGGTTGCACCACCTACACCGACCAGACCCGCACCGTTACCAGTGTGCAACCGGGCCAAAGTGTGCCGTTTTCGGTTTCTCTGGGCAGTTGCGACACCACCCGCCGGGCGAGTTTTGTGCGGGTCTTCGCCGACTGGAACGGCAACGGCTCGTTTACCGATGCCGGCGACACACTGGTAACGTCGGGCCGGTTGGTGCCGGGCGATTTGTTTGCGGCTCCGTTCGTTGTTCCCCCCACCGTTTCCGTCGGGCGGTTTGTGCGGTTGCGGATTGTTGCCAGCGAAGCCAATAGTGCCAGCGTTGTAGCGGCCTGCGGGAGTTATTTCACCGGCGAAACCCAGGATTATCTGTTGCAAACCGTGCTAACCGCCAACGACGTAGCGGCTGTTGCGCTGCTGTCGCCCACTACGCTGGCCTGCGGCTCGTCGGGCGAGGCATTGGTGGCCGTGCAGGTGCAGAACCTCGGAACCGTTGTGCAGCAGAACCTACCCGTAACAGTTCAGATTTTCGATGCGGCCAATGCGCCCGTTGCGTCGCTTACTGGTGCAATCGCGTCACTGGCGGCTTTCGGCACGGCGCAGCTTGCCCTCAGAACGCCAACGGGTGTTGCGTTGCGGGCTGGTCAACCCTATCGGTTTGTAGTGACCACCACGCTGTCTGGCGACCAAAACCCGGCTAACAACCAGATTTCGGCCACGCGTACCATCGGCACGGGGCAAAACAACGGCATTTTTGCGGCCACATCCTGCGGCAGCGATACCGTTCTGTCGCTCCGAAACACCGGCCCCGGCCTGGCTTATTGGTATGACGCACCAACGGCGGGCAATTTATTAACGGTTGGTAATCAGGCCACAACGCGGGTTCGGCTCACCAATCAAACCCTGTATGCTACCCAGAGCGACATTACCGGACTGGTTGGCCCGGCCAGTAAAAGTGCCCTCGGTGGGGGCAGTTATGGCGGTGCCTTTGCCCCGCAGCCGCTCATCAAAACAGAAACGGCTCTTTTGCTCGAAAGTGCGCGGCTATATGTCGGGGCTGCCGGGCGGTTTACGTTCAGTGTCAGACGGTTAGACGAAAGCATCGTGTCGAGTGTGACGCTTGATGTGCGGCCCACGCGCAGTGCCAGCCTAACCGCCAGCACCACCGCCGACGACCCCACCGACCCCGGTGCCGAGTACGCGCTGAATTTGGCCATTCCGCAGGCCGGACAGTATAAAATCAGGATTGATTATGAAGACGGAGCCACCATTTTTCGCTCAAACGTGGGCGTAACGGGCTTTCCGTACCAGTTAAACGATCAAGCCGGCAACACAATCGTCACCATTCGCGGGTCGCTGTTTGCCAGTACTGCTACCACCACTGACACGCTCACCAATGCCTGGTATTACCTCTACAACCTGCGGGTGCGCTCGTTGGCCTGCCCGGTGCTGACCCGAACAGCGGTGCCGGTTGCACCCGGCGTGTTGCTCACGGCGTTGGTTAGTGCCGATGGCCCCACTGCTGTTTGCCGGGGGAGTGCCGTAACGTTGCGGGCATCCGTGCCGGGCAGCACATCGGGATTAGCCCTGAGCTACCGCTGGCAACGAGACGGCCAACCCATTGCCGGGGCTGCCACCGCTACGCTACTGTCAAGTGCGGCTGGTAGTTACGCCGTGCAGGTAACGGGTAGTTGTACACCGACGACATCGAGCGCAGTTACGGTCACAATTCGTGAGCCTGAGTTACCGAAGGTTACGCAAACGGGGCTGGTGCTGGTTTCTAACGCGACTTCGGGCAATCAATGGCTCTTCAACGGCATCCCGATTTCGGGGGCTGTCAGTGCCAGTCTTAACGTTGGGCAAACCGGGCGGTATTCGGTGCAGGCCAACGTAAACGGCTGCGGCACGGAGATTTCGCCCGAATTATTGGTCACCATTCTGGCTACTGACGACGAACCGGACGCTAATTTCCTGCTCGTTTATCCTAATCCGGCGCGGGACTTCATAACGGTTGACGTAGCGTTGAGTGTCACAAACCCGGAGCCGCCAACGGTAAATCTGATTGATTTGCGCGGGATTGTGCTGAAAACTGCTATCATGCAACGCGACGGAAAAAAATTCACGGCCATTTTTTCGCTTGCTGATTTGCCGGGCGGTACGTTTTTTGTAGTTATACCCGCTACGGAATCGCAACTGACCCGACGACGACGACTCATCAAACCCTAAAAACACCCGTGCAGCAACAGCGAAATAACATCGGCACGAGCGCACAAGACAGTCAGGCGATTGGTTTTCTACTGAAAATCAGTCTCCTGACTTTTTTTATGGGCGCGTCGCTGAATTTTGTTGTGGCTCGTCCGGGGCCGAAACCAACGTTGGCAACCTGGCAGCGAACCATCATCAACCGCTCGGCGGTGCAGCACCGGCGGCTCCTGCGTCTGGCAAAAGAAGGGAACTGGCCTCTCCGCAAAAATCAATCCAACGGACGTTTTTATCAGTTGCAGGACGTTGATGCCACCGGCCAGCCAATTTATTATACGACCCACAACGCCGAAGCCGCCACCGCCACCCGCACCACCGCGCTTTATGCAGGGGCCACGCTCGGCCTTTCGCTCGATGGCAGTTCGGCGGGATTATCGGGGAAGGTAGGGCTGTGGGATGGCGGTTTGGTGTTAGCCGCGCATCAGGAACTCGCCGGGAAACGCATCAGTCAGGCCGCCAACCTCACCGCCCTCAGCAACCATGCCACGCACTTAGCCACCACCATGATCGGGCGCGGCACAAACCCACTGGCGCGGGGCATGGCCTTTGGCGCGGGCCTGACCGTCTGGGATTTTGACAACGACATGGTCGAAATCACCACAGCCGCCAGTTCGTTGCTGCTCTCGAACCACGCTTACGGCCCCGTTGCGGGCTGGGTACGCAACCCCGACCGGCCCGGCACCGACCCCAACAGGCAATGGGAATGGTGGGGCAACACCAGCATCAGCCCCACCGAAGATTACCAGTTTGGATTTTACGGCCAGAAAGCCAGCGACCTCGACCGCATTGCGTTCAGCAACCCGTATTACCTCATGGTGCGGTCGGCAGATAACAAACGCACTGAGACCGGCCCACCCGCCGGAACGCCTTATTTCCTGCGAAACACCAACCAAACCAGCACCGCTTCCCGCAGCCGCAACAACAGCTACGGCGTGATTGCCGCCGAAGCCAACGCCAAAAACCTGCTCACGGTGGGCTCGGCAGACATCAGCGCGGCTACCGGCACCGGGCCGCTGCGATACAGTGTTTCGGAATACAGCGGCTGGGGGCCAACCGACGACGGACGCATCAAACCCGATCTGCTGGGTGTGGGTACTATATTTTCGGCAATATCTTCAGGCACAGTCGCTTACGGCACTAATACCGGCACATCAATGGCTTCGGCCAACGTAACGGGAACGCTGCTTTTGTTGCAGGAGCTTTTTGCCCGGCAAAACGCCGGGAAATTCATGCGGGCGGCTACCTTGCGGGGATTGGTGCTACACACGGCCAACCGAACCCCGCCCACCGACGACCCCACGCGACCGGACGCGGCCCGGGCTGCTGCCCCGGATTATCAACGCGGCTGGGGCTTGCTCGATGCCGAGGCCGCTGCCCGGCTGCTGCTCAACGAAACACGCGGTTATCTGCTCACCGAACAGACGCTGCAACAGGGCAACACGGTTACCCAAACCGTAACGGCGCAGGGCAACGAACCGATTGTCTTTACCCTCTGCTGGACCGACCCCGAAGGTGCAGCAACGCCCGTTAGCGCGGCCAACGTGAACAACCGGGCGGCTCGCTTAGTGAATGATTTGGATCTGCGGGCCACCGACGGAACCACCACTCATCTGCCGTTTGTGCTGAACCCGGCCCAACCCGGTCAACCCGCCACGCGGGGTGATAATGTCCGCGACAATATCGAACAGGTGGTGATTCAGAACCCAGTGCCGGGGCAGACCATTACGCTGACCGTGAAGCACAAAGGCCAGTTGCGGTATTCGGCCCAGCCATTTTCGGTACTCGCCAGCGGCCTGAAACGAACCGCCTGCCAACTTGCCGTTGATCTGAATATCAGTACTGACACAACTATTTGCGCCGGGGCAACCATAACCGTATCGCAACGCACGGCACCCCGCACCACCAACGGCCAAACGGCCAGCGTAACCACCTACGAATGGCTCCGCGATGGATTGCCGATTACCGGGCAAACAGGGTCGGGTTGTGCGGTATCACAGGCGGGCAGCTACGCCCTGCGCGTGACCGACAAGGAGGGCTGTGTTGGCACGAGCCGGGCCGTTTCGGTGAAAACCTACATCCCAACGGCCACCATCTCGCCCACCACCGACCAATGGCTGTGCAACCCCAAAACCCCCGTTCAGATAACCGTAACAACCCAAATCGGTAGTCGGCTATCCTGGCTTAAAGATGGAAAAACGGTGGCTCAGGAGCAGACAGCCGGGACACCCCTGATTAGTTTCAGCGCAACAGAGCCGGGCGTGTACCGTGCCGAAGTCACGCAACGGGGCTGCGCCATGCAAACGCCAGCGGTGTGGGTGCGTCTGTCCGACGTAGCCACCATTTTGATTTTACCCGACGATGCCGAACTGATTGTGCCGCGTGGCGCATCGGTGCGGTTGCAGGGGCCGGTCAACGCCAACTATCGGTATCAGTGGTATCGGAACAATCAGGCAATCGTCAACGCCACCACCGACCAGGTGCTGGCGAGCCAGGCGGGCGATTATCGGCTATGGATCAAGTCATTACAGTGCGAGAATTTCTCGCCGGTACGGGTAGTTCGTCAGGCCGATGCCGCCAATACAGCTTCCATTTTGCCTGATTCTTCGCTGGCTTATGAAATTGCTGACAGCAACTTGGTAGTGTATCCAAACCCGGCGGCTACCATACTGTTTATACGCTATGCCCATGCCAAAGCTGCCGATATTCGCGTGAGTATCTATGATTTACAGGGAATTACGCGCTGGGCCGATGTGCCAATGCGCCGGAACGGGGCGTTTTTTCAGCTCGATTTACCCGTCGGCGACTTCCCCCCCGGAACGTATTTTTACCGCGTCACCGACGGGGTTCGGATCAAAAGCGGGCGTTTTTTGAAGCGGTGAGGGGGTTGGGGGTGGTCACTCTTCAAACGCAAATTCCCGCAGCATATCCAACGTCACATACTGCAAAGCCCGTTGATGGGTGCAGGCCAGCATCACGGGCGGGCAAACAGTCTGCCCGGTGGTTTGGGCGGCTTCCCAGGCTTCGTGCCAGCGCAGGGCGCACAGGCACCATCGGTCGCCGGGTTTCAGACCGGGGAAACGGTATTCGGGGCGGGGGGTGCTGAGGTCGTTACCCCGGCTGCGGGTGAAGTTCAGGAACGGCTCGGTCATGATGGCGCAGATCACGTGCCGCCCGGCATCCTGATCGTCGGTGCGGCAAAAACCATCGCGATAAAACCCCGTTACCGGGCTGGTGCAGCAACAGCCAAGCGGCTGGCCGAGAACGTTTAGCGGTGTTTCGATTGACACAGTTTTGATGAAAAGCAACGTGAACTATCATTAACGGCCTGTTATGCATTGTGTTCAACAGCCCACTGTTTGCTGCTTATCAAGCCACTTACCTGAAAATCTCACCCACCGCCAACTCAATGCCGGTGGCCGGGTCGGTGAGCGTACTGTCTTCCATAAAAAACTGGTACTTGCGGGGTTGCGAGTACACCAAAATCGCCCGGAAACTCGGCAGCACCACCCAGCACGATTTTACACCAGCCCCAAAATAGCGGTCTGTTTTGGCAACGAGTTCGTCGTCGTTTTGTGACGGCGACAGAATCTCAATGGTTGTCAGTGGCATAGCTGCCATCCGAATTGCATCTGGCTCAAACTGAATGGCCGAAGCCGCATAAATCGCTACGTCCGGCACACAATCGGGTTTTTCGGGCATTTCCAGCGTGATTTCGGGCAAGACCCGATACAGGTGGCGATAACGGGATTTAATACCGAAAACTAAATTTCCTGCGTGAGTGCGTGTTGTAAGCCAGGCGTAGGTTTTTCCCTGTCGAGTTCGTAATCCGATAGAACGTCGGTGTCAAATTCAGCGGTGGCTTCCATACCTGCGTTGGTTTTTATCAAATGTACACATTCGTACCTTACTCGAGCAACACCAGAATATCTTCTTTGGTGAGCGATTTTACGAATCCATCCTCGGTGCCGATGAGGTTGCTGGCTAACTGTTGTTTGGCGCGTTGGAGGGCCAAAATCTTTTCTTCAACGGTGTTTTTGGTAATAAACTTGTAGGTAAAAACCGGCTTTTGCTGCCCAATGCGGTGGGCGCGGTCAA
>JBBRUV010000206.1:0-8815 GCA_038247465.1 Cytophagales bacterium
CCAGCACCGATGGCACGAATTACGTTCTGGCCGAAACCATCACGAGTTTGGCGGCTGGCAGCAGCGGTATCCGGGTTATGCCCGACAAAAAAGTATTTATGGCGGTGCGGGCCAGTGGGGTGTTGCCCGCTACGTTTCATTACCGAGACGAAGCCAGCAGACGCTTCTGGACGCTGCCATTGAGCGACCTGGGGAATATAGAAGCGCGGGGTTTAGGCGTATCGCGCACAACAGACACGCTGATTTTCTGCGGCTGGAACGGCACCGGCACTCATCGCTACGTGCGGGTGCGGACAGCACGCGAAGCCATAGGGCAATCGAAAGCCGATACCGTTATTAATGCAAAATCACCTGATAATCAAGCTATTAGTAGAATAAAGACTGAAGAAGATTCGGCAGAAAACGCCATCGTGCTGTTTCCGAACCCAACTGATGACGTGCTGACGGTGCAAACCGATGGCCGCACCATCGAAACCGTAATCGTGACCGACGCGCAGGGACGCACCGTACTGACTCCGTTTCGTCCGGCACTGGCTACGTCGTTTCGGCTCAACGTAACCGCGCTACCCACCGGAACATATCTGCTCACGCTGCATACGGCCACCGGGGGAGTCAGTCGGCGGTTTGTGAAGCGATAGTTCAGGAGTAGCGTTTTCACGCCCCTGATAGCGTGTTGCTGATAAGAGGAGGGTTGAGATTCGTCTCAGTCCTCCTTTTTTGCTCGTTGAAACAGTACTTTTGACCATGAATTATACCGAACTTACCCTCACGGTCTCGCCTGACTTTGCCGACATTCTCACCGCCGAACTCGCCGAATTAGGCTACGAATCGTTTGTCGAAACCGACGCAGGCCTGAACGCCTATATTCCTGAAACTGACTTTAACGAGACAGATCTCAGGGAGTTGATAGCCCGGTATGCTACCCAGACCTCAATTGATTACCAGACGGTTCTGTTGGAAAAGCGTAACTGGAATGCAGAGTGGGAAGCCAATTACGAGCCCATCGAGGTTGTGACAGAAGCGGGATCGGTGCAGGTACGGGCTTCGTTTCATGCGCCAGATACGGCGTTTCAGCACGACCTGGTGATTAACCCAAAAATGTCATTTGGCACGGGCCACCACGAAACAACGGCCATGATGCTGGCGCATCAGTTGGGCATCAATCATGCCGAAAAACGGGTTTTGGACGTAGGCAGTGGCACCGGAATCTTAGCAATCTTAGCTGCCAAACTCGGTGCCGAGTACGCGCTTGCGTTTGATATTGAGGAGTGGGCCGTAGAAAACGCCATCGAGAACGCCGAAATCAACGGCTGCACAAATCAGGTACAGGTGTTTCGGGGAACTATTGCCGATGTAGATGCTGAGGAGCGGTTTGATATTATCCTGGCAAACATCAACCGGAACGTGCTGCTGACCGAAATCCCGGTTTACGTCGGCTTGCTCAGTCCCGGTGGAACGTTGGTAGTCAGTGGCTTTTACGAAACCGACGCGGCTGATATTCAGCAAAAAGCCACTGATTCGGGGCTAACGCTCACCGGGAGCAAGACCCAAAATCAGTGGACTTCAAGCCAGTGGCAAGTGGTCAGTAGCAAGTGATTAGTGCGGGGCGGCCCATGCCGTAGATCGCAGGTGATTGTGCGTCAGCCAACTAATCACTGACCACTGACCACTATTTAAGACTCACTCCCCGCTCCAACTGCCGGGCTTTGTCGAACAGCGTCAGACCGCGTTTGTAGGTTTCGTCGGCATCGCCATACACCCTGAAAAATTCATTGTTCTGGCCGTTGCGGTTGTTCTTCTGGAATATATACCGCGCCACAAACGCTTTTACGTTGGTGCGAAGGTAGTTTTTCGAGCGGTTAAACTCTTTCTCGTTCGGTTTCACGCCCTGCTCCGTTGCGTCTTTCACGAGTTGGGCCAGCTGCTCATCCGTAATGGTAACGGTGCGGTTAAATTCGGCGAAGGTCATCTTTTCGAGCCGTTTCCGGTTGTCGTTAGCGTATTCGAGCGCAAACTCCCGCACGAGGTTCTTGCCGTATAACTGCCCCAGATACGGCGTTTGCCAGGTGGTATCGCGCGGAATAAAATAGTCGGGCGTAATGCCGCCACCGCCATATACCACGCGGCCCCCATCGGTTTTGAATTTCAGTTTGGGGTCGTTTTTGATCGAGTCAGCCACGAAATACTCGCCCCGTTTCGAGCGGGCATCGAGGTCTTTTCCGTAATCGTCTTCGTGACCTTTCACGTAAGGTTTCTGAATGCTGCGGCCACTCGGCGTGTAGTAGCGTGAGATGGTCAGCCGCAGTTCAGAGCCATCGGAAAGTTGCACGGGCATCTGTACCAGCCCTTTACCAAACGACCGCCGACCGGCAACTAAGGCGCGATCATGGTCTTGTAAGGCTCCGGCCACAATTTCCGAAGCCGACGCGCTGCCCTCGTCAATCAGCACCACCACCGGGCCTTCTTCAAACTGTCCGGCAATGCGGGCCAGCGTTTGGCGGTCATATTTATCGTCTTTGCCGTTAGTGTAAACCAATAGCTTGTTGCCCGAAATAAACTCGTCGGCCAAACTCGTCGCCCGGTCCATGTAGCCACCAGGGTTATTCCTGAGATCGAGCATCAACTGTTTAAGTCCCTGCTGTTTGAGTGAAGCAAGCGCGGTTTTAAACTCGTCGTAAGTCGTTTCTGAAAATCGGTTTACTTTAATGTAACCCGTTTTGTCGTCAACCATATAAGCGGCATCCACAGAATAGGTCGGAATCCGGTCGCGGGTAACGGTGTGGGCTTGCGGTTCGCGGTTACCCCGGCGTAAGATGGTCAATTTCACCTCCGAGCCGCGCTTACCGCGCAGGGTTTTAAACACCGTTGTGTTATCCACTTTGGGGCCGGTGAGGGCCGTTTCGTTCACCCGGATGATCTTATCACCGCTTTGAATACCTGCCGATTCTGACGGCCCACCAGCCAACGGCGTAACCACATACACAGTGTCTTTGTAGATATTGAACTCCACGCCAATACCATCAAAACCGCCTTCTAACTGCGACCGGGCGGCCACGGCATCTATCGGGTTCATGTAGGCGGTGTGGGGGTCGAGCTTTTCGAGCATTTTACTGATCGAATAATCAACTAATTCGTCGGTATTTACGGTGTCAACGTAGTTATTTTCAATGAGTTGCAGAATTTCTCGGTATTTGGCGTATCCCCCGCCCACGCTGTTGAGTGATTTTGAATTACCAAAGAAAGTCGCACCAATCAGCAACCCGCCCGCCAGCGTAATACCGATGATCAGGGGCAGTTGAATAACGGGTTTCTGGTTCGAGATCAGCTTATCAGGCCGTTTGCGTGGTGAGTTTGGTTGCTGTTGTTGAGAAGTTTCCATGCGCTTTCAGTCTTTGTTGTTTGTGATATAGGTGATAACGGAATCGTAACTACATATTGTTTGCCAATCTACACGAACGGCAGAAGTTTATTTTCGGTACGGGCGTATCTTTGTATTGTGTATTGCATCGTTGACGTTGAAACCACCGGGCCGGTAAAAGGCCCCGCCAAACTGACCGAGATTGCCCTCTTCCGTTTTGATGGGCAGGAGGTCGTTGATTCGTTCCATACCCTGCTCAATCCCGGCCATCCTATTCCGCCGTTTATCCGGCACCTCACCGGCATCTCCGACGCAATGGTAGCCGACGCACCTACCTTTGATACGGTTGCCGACCGCGTGCTTGACATTACCGAGGGTGCGATTTTTGTGGCCCACAATGCCCCGTTTGATTTTGGTTTTTTGCAGAAAGAACTCGCCTGGGCCGACCGCCCGTTTCTGCGCCGGACGCTCTGCACCGTGCGTTTAAGCCGGAAACTCATCCCCGGAATGCCCTCGTATAGTCTGGGGAAACTCTGCCGGTCGCTCGATATTACGCTCGATAACCGCCACCGCGCTCATGGCGACGCGGCTGCTACGGTGCGACTGTTTGCCAGGCTCATGGCCGCCGACCCGCACGGGCATCACATTCCGCGCCCGACGGCAGGATAGCGTGTTATTCGTTCAGGTCTATCGAGTCAGGATTTCGACTGGCGTGATAAACGGTCAGAAAGACAATTTCTGAATCGGTCACCTTGTAGATAACAATGTATATCCGTCTGAAGATTGCTCTACGGTACGATTTTTCAGGCGTTGGCTTACCACTATACTCCATGAAGATGAATGGGTTTGGCGCAATGACATCTGTCAGAAAGTTGAACAAATCAGTTGTCAGTTGTCGCCCCCTTTTGGCGTTATCTTCAGCGATATACGTTTGTGTGTCAGCTAATTGTTCCAGAAAATCGGCTGTCAGTATAACGACCCGGTTATTGATAATCACAGCCCAAGCCGCGCTTTTGCATCGTCAGCAGATATTCGTCCGCTGCGTTCTGACCTGTCAATAAACTGGTTAAGCCGTTTAACAGACATAGGGGAGCCAGGCCGTACCAACGATTCGTCCGGCGTATTAACTCGAATCAAGTTTTTCTCAGCCATTGCGTTCAGAATGCTCATCACGAATGGCTCATCAGAATCAATCAGGATATTCACTTCAAGTGTTGTCATAAAAGTATGGGTGTTTTGACTAACATAAACGTACAAAATCGTCATTCAATAACCAATTTTTCGCCGTTCATACTCACCAGCACCGTTCGGTTTAGAATTCCAAAACGCTTTTTTTTAATCTGACCAATAGTCTGTATCTTAGTGTGTTCGGCCAGCAACCGTGCTGACGAACCACACGGATGAACTTTAAACTCACGTCAGAATTTCAACCCACCGGCGACCAGCCCAAAGCCATCGCCGAACTCGTTAAAGGTGTTAATGCGGGCGAACCGGCTCAGGTGTTGCTTGGGGTCACGGGCAGCGGGAAAACTTTTTCTGTGGCTAACGTTATCGCCCAAACCAACCGCCCGACGCTGATTCTGAGCCATAACAAAACCTTAGCCGCCCAGCTCTACGGGGAGTTCAAGCAGTTTTTTCCCGAAAACGCCGTCGAGTACTTTATCTCGTATTACGATTATTACCAGCCCGAAGCCTTTATCGCTACCACCGGCACGTATATCGAGAAAGACCTCGCCATCAACGAAGAGATTAACAAACTGCGGCTGGCGGCAACCTCGGCCCTGATGACGGGTCGGCGCGATGTGATTGTGGTGGCTTCTGTCTCCTGCATTTATGGTATGGGCAACCCCGACGAATTTCGGCAGAATGTGGTCAGAATTGGCGTAGGCGAAACCATCACCCGAAACCAGTTGCTACACAAACTCGTCGGGATTTTGTACAGCCGCACCGAAGGCGAATTTGCGCGGGGAAACTTCCGGGTGAAGGGCGACACGGTGGATATTTTTGTGGCCTACGCTGATTTTGGCTATCGCATTATTTTCTTCGGCGACGAGATCGAAACCATCCAGCGCATTGATCCCGAAACAGGTAAAAAAATATCGAATGAGAGCCTGATTTCAATCTTTCCGGCCGCGCTCTTTGTCACGGGCCGCGACACGCTCAACCGCGCCATCGTTACTATTCAGGATGATCTGGTGGAGCGGATCAAGTATTTTGAGCGGGAGTTTCGGGAGACCGAAGCCGAGCGCATCAAAGAACGTACTGAGTTTGACCTCGAAATGATGCGCGAACTCGGCTACTGCTCCGGCATCGAAAACTACTCGCGCTATTTTGACGAGCGCAAACCCGGCCAACGTCCGTTCTGTCTACTCGATTATTTCCCGGACGATTTTCTGATGGTGGTTGACGAAAGCCACGCCACTATGCCCCAAATCAGGGCCATGTGGGGCGGAGATCGTTCGCGCAAAACGGCTTTGGTGGACTACGGTTTCCGGTTGCCGAGTGCGATGGATAACCGACCGCTCACGTTTCAGGAGTTTGAAGACCTCACGCCCCAAACGATTTTTGTGAGTGCCACGCCCTCTGATTATGAACTCCGCAAGGCCGAAGGCGTTGTGGTTGAGCAACTTATCCGGCCAACGGGTCTGCTCGATCCCGAAATTGAGGTGCGGCCCAGCCTGAATCAGATTGACGACCTGCTCGAAGAAATTGATAAGCGCATCAAGAGCCACGAGCGTGTGCTGGTAACGACCCTTACCAAGCGCATGGCCGAAGAACTCAGCAAATACCTCGACCGGGTGGGCATCAAAACGCGCTATATTCACTCCGAAGTCAAAACGCTTGACCGGGTTGATATCCTGCGCGATCTGCGGCTCGGCGTGTTTGATGTGCTGGTGGGCGTAAACCTGCTGCGCGAAGGGCTTGACCTGCCCGAAGTGAGTTTGGTAGCCATCATGGATGCCGACAAAGAAGGGTTTTTGCGGGATATTCGGTCGTTGATTCAGACCATTGGCCGGGCTGCCCGAAACGTGAATGGCAAGGTGCTGATGTATGCCGACACGATCACCGGCTCAATGGCAAAAGCGATAGACGAAACCAACCGCCGACGCGCCGTCCAGACCGAATACAATTTAGATCACGGCATCACGCCGACAACGGTCTTTAAATCACGCGAGGCCATTATGAACCAGACCAAAGTAGCCGACTCGAAGGTGCGCCCGATGTATGTCGAACCCGACGAAATCAGGATTGCCGCCGACCCGGTGATCCGCTACATGGGACGCGCCGATCTGGAAAAACTAATTGCCGAAACCCAGCGCAACATGGAAAAAGCGGCCAAAGAACTCGACTTTCTCTCTGCCGCCCGACTGCGTGACGAACTCTTTCAACTGCGGGAGAAGGTAAAGGCCGAAGCAGTGTGAAGGGGTAGTATCCCGATTTGTCTTGCTAAACCTATAAAATCTCGAATTAATCCGATAAAGTCTCAAAGACCTTATCGGATTACAATCAACCGGTTATCTCATTTAATCTGACTCAAATTTGAGCAAAAACGCCGGGCTGATTACTTTAAAGGACACTCGGCCTACCGACGTTCCAAGTATATCTCGCTGTTCGGTCATTGGGCGGATAATGATACCTTCCCTCGGCGTGTCGCCCAGAACTGACCGGCCCGCCGAATCCGCTACCAACGCCGGAATGTCGGCAATCAACGGCCAATTAGTGTTCAACACTGGCACCGTCTCAAGTTCCAATGTCTCCAGCAGTTCACTAAATTCGGCGAAGCCCAGGTATTGGTGATGGTCAATGTCAAAAGCGTTGAAAAACCGGACAGTGTGACCGCGAATCCGGTATTTATTGCCCTGAATACCTTCGCCAATTAATTCACCCTGCAAGGCCATATTTCGGCTTAAACCGCGCAGTTTTTCTTCGATGTTTAACTCACGGGCCACTTTCCAGAAGCTGTTGGGCCGTTCGGTGCCGGGTTCATCTTCGAGCAAGTCCAGCGACCGCGAACAGACGCCGAAAAAACCGTTGCGGAGGTAATAGGTAGCCGAACTGCCATCTAATTTTTCGGTCACATAGCAGGGTTTTCCGGCATATTTGGTCAGTAACTCCTCCAGAACCTGCACCCGCGTTTCGTCGGTTTTGGGAATAAACGAGGGAAATGGTCCGCGTACTTTTCCGGCTAAATGAGCCGGTACAGGCGGTTCGTAAAGCCGGATTCCCAGCACCTCCGTTACGTCGTTTCCCTCGGCACCGGGCGCACCGGGCGGCAATACCGACAGTGGAAAGCAAATCCCCTGCGAAACCTGCCCCCGGAGCCGGATTGTGCGAATACGCCAGCCCCGATTGGCTAAAAAACTAAACGCGGGCTGATCAGGCAGTAGACTGTCAATTTCGCAATAGACGCACAACTCACCCACCCGAAACTCGTCTTTCTTAACCACCAACTGCCAGCCCAGCACGGTGGCTTTTACGATAGCATCCGCGTTTTCAATGGGGTCAAGTGCCTTAATGCGCTGAATACTGGCTAACATTCTCATAAACAGACTATTTAGGATAAAAATAAAATAAAAAACCCGCATGCTTGGGGCATCCGGGCAGTGTGTTAATGAGGAAATAACGCATAATCTGCGTCCTTCGGTCTCATGCTAAGGTCTATTCTGACAACACACCACCCATCGGTCAGCCTGTTTATGGCTATCCATCGGGCATATCTGGTATGTTGTTAGCAGTGGCACGTGTTGTTGTTTTTGTTTTGGAAACGCAAAGGTATAGAGTTTATAGCGTGTAAGTCAGGTTCTATACCTGCCAAATGCAGCACAAGCTGAATGGATATCGTTGGCTTCTGCCCCCAAAATCTCCGTAGCTTTGGCCTTCACCTAAATCCTTTTTCTAATGAAACGAGTACTGATAATTGTTGGCAGTGTGATTGGCGTTTTGGTTCTGGCGTTAGTAGGCTATCTGATGTATAGCGGCACCAAAAGCCCCAAAGCGAAAGCCGAGTTTAACCAGAATGGCCTGGCCGTTACGGTTGATTACTGCCAACCCTCGAAAAAAGGCCGTAAAATCTTCGGCGAGGTTGTTCCGTTTGGCAAAGTCTGGCGCACCGGAGCCAATGCTGCTACGGTAATCGAGTTTAACAAGGCCGTTACCGTTGCCGGAAGGCCCGTTCCTGCCGGGAAATATTCACTCTGGACAATTCCATCCGCCAACCTGAGCTGGACGCTGATTCTGAACAAAGAAACCGGCCAATGGGGGACGATGTACGACGAAACAAAAGATTTCGCCCGGATTCCGGCTTCGGCGGGTCTCTTTCCAACACCCATCGAGCAATTTAAGATTGAGTTTGCCCCACAACCGGGCGGTGCCAATATGGTGATGGGTTGGGATAATATGGAAGTTGGTGTACCGATTCGGGTGCAATAGTTTCCGGCAGAACAAGACTAAAACCCC
>JBBRUV010000207.1:0-8813 GCA_038247465.1 Cytophagales bacterium
AACTCCGGCACTGTCCTTAGTTTTCAGTGGGACAACCCGTTTTTTTCGGTCAGTGGAGGAACAGGAACAAGGGGCGATTTAGACATTTATCTGTTCAAAGGCATTCCTTCTTCTTTCCCGGTCAATCCCAGCACCAGTACGCTCGTAGCTGCTGCCAGTGAGGAGGTAAACATAGGTAAGGACGCACTCGAAATTCTTAGCTATGACAACACCAGCAGTTCGAGTAAGACCTATTATATCCTGATTACGAAATATGAAGGCACCAGCCCAACCCGTCTGAAATTTATTGAAAACGCCGACAGCTTTTTTCCGGCTTCGGCATCCGGCATTGTTGGCATCAACGCCAGCACCTGCTACGGCCACCCCAACGCTGCCGGGGCCATTGCCACCGGAGCCGCCCGCTTTACCAGAACGCCGGCCTACGGCGTGAACCCTCCCGAAATTGAGAGTTTCTCCTCGAAAGGCGGCACACCCATTTATTTTTCGACAACGGGCGCACGACTTGCTACGCCCGTGACCCGGCAAAAGCCGGAAGTTACGGCACCGGACGGCGGCAATACTTCATTTTTTGGTAATGATTCCCCGATTGATGCTGATACGTTTCCCAACTTTTTCGGTACGTCGGCAGCCGCTCCCCATGCCGGGGCCGTAGCCGCACTAATGATTCAGGCGAAACCAACGCTTACGCCCAATGATGCTAAAACGGCCCTCATTGCCTCGTGCGTAGACATGAACGACCCAACTACGGCAGGTTTCGACGCGGGCTTCGATTTCTTCACCGGCTACGGGCTTATCCGGGCCGATGTTGCCGTTCAGTCGGTTCTACCGCCACCTGTGGCCTGCACGTCGCTTGGTTCGGGCAATTGGAATAGTGCCGGCACCTGGTCTTGCGGTTTTGTACCAGTGGTCACCACGCCCGTTACCATAAGTGCCAGTCATATTGTTACCATCAACGGTTTTACAGCCAAAGCCAAGAAAGTGCAGTATGCCGGGTCGGGGAAAATCCAGTTCTCCAACAACGGCAAGCTCAGTTTTGTACCGTAGCTTCGGTTTGGTTGTTGAACCGTTTGGTTGTTTGTTTGTACGAAACTACCGAAGACCATGAATCCTGAAAACCCACGTCCCGAAGGCTCAATTGACGTTGAACTGACCGAAGAAATTGCCGAAGGCGTTTATGCCAACCTGGCCATGATTGCTCACTCAAACAGCGAGTTTATCCTGGATTTTATCCGGCTCATGCCCGGCGTTCCAAAAGCTAAAGTCAAAGCCCGGATTATTCTGACTCCAGAACACGCCAAACGACTTTTAGACGCACTCGCCGAGAACATTGGCCGCTACGAAGAAGCTTTCGGCGACATCAGTCAGCCTGCCGACAATTCGTTCCGGTTTCCGGGCGGTTTCAGCGGCCCGGTGGGGCAGGCGTAAAAGGTGGCAAGTAGCTGGTGGTCAGTGGTTGGTATGTTTGCATGAGCCAACTTGCCACTGACCACTTGATGCTAACCACTTTTTCCCTATCTTTGCACCCTCAATTTTTGGCAGAGACCGGATTTTAACTAAGACAACGAATGCCTACCATACAACAGTTAGTGCGTAAAGGCCGTGAGAAGCTAATCGACAAGTCGAAATCTCCCGCTTTGGATGCCTGCCCGCAACGGCGGGGCGTGTGTACCCGCGTGTACACCACCACCCCTAAGAAACCAAACTCGGCTCTGCGGAAGGTGGCCCGTGTGCGGTTAACCAATCAGAAAGAAGTCAACGCCTACATTCCGGGCGAGGGCCACAACCTGCAGGAACACTCAATCGTGTTGATTCGCGGTGGCCGCGTGAAAGACCTGCCCGGTGTTCGGTATCACATTGTTCGGGGTGCGCTCGATACGGCCGGCGTAAGCGGTCGGTTGCAGAGCCGCTCCAAATACGGCGCAAAACGCCCTAAACCAGGCCAGGCACCAGTAGTCAAAGGCGGGAAAGGCGCACCAGCGAAGAAGAAAAAGTAACAGCCCCCCACCCCCAAAAGGGGCTTTGAAAAGTACCTTTCATGGCCCCCTTTGGGGATGGGGGCTACTGGGCGTTGAAAGACTACCCCAGAGTAAGATTTAACATCTGAAGAAACTATGCGTAAGTCAAAACCACCCAAGCGGTACGTGTTACCTGATCCTAAGTATAAGGAGGTACTCGTAACCAAGTTTGTGAATAACCTGATGTATGAAGGCAAGAAAAGCCTGGCATACTCAATTTTTTACGATGCCCTCGACGTAGTGGCCAAACGCACCAACGAAAGCGGTCTCGATACCTGGAAAAAAGCCCTCAACAACATCATGCCCACGGTTGAGGTGAAAAGCCGCCGGGTTGGTGGGGCAACGTTCCAGGTACCAACCGAAGTCCGGGCCGACCGTAAGGTGGCTGTGGGCATGAAGTGGCTTATCAAGTACGCCCGTTCACGGGGCGAGAAAACTATGGTTGACCGGCTTGCCGCAGAGATCGTGGCAGCAGCAAAAGGCGAAGGCGCGGCAGTGAAGAAGAAAGACGACACGCACCGCATGGCCGAAGCCAACAAGGCATTCTCACACTTCCGGTTCTAAACAAACTAAATTCGTTTCCTGCCAGAAACTGATACGAAGCGGCTCCCCACTGGGAGCCGCTTTTTTATTGGCCCTCACCGTGTGCAATTCGGCTATTGGCTGCATCTATTGATTGAATATGGCTTATTCGCGGGTTAATCGGTGGTTAACCGGGCACTCTTAACAAAAACTTTATGAACAAAGCACCTCCCGATTCTCCAAAACGGCGTAATCTTGCCCTGCCAACCCGGAAAGGGTGGATAAGCTGAAAAACAAGTCATTATCAAACACCTGATCGTACTTCGGCGGGGGATGGCAGTATCAGATTAGTCCAACTCTTTGTTATCGGGTTGCAACCGGAAATATTTTTTTGGTGAACAGGTTTGCGTTGTATAGAGCAAAAAAACATAGCTTTGTGAACGCTTTAAAGCCCGATAGCCAAAATATTATTAATGTAAATCCGGCTAATCTAAAATTTTTACGTTTTTTTACTGCCAAAACCAGTTTTCAATTTAACCCTTTTTGTAGTTCAATGGCACAACAATCAACTCCGTCGCCCGCCAAAGCCGCAGCAGCCGCCCCGAAGAAAAAATCGAACGGCCTCAACCCCATCCTGATCATCCCGATTCTGCTCGTGGTTGGTCACGTCGTTTACTACGTCATCTTTGGTGACGGTAGCCACTTCCAAGACGGTGACAATACGAAAGCGCCACTCGCCGAAGATTTCTTCGGAGTCATCTTCAAAGGTGGGTTCGTAGTACCGATTCTGTTCACCTGTCTCCTGTGCGTACTGGTGTTCTCGATTGAGCGTTTTATCACCATCGCCAGCGCCAACGGTTCTGGTTCGGTTGATTCGTTCGTGCAGAAAGTTAAAATGCTGCTTGACCGGAACGATGTTGAGACTGCCATCAAAGAGTGCGACAAGCAGAAAGGCTCGATTGGTAACGTAGTGAAAACCGCGCTGGTGAAATATCGCCAGCTTTCTACCGATACTGAACTGAACAAAGAGCAGAAGTTAGCTGCTCTCTCAAAAGAGGTTGAAGAAGCTACGTCGCTCGAATTACCGATGCTGGAGAAAAACCTCGTCATTATCGCAACGCTGGCTTCGGTATCAACGCTGATCGCCCTGCTCGGAACGGTATTGGGCATGATTCGTGCCTTCTCGGCCATGGGTGCAACGGGTCAGCCCGACACGGCGGCTCTGTCAACGGGTATTTCTGAGGCCCTGGTAAACACCGCAGTTGGTATCGGTACTGCCGCACTTGCTACGATAATGTACGCTTACTTTACGAGCCGGATTGACTCGTTGACCTACAACATTGACGAGATCGGCCTGAGCATCCAGCAAAACTTTGCTACGCATTATTAACAAAACCCAACGACTATGCCCAGGATAAAACCAAAACGACATGGGGCCGGAATGGACATGACAGCGATGGTAGACGTAGCATTTCTGCTACTCACGTTCTTCATCCTGACCGCACAATTCCGCGCCCAGGACGCAGCTACTATCGAGACTCCATCGTCTATTTCAGGCATTAAAGTGCCGGATAAAGACATTATGACGATAGCCATCGGTAATGACGGTAAAGTATATTTCGGGATTGACAACCAGCAAAAACGGTTGGCTATGCTTGATAACTTTGCCGCTGCTAACGGGATGTCTTTTACAGACAAAGAGAAAAGTAACTTTTCTAAATTAGCGAGTTTCGGCGTACCAAAAGCGCAGTTGAAGGCTTTTCTGAACCTCGACGGTGAAGAACGTAACAAGGTGAAACAGCCCGGTTTGCCAACAGACTCAACGGGCGCAGCCCCAATCAACGAGTTGAAAGATTGGATTTATAACTCGCGCAAGGCTAACAATGACCTTCGGATTGCGCTCAAAGGCGACAACCTGGCTAAGTTTCCGGTGTTTAAAAACGTACTCGCTACGTTGCAGGCGCAGAACATTAACAAGTTCAACCTGATTACCGGCACCGAAGCCCCGCCCGCAGGCTGGAAAAACGAATAGTAAGTTAGGTTTGAGATTTGATGGTTTGTGATTTGTGGTTTGCAGTAAGCAGCTATGAACCACAAACCACGAACCACAACACCAGTTAAACCTTAAACTTCTGAAAAAATCATGTCAGATATAGACACCTCCGGTGGTGGTAGTCACGGTGACGGGAAGGTTCGGTCGAAGAAACAGTCAACCAAAATTGACATGACTCCGATGGTGGACCTGGGCTTTCTGCTCATTACCTTCTTCATCCTGGCTACCACCTTGAGCAAACCGTCATCAATGACACTCAACGTACCGGACAAAACGAAAGACGTGAAAACGTCAGATTTGAAAGCCTCAAAAGTAATGACCCTGTTTCTGGGTAAAGACAACAAAGCGCACTTTATTGTTGGCAAGGCCGCTTCGGAAATCACGACTGATGCTGATGTGAAAACCGTTAGCTACGGCTACGACCTTCGCAAAGCAATTCAGGAAAGTCAGAAACTCATCGGGAAGGAATTCGTGGTAGTTATTAAGCCAACCAAAGAATCAACATACCGCAACATGGTTGACGTGCTGGACGAGATGGCGATTACCCATCAAAAAATATACGCCTTGGTTGATGTGGTAACGCCGGATGAGAAAACGATGCTCAAGGAGAGACTTAAACTCGATGTATAAGCCATGGCAGAGGTAAAACCAGATTCAAACATGACGTTGGATGACTTCGTGTTTGCAAACCGTAACAAAGAATACGGTGCTTATCAACTGCGGAAAACGTATCCGTGGACGGCTACCCGTGCGTTGGTTATCGGTACAGTTGTGTTCGTATTGGCAACCATTGCGCCAAGTGCCATCGCGTTCTTGACCCCTGAAGCCAAGGAAGAAGCCATGATTGAGGTGGATTTGATGAAACTGGCACCACCGCCCATTGACCCCAATGAGCCACCGCCACCACCACCGGTAGAATTGCAAAAAGTGAACACGGTGCAGTTTTTGCCACCAGAAGTAAAGCCCGATGAAGAAGTACCGGAAGAAACTCCGCCACCAACGGTTGAAGAACTGAAAGAGGCCGTAGCCGCCGAGAAAACACAGGAAGGTGATCCCAACGCCGAGGAAGTAATTATTGCTCCCGAAGAATCAACTGGCCCAACAAAAGTGGAAGCCGCCGTTGAGGTTGAGAAAAAGGACGACCAAATCTTTACCGTTGTGGAGCAACAGCCCGAATTTCCGGGCGGGATGAGCGCACTCGGTCAGTTTTTGGGCAAGAACATTCGTTACCCGGCAGCAGCACAACGTGCCAACGTATCGGGCCGTGTGTTTGTGAGTTTCGTGGTGAATACCGATGGATCAATTCAGGACGTTCAGGTGTTGAAAGGACTTGGTTTCGGAACGGATGAAGAAGCCGTTCGGGTGGTGAAGTCAATGCCGAAATGGCGGTCTGGTAAACAGTCGGGCCGTCCGGTACGGGTGAAATTCAGCTTGCCAATCAACTTTACGCTGGAATAATGCGGCAACGTGATCGAACGCCGGAGCAGATAACCCTCTGGCTGTCGGTAATTGCTTCGGTAGCATACTTGGGAGGAGGCATCGGACTGATTGCCTCCTCTCAGTCTTTTGGGTTTCTGCCCCAACCCGGCCCGGTGCGGTATGGCATTGCTGCCGTGCTGATTATCTACGGTATTTTTAGGGGAGTGAGGGCGTATCAACGGTTTCGTGATGAAGTACTTTAAACCAACAGCCGGGATTTTTATCTTACTGACAGCAGTGGGATTGCTAACATGTTCGCCCAAAAAGCCAGCATTAGACACTCCCGCACGGGGTACAATCACAGTAGCCGCCGATGAATCGTTTCAACCGATGGTTGAGCAGCTAACCGGCACGTATTCAGGACTATATACCGACGCACATTTCAACGTGGTGTATAAACCGGAGCAGGAAGCCATTAACATGATGCTCCGCGACAGTGCCAGAATTGTGTTTTGCACCCGAACGCTGACGAAGCAGGAGCAGGGGATTTTGAACAACCGGAAGATTACGGGCAAAACCCAACTGATTGCCACTGACGGTGTAGCCCTGATTACAGGCAAAGCCAATACCGATAGTCTGATAACAATGGCAGAACTGCGGGGGATTTTTACCGGGCAAATCAAAACCTGGAATCAACTACGGGGCGGAAACCAAACCGGAGCGATTACGCTGGTTTTTGATAACAACAATTCCAGCAATTTGGAATTTATGCTCAGAACATTCGCCGTTAAAGATGTGACGGGGTTACGAATTTTCACTACCCGGTCGAATAAAGAGGTGATAAAGTATGTACGGACGAATCCAGCAGCGTTGGGGTTCATCGGCGTAAACTGGATTAGTGACAGCGAAGGTCCACTAACCGCCGAACTGTCGCGGGGATTACGAGTCTTGGGGGTTTCGGCAAAAGATAAGCCCACAGGACGGGCCGATTATTTTCAGCCGTTTCAGCGCAGTCTGGGTCTAAAAGATTACCCGCTGATTCGCCCGGTTTATATTTTAAGTCGTGAAGCACACCCCGGTCTGGGTGGCGGGCTAATTACCTACATAGTCCGAGATGCAGGTAATTTGATTATTGAGAAGTTGGGGCTTTGGCCTACTAAACCATACAACCGGGAGATTTACATCACACGATAGCCCGGTACCTCAGTGCAGGCCGTAAATTTTTGGATTGCTTTGCAATTTTTTAGCTTTACAGTCTGTTTTTTTAGGACAATTTCATTTTACCCATTTATCAACCTGAATTCGACCATGAACATTCCGAAAAAATCGTTGCTGGCAACGTTGTTCATAGCCGTTGCGCTAACGGCTCCGGTGGTGGCGCAAGACATTGCGTCGGCCATGAAAGATTTAGAGTCAGAGCGGAACGTTAAAGCCGAGCAAACACTCATGCTGTTGGCAATAGCCACGCCCTCAGCCGATAATCAGTTTTATCTGGGCTATTATTACCTCCGCACCAACCAGCCCGATAAAGCAAAAGCCGCGTTTGAGAAGGGAGTTGGAGCTGATGCTAACAATCAATTCAACAACCTTGGTCTGGCAGGCGTAGCCCTGGCCAAGAAAGACTTGGCAACGGCTAAAACGCTGATTGACAATGCCGTGAAAGCCACCAAAAGCAAAAACATGGATGTTTTGCTGCGGGCCGGTGAGATGTACACCCTGTTTGACACCAACGGTCAAAACGACCCTGCCGAAGCCCTGCGTCTGCTGGATTTAGCCGATAAGTTAGACAAGAAAAACACCAGTACTGACATTGAAATGGCGATGGGCGATGCTTATTTCGTGAAAAATGATGGCGGTAACGCGGTCGGTAAATACGAAAACGCACTGCTCATTAATCCAAACCTGGCCGAAGCCAACTACAAAATTGGGCGGGTTTTCCTGCGGGGTAAGAACTACAAGTTGGCGCAGGAATATTACGAAAAGGCAATTGCCAATGACCCTGATTTTGCCCCAACCTACCGGGCCTACGCTGACGCACTGGCAAACTCACGGGCTTACAAGAAAGCCTCAAAAACGTACAATACATACGTTGAGAAAACCGGAACGACTAACGAAGAACTATTGCTCGATGTGGCGAAATACTATTTTCTGGCCGGTGATTATCTACAGGCCACTGCTTACTTAGACAGGCTGAAAGGCAAAGTGAACAATCCGATTGTTGACCGGATGTATGGTTGGTCTTACGCAGGTCTGAACAGGAACGATCAGGCGGTTGAAGCCTTAAACAAGTTTATCAGCAGCGCACCGGAGAAAGTAATCTACGACGATTATAAATACTTAGGCCGGGCATACGGTCAGTTAGGAACACCCGAAGGTGATTCACTGGGCATTGTTAACCTCACCAAAGCGGCCCCGTCTGATACGCTGGAAAATCTCTACCGCGAAATTGGTGCGAAATATTTTGCTGGTAAACGTTGGGATAAGGCGGCTGAATTTTACAAGCTGGTAGTAGCTACCGATAAGAAACCTTTAGCAAGTGATTTCACCAACCTGGGGCTGGCCTACTACCAGGCTGCCCCCCGTTTGGTTCGAGAATTGACTGATACAACTCGTACAAAGCAAGTACGACGTGAGGCCTATTTGCGGGCCGATTCTGTTTTTGCTAAGTTGGCCGAGCGTAATCCAGAATATGCTACTGCTTATTACTATCGTGGTAACTCAAACTACTATGCCAATCCAACCGAGTCAATTGCGTCAGGAACATCGGTACCATATTACGAGAAATTTATTGAGTTGGCAAACAA
>JBBRUV010000208.1:0-8806 GCA_038247465.1 Cytophagales bacterium
TATGGCTCCGCTGCGGAGTTGGTCTTCGAGTTCCTGCGTAAACAGCCCTTTGCTGCCGATTTTAGACAATGACCGATCTTGAACTTTATCGCCGGTGGTTTCTATCAGGACTAATTCAGAATGAATGCCCGCCGTTTGTAGTAAAGTCTGAATGTGTTCGGCCTGCCACAGGGCCAACCGGCTTGCCCGCGTTCCGATTCTGATTTGCATCGGGCAAAGTTCGCCCAGAATGCCCGCCGATAACAGTCAACGATCAAAAAAATCCGGGGATTTACGCGGAGAATCTGGGGAAATCAAGCCACGATTGCCGCCGTTACTTGTACAGTCATACTTCGTCTAAAAAATACTAAAACCTGCCATTAAGACGTGTTAAGCCTGTTTTTAACAGGAATAACCGGACAGACTGGCGCAAAAGCAATCGCTTAAACGGTTAGGCACGTAGTTTGTCTAAAGAACAGTACCGCAACAATAAATAACAAATATCATGAAAGGGATAATGAATGTGTTTAGCGGAACAGGCGGGCAGATTGACCTCCTCAACACGCTTTATGGTGGCTCAACCCAGACAACAATGGACGTGGCCCGCGAAGAAGACCGCCTTGTGGTAACGCTATCGGCTCCGGGAACGGCGGCCAATTCGTTTAACGTGCTGGTGGAAGGTAGCAAATTGGTGATTTATAAATTATTAACCGGAACCACTCAGGTTGTTGGTGGTGAGTCTGCCGAACAGCAACGACTGGCCGTGCCGATGTTTTTGCGCGTACTGGATATACCCGATTTTGTGGACGACGACCAAATCGAAGCCATTTACGAGTACGGCCATGTGCGGGTGTTGCTTCCGTTCAAGAGTGAGCAGCAGTTGCATCGGCGGATTGATATTAAGGACCTGTATTGAGTATTGAATACGTAGTACTGAGTATTGATTTTCTTCCCGGTTCGGGGCTACGTCTGGCCCTCTGGTAATACACAGTGCAGGCGATTCCTCCGGGAATCGCCTGATTTATTAACTCAACGAACTATGAAACGTACAAAAATTACCTCATCGCTATTGCTCTCAATAGCCCTCTTGCTGCTGTTGGCAGTTACGTATTCAGCCTTTGGGCAAGACAATGGTAATCGCCCCATTATTAGTGACGACACCAAGAAAGAGGTGAAAGAAAAGACCGAACAGGTTAAGCAAAATGCCCAGGAATTAGGGCAAGATATTAAGCAGGAAGTGCAACAACAGGCCGAAGTAGTTCGCGAACGCAACGAACGGCTGGGTTTACCCTGGTTTGACAAAGGCACGTGGTTTGGTGGTGGTTCTGTCGGTTTTGGCTTAGGCAAAGGCAGCGACGGCTATCTCGTGTTTGAGCCGAGGGCGGGTTATTTCTTCCAGCCTGGTTTTGCGGCCGGGGTCAAACTTGGCTATGACCGTCGTCTGTCTACAAGTTTTCGTTCCAGCCAATTTGGGCTGTTCACCCGGTATTATCCGTTCAGAACGCGGGTAAGTAGTTTTGTGGGAGTGGGCTACAATTTTGGTCGTGAACGAGCCAGTAATATCGATAGCGACGATAAAGCCCGCTACAACAGCATCAATCTCGAAATCGGTGCCATGTTCTACGTCCTGAAAAACCTCGGTGTTGAAAGCACGTTAGAAACGAATTACTACGACCGCTCGAACCCTCTCGCGGGCCGTAATCGGGGTGGACGAATCAAGTTTGGCGTAAATTATTACTTTGCGCGGTCAGGCCGGTAGAGACAGCGATTAATAGGTACGGCTGATTAACGACGGAATAACCCGTTGTTAATCAGCCGTTTTTTATGCCAGTCTTGCCCGCAATGGCTCCAGATGATGAAGAATGTGATAGGCAGAGAACAGGAAAAATTCGCGCACGGTCGGAACTGCGCGATGGCCGGTCAGCGCGGGGCCATTGATCAAAAAATTCGCGGGGGCTGCTCAACGCCCGATTCAGGGCGCGGGTTGATAAAAACAGGTGTTGTAGGGTTTCGGCGGCAGACCATTTGCCGTTGAGTTGGGCCGTGAATCGCTCGTCAGACAGCGCGTTTACATAGTCAACTGTAGCCCGGCGATTGGCGTCAAGTTGTTCGTGAAGGGAGGATTTGTCGGTAGTCATGGAGTTTGGGTTTTTGGGTTTTTGGGTAAGGTTTAACTATGTGGCCTAACTGCATTCGGGCCGGGCGGTCATCGAAAGGGTGAATTTCAGCGGCTGCTACACCGCACATTTGACACGTATTCCCGTCTCTATCAATTACGAACGCTCTGGTTTCTTTGGAGATACTCCGTTCAAAAGCGGCTTCGCGCTTTTCGGTACTCACCAAAACATATTGCCCTGGTTTGAGACTATCAACATCCTTATGGGGCAAAATATCAAACCCTTCTTCATTTCGTAGTTCACGAACTCGCCGACCCCATTCGCTGGTTCCGGCTACGTCACGAAGGGTGTCAGAATCTAAAACTTCACCGATGTTAGCTAAAAAGAAGGCTCTCAGCTTGTCTTTTGAGCCGAAGCCTTTGGTTCGTTTTTTCATCATTGAGGGCGTTTTTGATGGCTGAACCAACAGCCTGAGCAACCGGAGCCGGGAACGCGTTTCCAACTTGTCGATAGGCTGGCGTTTTTTTTTCGACAAACTGCCAGTCTGCCGGGAATCCCTGAACGAGCGCAGTCATTTGCAATGTCAGGCGGGGCATACCTGTGAAGCCCGGCGGTGGTGGCGCATCTGCTAACCCTTTGCCATCTACTCCCAATGAAGCCCATGCTTTTTTGGCACGGGTTGGTCCCAAATCGGCTCCGCCGTGCTTTTTGGAGCCGCCAACCAATGTTGGGGCAATGCCGTTGGCCTGGTCGCGCCAGAAATCAGCGTACTCCCAGCCTGCCGATTTCATTTCCTGATACAACAATTCACCGACGCTAATTCTGGGTATATGTTGCTGATTAACAGGCCACTCGAATCGGGAAAAGTAGGGTTCCTGTAATCCAACCAAAATGGCGCGGGGGCGAAGTTGGGGTAGTCCAAAGTCAGATGCCTGCAAAAGCCGCCAGTCACACTGATAGCCCAAATCGCGGAGTTGCGTTAGAATGTCCCGACGATATAGCTTGAATTTGGGGTCAAGTAAACCCCGGACGTTTTCAATTAGTACGGCTTTGGGTGAACATTCTGCTACCAACCGCAAGGCTTCGGGAAACAGGTCGCGCTCGTCGAGGTTGCCTAATTGCTTACCCGCTATCGAAAACGGCGGACACGGAACGCCACCGGCCAGCAAATCAACCCGGCCTCGATACGGCGTGGCATCAAACAGCTGTACATCTTGATTGATAACGTGCCAGTTTGGGCGATTCAGGCGTAACGTCTGACACGCTAAGGGTTCAATCTCAACCAGCGCAAGATGCTCAAACCCGGCTCGTTCCAGCCCGATTGCCTGACCACCAGCCCCCGCACAAATTTCTATAGATGTTAATTGGCTCATGCCGATTTTTTTGTGAACAATGATACAAAACCCGTCTCCCGGATGCAAACCCGCATTATTGCCATAAACCCACTAATGCCTGCCACGATAATAACCCGATGGCAAGCACGGCCAATGCCAGCCCAATCTTATTGACGGTCAGCAGCTTTTCCCGGAAAAACAGCCCGGCTACAAGGGCTGCCACCAAAATAACGCCGATGTTATAGACCGGATACACAAACGCGCCGTTTCCGCCAAACGCCGACAGTGCCAGCAACAGCGTGTAGAAACTCAGAAAATTAGGTACGCCGAGGGTTACGGCAGCAATCAGGTTGCAACCTTCAATGCGCTCGCCTTGCCAAAACCACCGCCACGCCAGAAGTAAAATTCCACCTAAAACGGCGCCCAGCACCATCGTCAGCGTAACGACCACGGTTTTGTCGGGCGAGGAGATATACCGGATATTCATGTAGTTGATGAGGGTATTGGTAGCTCCGTAACACAGAAAAACGGCCACTGGCAGCCAGTTTCCGGCTTTCGTGGCCGATTGCTCACCGGCTTTTACCGCGCTCAACCCAACGGCCACCACCGCCAGTCCCAGCCCGGCATAGTTCAGCCAGTCGAATTTGGTGGCGGTATTAAATACCAGCAAATTAAACAACACCGGAATCACCAACGAGAGGTTATTGGCGAGCGATGTAGCCGTGATGCCGTTGCGCTGTGTGGATGCCCCTGACAACAGAAACGTAACGATAAATCCGATGCCTAAACCCAGAGCCAGCCACGTCCATGTTTGCGAAATATCAACGATAACCGACTGACCAGCAGGCAACAATAACCAGCCCGTAACGAAACAAACCGGATAATTGAGCGCGATAGCCTGCGCCGTGTTGATACCAAAACGCGGAAACAGCCGGAAATTCAGTAGCAACGCCACCGATAGCAATACGCTGGAAACGAGATAAAGCATGGTGATTGATTGGTCTGGGTTTTTCAGCGCGTATACCACCAGGCCCACAGAATCAGCACACCCTGCAACGGCAACCGACCCCATCGTAGCCAGGCCGACAGACCCGCAAACTGCTCGCCGACAGCCATGTAATAATTGGCCGGAAACACCAGAATCAGTAGCACAATAATGCCCCAGGCGGCAACAGTTCGGGTGGCGGGGAAGAGCAGTCCCACTGCCAGCACGACCTCGGCGATGCCCGAAAAATCAACAAAAAACTTGTGGTAGGGGATGTACGGCGGCATCAGGGCCATGTACGGTTTCGGGTTCAGAAAATGGTTGATACCTGCGAAGCCATAAAACGCGGCCATAACATAGAGTAAAATCAGTTTTATCATGCGGGAAAGGTCGTTAATGACCCGCGTAAAACCCAAATCGCTACTCAATCAGATGCCCAACAAACTGCGCCGTGTTGTCTAAAATCTCGCCCCCGCGCCTGAACCCCATTCCGCAGGCATCGCCCGCCCAGAACACGCCCGTTTGATACCGATTACCCGCGCTGTCGGTCGGGAAGGCCACGTACTGCTGGTAGATTTTCGGGTAATCGGCGTAATCACCGTCGGTGGCAAGGCGTTCGGCTCCGTCGGCAGTCAAAATCCGGGTGTTGGCTCCCTCACGGCCAAAGAGTACTTTTTCTACACTTGGTACACCGGGCAGCGGCTTGGTGTCAGTTGCCAGCAACAGCGGATGATTGGGGAAGCGTTCCCAAAGGATTTTGAGAATATATTTCGATTGAAACAGCAGCGTATAGGCCGGATTCAGCACCAAAACGCGCCGGTTTCTCGACGCTTCGGTCAGGATTTGGGTCAGGTCGGGTTCCTCCTCGGCAATGTATTCCCAGGGGATAAGCTTAAACCAGAAATCATAGCGCGTAAACTGCCCCGTAAACGCATCCTTCCGGTAAACGCCTTCGGTAGCCGAAAATTCAACCTCGTCAACGTATGCCAATGCCACGTCATAACCGGCTTCGCGGGCGGCTTCGGCCAGCAACGCCACATTGGTATCGTCTTCCGGCACGTCGCGCATAGCCGAAAGCAAGATTGTGGGTTCCAGGTCGGGGTTAGCTTGCCGGAGTTGGCGGAACTGGTTCGTCAGGGCTTCAAAAACGGTGTTAAACTGCCGGTTGTCGTCGAGGTCGTTGGCCTTCAGGTGGGCGTATTGCACCACCGCTGTTTCGGGCAGGCAGGTGGCGGTGTCGGCGTTGAACTCGATTAGTTTGGGCGGCATCCCGGCCACGCCCCCGGCCAGATCAAACCGCCCATAAAGCATCAGGTTCCGGTCGTCGTCCCACGAGAGTTTGATTAACTCGATCAGGTTTTCGGGGATACCGAGTTCGGCGAATCGGTTTTGGTCAATCACGTGCTGGGCGGCTTCAACAAACAAATCAAACAGTTCATTAGCCGCCGAGTAGCAGGTTTCGGCCTCGGCTTCGGTTGCCGTCACGACTTCGTTGGTGAGGTACGGCAGCGTATCGGTGCCGAGCATCCAGTGCCAGCCAAGGCGCGTCAGTTGCGCGTCGGGCGTGTTGGCGAGGGGTTTTAGGTTCATGGTGGTCTTTTGTAGAGACGCATATTTGCGTCTCACCGCAGGATGGTAATGCAGCCGGATAATTTTTTAGCCGGATGGTAATGTAGCCGGATGGTAATGCAGCCGGATAATTTTGTGGTAGGAGACGCAAATATGCGTCTCTACCCTGAAAATCCTCTCCCGCTCCGGCCACCGAAAAACCCGCCCCGCCCGCCCGATGGCCGCGACGTTACCACCCGCGACCGGCTGACCTCATTACTGATATTACCCGACCGATTGAATACGCCAGGATTCGAGTAAGCTCCTGACCGATAACGGTTTTCGTCCTGCATCCGGCTGCCGTTCATGCCGCCCATACCCATGTTACGGCCCAGCATATAGCCCATGCTGCCCCACAGCAGGGCGTTGGCAAGGCCGTTGCCATGATGCTGCCCATACATACCGGAGTTGTTGAAATAATGCCGTGTTGATTCGTCGGTCTGCACAAGTTTTTTAGCCGCGTCCACGCTTAGAGTATCGCGGTGGCCGTCGCTGTAACTCACAATAGCAGCCGCCAGCGCGGGGTCTTGTACCTGCTGCTCGTCGGTGATTTTAAACTTGCCCGGCGAGGTTTCGGTGATAAACGTCCGAACGCCTTTTTTGAAGGTTTCGACCTGTTCGGTCTTGTCGTAATCGCTGTCTTCTGCTGAGGTGCTTGACGAATCGGCGCGGTCAACGGAGCCGCAGCTTTGCAACATAGCCGTGCCGTTGAGCAGGGCCACGCTGAGGGTGGTGCCGAGGGTAATGTCTTTAACCCGGCGCAGGATGGCGTTTCGGCGGATTGGTGTCATGGTCAGTTGGTTAGACGGTTAGTGCCTTACCAAACAAAACTACTAATTCGGTGGGAAAGTTGACCGGAAATTAGGATGAAAGGTGTTTTTTCGGGTCAGAATACCCGGTTGCGGTTGCCGAACAGAATCGAAATCCCGGCTGAGATGCTCACGACACTGATCGGTTTCTGCACGGTGTAGGTCGCGCTTTGGTCCCGAAAAAACCCAGTGTCGCTTTGACTCGTGGTGGTGGTTTCGAGCGGCACGGTGCTGTTGGTATAGTCGGCAGTCAGGTGCAAAGCCGTGTTCAGCCCCAGCCGATACCGCGCCGTGAGACCCCCGCCGTAGGCCATAGCCTGCCCCCGGCATTGCTCTGAATTTACTGAAAACTCAATGCCGCCCGACTGCCCCAACACCGACGTAGCCGGACAGACAACCGCCGTGCGGCCCGCCATTGCCCGAACATCAAGCGAAACCCGACCCAGTGGCACGGTCACGTAAGGCCCGGCCATTACGGTTGTGATCGTCCAGTTACCGGCGGTGGCCGTCCAGGTATCGCCTTCCTGCCGATAGAACGAATTGAGCAACCCGGCAGTCTGGAGAGCATTTTTTGCGTGTTCGGCCCGCACCGTTAAGCCCACCGGCCCGGCCAAAAGATACCCCGCCGACGCATTCAGTGTCATACCCCGACCGGCCATACCCGCCTGTTCGTCGGTGCCATCGAGACTGGCAAACCGGCCCATTGGCTGGCTCATACCGGCTGATACGGCTATAAAACCGCGCTTTGGCTGACGATCAAGAATAAAGTTTTTCTGGGCCGTAGCCACGCCTGACCATAGCAGGAGAGACGCTAAGATGTACCGGAATTGCATGGCATTGACGGAGTTAGGTTTATTTGACCCAGTGCTATCAAAATCAATGCCAGTCCGGTAAATCGCTTAAAAAAACATCGGTATCTGATTCGTGGTAGTTGGTTTACGGCTTCTGGTTTACGAGGCCGCCATCATAAACCATAAACTGTTATGAACTCATCTGCCTCATCTGACGGCTCACAGCAAGCCGATTTGGTCTCTAACGAAAACGCCGATGCCATGTTCGGCATGGATCAGGCGGAAGCCAACCTCGTAAAACTTGTAGATGGTAAACTCGTTGCCACCGCCGATGTAGAAGACGACGTAGAAAATGACCAACTCCGCAACCGATATACCAGCGACGAAGAACGCGGGCTGCAGGAGTTCGGCCAGAAAACCTACGAAACCTCAGAGGCCGCCTTACGCGTGGGCAACGGCACCAGTTCACCCATTTTGCCGACCGACCTGAGCCAGCTTTCCGACATTGCCGATGCCGATATTACGGCGGTCAACGATGAAGCCCAGGCCAACGACCGTACCCAAACAGCGAAGGGCGAATCAACAGCAACGGCCACTATCGGCTTTCAGATGATGATGCCGGCCACACCCGGTACGCCCGACCCGTATAATCCGATTCCGGCTACGCCCGATGCGCCCCAGCCGCCCATGCCCGGCCCCACAACGCCCGGCCCCGAAATTCCGGTCTTACCCGGAACGCCCCAGCCCGCCGTTCCAGAAATCCAGGAGCCGAGCCAGCCAGATCGCTCGCACGAAATAAACAGTCAGAATCTTGTGACGTTTACCAGTTTTGGCGGTGGAACCATGCCGGGCAACGCCGATCAACCGGATGCTACCGAAGGTATGACTACCGAACCTAGCACCGGAAAATCGTCGCAGCCATACGACGTGGATGCCAGCGAAACCAGCGATTATCAACCCGGCGAACGCCCCGAAGAAGCCGCCGAGATGGAAACTATGCCCCGCGAGATGCTGGATGAAAGTAGTGTGAAAGCGGGTTGAACATACGGGCAACCCTTATCCCGATTGACCTATCGGACTGCCCTGTATCCCCGACCGACCCATCGGACTGCCCCTAAAAAGGGGGCGAAAAACAAACGGCATAAAAAGCCAAAAGCATTTTTAATCCCCCTGTTTTGGGGCA
>JBBRUV010000209.1:0-8788 GCA_038247465.1 Cytophagales bacterium
AGGCATTCCGGCCCTGTCGCAGGAAACGTCGGTTAATGTCAGTCTCGGCCTGACGGGTCACCTGCTACCGAATCTTAAACTTACTGCCGACGCTTATTTGGTAACGGTTCAAAACCGGGTAGTACTGACCGGGGCCTTTACCGATCAGGATGCCGCTATCGGGGCTGACCTGCGGGCGTTGCGGGTGGGGCAGGCGCAGTTTTTTACCAACGCCATCTCAACCACCACGCGGGGCACAGACGTGGTTTTGCAACACGGCGCAACCCTCGGCACGGGGCGGCTGACAACCGCGCTGGCGGCCAATTTTAACCAACTGACGGTAAACACGGTAGAGACCAACAACCGGCTGCGCGGAAAAGAAGACACTTATTTCGACGAACGCGAACGGCGGTTTGTCGAAGCCTCGGCCCCGCCCTCAAAACTCAACCTCAGCACCGATTATGTGCAGGGTAAATGGAGTTTCTTGCTCCGGTTTGTGCGGTTTGGGCAAGTCACGTTAGCTAATTATAACGTGTATGTAGAGAACTATGCCAGCAAAGGACTATCGGCGTTTGACGTTTATAAACCCCGCGTTAGCATGGATTTATCGGCTGGTTATCAGCTTAGTAAAGCTATTCGGATAGTGGTGGGCGGCAGCAATGTTCTCAATATCTACCCCGGCACAAAACCCACGCCGTTTACCAAAAACAACGATTATTTCGACCCGACACTCACCGAAACGGGCGGTGCCTGGGATCCCGTGCAGATGGGCAGCAACGGCGCGTTCTGGTTCACGAAGCTGAATATGCGGTTTTAACTACAACTTGGTCACCACAAATTCAACCCGGCGATTTTTGCGCTTGTTTTCTTCCGAATCGTTGGCGGCTGCGGGGCACTTGTCGCCATAACCGGCATAGCGCAACCGAGCTTCTTCGATGCCGTTGCGGGTGAGGTAATTAGTAATGATTTTGGCCCGGTTTTCAGATAGTGATTGATTCAGCCGTCGGTCGCCCACGTTGTCGGTGTGGCCTGCAATCTCGATGTTCAGGCCGGGTGTCGTGTGTAGCGTTCTGACGAGTTTGTCCAACTGCGGGTACGATTCGTTGCGCAACGCGTAGCTACTCTGATCGAAATACACATTGTCGAGCCGGAAGGCTTTATTCAGTTCCAGATCACGAAACAGGCTGTCCGCTTTTTCCATCACGGCTACGTGTTCGTAGGTGAAACAGGTGTCGCAGGTGATGAGCAGCGTTTCTTCGGTTTCGTAGTAACCGTTGACTTTGGTTGTTACAACAATGGTATCGGTGCGGTTCAGGGTAATGTCAAACGTCTGACCGGCGTTGCTTTGACCGGCAAATTCTTTTTTTGCCAGCACCGCCTTCACCGAAAATTGCGCGTTCAGGGCAGCTTGGGTTGTTTGGTCAACTGCCCGGATCGAAAACAGCGTTGGCTGCGGCTTTTTAACCGGAGGTTGCAACTGTTGTACGATTAGGTTTTCAGCAATCTTCTGATTTTGAGGAGATTGCACAACGTGGGCTACGGTCTGGCAATAAGCGGGTGTGCCAAATTCCAGAACGCCAACGTAAACAAGGAGGATAAATGCGCGTAGTTTCATGGCCGTGGCGATGTGTTTTGGGAGAGCTGTTACCAAACAGGCAATCTTACAAATACTGTGCCGAAGACAGTACACCACGCATTCACTTTTTAAACGCCAGTGCTTTAACGGGTTCAATACGGTTAATAATCAGCGTTGGTAGCCACAATACGGCGGCAATCAGCCCAACGGTGGCCAGGTTCAGGAGGGCAATCATCGGCCAGTTCCACTCGATAGGCACGTAGGACATGAAGTAATTTTTAGGATCGAGCGGAATGAGTTTAAACCGATCCTGCACCCAGCACAGCCCCAGCCCAATGGCGTTGCCAAGCAGCAATCCCCAGAAAACCATGTTCAGGCCAACGTGTAAAAATAATTGCCGGATGAGCGCGTCGGGACTGCCGAGGGCTTTGAGCAGCCCAATCATCGGCGTTCGTTCGAGCATCAGTACCAACAATACCGACACCATGTTGAAACTTGCCACGAACAGAATCAGTATCAGAAAAACCGTCGTATTGCGGTCGAGCAGCACCATCCAGTCGAAGAGCGGGCGGTATTGGTCGGTAACGCGGATGAGCCGCATATCGGGCGAAATCTGATTGAGCAGGTTTTTGTAGGTTTGGTCGAGCCGGGTAAAATCACTGACATACAGTTCGTAGCTTCCCACCGAGTCGGCCCCCCAGTTGTTGAGCCGTTGAATAAGCCGTAGATCGCCCACGATAACGGTGCGGTCCACTTCTTCGAGGCCGGTTTCATAGATGCCGGTCACGGTCATTTTCCGGCCCCGAAGTTGATTGCCCAGAAAATAGAGCAGCACCGACGCACCGGGTTTGATATTGAGTTGATTGGCCACAAACCGGCTCACGACCACCTGCGTCGAGTATCCTTTTTCGGCAGTATCAGCCTGAAAATCAGGAAGTTTGCCGGCCACGAGTGCATCCTGAAACGGTGGCCAGTTATAATCGGCTCCTACGCCTTTCAGGATTACGCCCGTCAGTTCGCCGGGTTGATTGATTTTGCCGGTGGTTTTCAGGATACCGGCTTTGAGTGCCACCGCCTGCGTATGTTCGATACCGGCAATCTGCCCGGCGCGGGCGGCCCGGTAGGTAGGCGTTTGCAACGGCAGCGACGTTTCTTCGTAGGATAGATTATTGGTGAACTTGCTCACCTGTAAGTGTGCACCGAACAGAAATATTTTTTGCTGGATGGTCCTTTTAAAGCCGTACAGCACCGAAAAGGCCACAATCAGGGCCACTAAGCCGGTGGCGATACTGGCAATACCAACGCGGGTAACGGTGCGGGAAAAACTCCCGGCGGGGGCGTTCCGAACGCGCCGGGCCAGAAAAAGGGGAAGATTCAAGGGCGTGATCAATTAATGTCGGTGTCAAAAGTACGGCAATCGGCCAAGCCCCGTGCCGCGCTTTCTGGTTCGGCGTTTTTGTCAACCAATCAGATGCTTGCGGTATTGCGTGGGCGACAGGCCAGTTTCGCGCCGAAACAACTTCATGAAGTACGTCATATTATTAAATCCGCACTGAATACTGACATCCGATAAGCAGATTGATGTTGTTCGTAACAGCTTGGATGCCAGAGTGATACGCTGTTGATTTATATAGTCAACGGGCGTTATGCCAAAGGTCTGCTTAAAAATCCGGTAAAAATCCGGCTCACTCATGCAGGCCTCGTCAGCCAGTTCGTTGATGTGCAGATTGCGGTGCAGGTGCCGGTTGATGTATTGCGCCACGTGGTCCAGCCGATTGATGTGGGCGTGGGCCGTACCGGGCGCGAGCAGTAATGACCGGGCCTGCGTCTGCATCAGCCGCACCAGCAATTCCTGCGATACCAGACTGGCAAAAACTTCTTTGGCGCGGTTGTTCTCGGTAAAAATGTAAATCAGCCGGGTGATGAGTTGATGAATTGGTGCGAATCATACTCGCCAGCATCGGATTACTGAACGAGAGTTCTACCTGTTCGGCAACGTGCGGGGTTTCGTAAATGCTCAGTTCTGCCGTGCCGATGGTGTAGGCCGTTCGGTTTTCGACCACCTGTTCTAATCGCCGTGACTCCAGATGGCGGGCGATGTTGAACGGAGCCGTGTGCAGTTTTTTCATTAGAGACGTACACGTAGTTGCGTTTGCGGTATTGTGTTGCCGACTACATTGCGAAATATAACGCCCTTCAACAGGAGCGTCCTATTTTTTTTGCTATTCTTAATCGAAATAACAAAAATTTGCCCGTCAGTTCACGCTTGCCCGTTTTTCCATGCAAAAATACCTGCCTACTTTTCTGCTCCTTATTCTCTCGTCCAGTTGGCTCGGAGCGCAGTCTGCCACTGATTATATCTACGTCACAAACGAAGATTCGGGTGATTTAAGCGTCATTTCCGCGCCCAATTTCGCCCTGCTGACTACCATTCCGGTTGGGCAACGTCCGCGTGGACTGAAAATCAGCCCCGACGGAAAAACGGTGTTCGTCGCGCTGAGCGGCTCGCCGAAATGCCCGCCTTCGATGCCCGATTCAGTGTGCGACCAACTCAAAGCCGACAAAACCAAAGACGGGATTGCCGTTGTAAGCGTAGCCGACCGGCGCGTGTTGCGGGTGCTGCCCGGCGGCTCTGATCCCGAACAGTTCGACATCAGCCCCGACGGGAAACGGCTCTACATCGCCAATGAAGACGCTCACACGATGACCGTGTTGGACATCAAAACCGGGGCAATCATCAAAACCATTCCGGTTGGGCGCGAGCCGGAGGGCGTAACCGTTAGCCCCGACGGACGGTTGGCCTACATCACGAGCGAAACCGATCACAGCGTTTCGGTAATAGACGCGGCCACATTGACGGTGAAAGCCACGATAAAGGTTGGCATCCGGCCCCGAAGCATCGCTTTCTCGCCCGATGGCAAACGAGCCTACGTGTCGGGTGAATTTGACCGTTCGGTCAGTGAAATCAACGTGGCAACGAGTAAAGTCCTGAGCCGGATTAGGCTGCCCGATGGTGCGCTACCGATGGGTATAGTTGTCTCAAAGAGCGCAAAAACGCTGTTTGTGGCCAATGGACGCGGCAAAACCGTATCCGAAATCAACCTGACTACCCGGCGCGTGGTGCGCTCACTCGAAGTTGGTAAACGACCCTGGGGATTGGCGCTGTCGCCCGATGGCCGGTATCTGTACACCGCCAATGGCCCGTCTAACGACGCAACTGTGATTGACGTAGCCGCCTGGAAGGTACTTCAGCGCGTACCAACGGGTGCCAATCCCTGGGGTGTGGTGGTTGGGCCGGCACAGTCAGCCGGTTCGTCTGTCGGCCAGACGCTGCTCACCGGGGCCGACCAAACCGCGCGGTACCTCCCGGCGTTGCGCGGGAAGCGCGTCGGTATGGTGGTCAATCAAACATCAACCATTCGACAAACCCACCTCGTCGACAGCCTGAACACGCTCGGTATCACTATCAAAACCATTTTTGCCCCCGAACACGGTTTTCGGGGGCAGGCCAGCGCGGGCGAAAAAATCAGCAACAGCCGCGACCCCAAAACGGGTATTGGCATTGTCTCGCTCTACGGCAGCAACCACAAACCCACGCCCGCCCAGCTCGACTCACTCGATGTGGTTGTGTTTGATATTCAGGATGTTGGCGTTCGGTTTTACACCTACATTAGCACGCTGCAGTACGTGATGGAGGCCTGCGCCGAGACCAACAAGCCGCTTATTTTGCTCGACCGACCTAATCCCAACGGTCATTATGTAGACGGCCCAGTGCTGGATACGGCGTTTAAGTCATTCGTCGGGATGCACCCGATTCCGATTGTGCATGGTCTGACGGTGGGCGAATTAGCCGGGATGATTAACGGCGAATGGCTTGCGGGTAAAAAAACGTGCGCCATTACCGTGATTCCGTGCCAAAACTATACCCACCAAACGCCCTACACGCTGCCCATTGCACCCTCGCCCAACCTGCCCAACTTGCAGTCAATACTGCTGTATCCGTCGCTGTGTCTATTTGAGGGAACGGTGGTAAGCGTGGGGCGCGGCACTGACACGCAGTTTCAGGTAATCGGCTCGCCCAACCCGGCCAACGGCCCGTATCAGTTTACGCCCGAAGACAAACCCGGAGCCGCCAACCCGCCCAACGAAGGTAAACGCTGCTACGGGGTAGATTTGACTAAACTCGATGCCCGGAAACTGGGATTTTCGCTGGCCTATCTGCTTGATTTCTATCAGAAATCGCCCGACAAAGATCAGTTTTTTCTGAAAGGCAACTTCATTGACAAACTCTACGGCTCTGATTCGTTGCGGGTGCAGGTGCGGACGGGCGCAACCGAAAAAACCATCCGGCAAAGTTGGGAACCCGCTTTGGGGAAATACAAAGTGATGCGGAAACGGTATCTGCTGTATCCATAAAACGAAGCGGGATGTGTGCCGCGCGTTACTTCTCTGAACTGAGATTTGGACATACGGCGGCTAATCTATTCTTTTGTTGAGCAAGGAAATAGCTCCGTATTAGTGCATACAATAGATCGTTGGGTAATGAAAATAAGCTAAGTAATTGTTTGTCACAATATCCTTTTGCAGTCATTTTTCACATTAAAAAAACAAACTCGTAAAACAATGAAAGAATACAAAGTTGAATCCCTGCTCTACTACTCAAAACTAACGCTTGACCCGGAGCACATAGCGAAAGACTCTAAAAAAGAAATTCAGGCAACGCTCGATGAATACGCTTCCCAAGGTTACAGGTTAACGTCCACAACGTCCACTAATTTTGGACTTGCTATATACGTTTATCTGTTTTTTGAAAAAGATATTTAACGGAAAAACACACAACTCATAAACCAGCAAAAAATGTATGACCAACAAGCACAAGAAGGTGTTGTTGCTTTGGTTTTGCTGACAGGTCAGGGGCAATATCTCGCCATAGAACCCCTGACCCAAATCCTACTCCTATAGCGCTCCCCAAATCTTGGACAGGTTTTGGGTCAATTTAAACTGGTGTCCTTTGGGAGCAGAATTGTACTTTTCCCCCTTTCCACCCCTTTTGTATACCAGACCGCAGGTGTCTGATAGCCTAACGACTGATGCTTCCGATCCTGGTTGTAGAACCGAAAATAATCGCTCAATCCATCATGCAGCTCGCGACCATCAGCATAGGCCCTTAGGTAAAGGTGTTCGTATTTTATCGTTCCGCACCGGCGGACCGGCCAAAACCGTTCAATGAAAATGTTATCTAAGGCGCGGCCTTTTCCATCCATACTGATTTTTATCTCATTATCAATCAGTGGTTTGAGAAATAAGTGGCTCGTAAATTGGCTCCCCTGGTCAGTATTAAAAATCTCTGGTTTGCCCCATTTGGTCAAAGCTTCCTGTAAGGCATCGACGCAAAAGTCAGTCCCGGCGGGGAACCGCAACAATGTGTTGCTCAGTCGCCAACTCAGAATAAACCGGCTGTACCAGTCAATAACTGCGCACAAGTACAGAAATCCATTCGCCATAGGCACATACGTAATATCAGTTGACCAGACCGCACGGGCGGCCCCGCTGATTGACTCGCTCGATTGGTACCCCCCGCAACAGATAGGGATAGATCGTGTGGCCTGGCTGGGGCTTTGACAGGTTAGGTTTTGGCCCCACCGCTTCCAGGCCCATCAGTCTCATTAGTCGTCGGATACGCTTGACGTTCAGTGGTTCTACTTCAGTCGTAAGTTCTTGATGCATTCGTCTTACCGCAACGGCGGACCGTCCCATCTCGGGCCGCTCCGTGAAGAGTTTATCAATCCGTAACATCAACGCTAAATTCGTTGCTGACTCGCCCACAGGCTGGTAATAGTAGCTGGAGCGGGGAATGCTCAGCAGGCTACACTGTTGACTGATACTCAACTGCGGATGCGCCGACTCGACCAGGTGGCTACGGTCTGATCCTAACCGCTACGGCGGACCGTTGGTTCGCAATTTTTTTTTGAGCCAGTCGTTTTCGACCTTTAATTGGCCAATCTGCTGAAAGAGCGGGTTTTCGATCTGCTCTCGCTGCTCGATATTGAGCGCAGGTTTGCTGGTTGGTGACTCGAAGATACTGGGGATTCCATCGAGTACCTGCCGTTTCCAATCGGTAATTTGCTGGGCATGAATACCAAAATCGCTGCTGATCTGGGCGAGCGTTTTGACTCCTTTTAATGCTTCGAGGACCACCGCGAGGGCGGCCCCGTTTGGTCTTGAAGGTAGCCGGTCCGCCGGTGCGGTCGTGGACGCGCCGATTTGACTTGGTCATTTTTAGACATTTTGTAGGTCGAAACTAATTGATTCAAGTTAGCCTACCTGTCCAGTTATTGGGGAGCATTATAGTACGTCGCCAAACCACAGGCGGCTGATTTTCTCAACATTAGCGAATCAACGCTAAACCGCTACATCAGCGACGGAGAAATCAATTATATCAAACGCGCCAGAAAGGTCTATTTTAGAGTCTCGGATTTGCGGGCCTACCTGGAAAACGGACGCAAAAAGACGCGTAAGGAAATCATCGAAGAAGCGCAAACTAAAAAGGTGGCCCGCCGATGAATCCTGCCGAAACCACCCTCGAAATTGCCATTTGGCATAGCCAATGGGAACATGAACAACTTATCGAGGCCCAACGTAAGATTCTACTTTTTGAGGAAGTCATTACCATTGCCTAAGCAGAACACAGTTGAGTGCTGCCAAAAAAGTTTACTAACAAGTTGTCGAAACTGTCGGGCAACGAGAAAAAGTAACCGTCAGCTTACTTTGCCCATTCCCTGGTTTGACACGATAGGTATTTTGTCAATTTATCATAAGGGTATCATTGTCACATCCAGTTTTTACCCCGACCAAGTGAGCAAACTGCCATTCCCCGTAGCTGACTTTCTGCAATTCCCTTTTTCGTTCGGACAGTTTACGAACAGTATTGAGCGATTCAAACTGACACGTGATTCCTGTTGATACGGTGGATGCCGAAGACTGTGTGCAATTACTGGTTTTGGATCACAATTTTCACCGTCTCGCAAATGATGATTTACATTGTGGGCGAAGTTGTATCAGTAGTCGGTGGTTAATTTCTCCGGCAACCGCCTGGAGTTCGGTTACGATCTGGTGTTGTCGCTGGGGGCTGCATCGAATTTCGGGTAAGAACACGCTTAAACTGGCTACTACCTGCTGCTGTTGCCGAATCGGGACGGCCAGGCCCATGATGTGGGTTGCCGACCGGGTGAT
>JBBRUV010000210.1:0-8764 GCA_038247465.1 Cytophagales bacterium
CTCGCCGGAGATTTATGCGTACATAGAAAGCTACAACAACCAAAACCGCACCGGCTACAAGTTTACCTTAGAGCAGATTCAGGGCAATCAACTCAAACAAAAACTTACCGCCGACCGTATTGAGTGGGACAGCACCCGGCGCAAATGGGCCATTCAGGACTACCGGCTCCGCATTATCAACGGGCAGCAGGAAACCATCAAAACCGGCACCCGCCTTGACACCACGCTGAACCTGAAACCCGCCGATTTCGACAATAACGTCAAACTCTTTGAGGCCCTGACACTGCCCGAACTCAATGCCTACATTGCTACCCTGCGCACACGAGGGGCCGACGGCATCGAGACCTATCTGCTCGAAAAATATTCGCGTGATACGCGGCCCTTCGCCATCCTGATTCTGACCGTGATCGGCGTGATTCTGTCGGCCCGCAAGAGTCGGCGGGGCGTAGGCTGGCAGGTCGCGCTGGGGTTTGCGCTGGCCTTTGTGTATCTGCTGTTTTTTACGCTGGCCAAAGGCATTGCCAATTCCGGGGCCATGAATCCGATAATAGCCGTTTGGCTTCCCAATCTGGTTTTTGCCGGTATCGGGGTGTTATTGTACAATACGATTCCGAAATGACCGACCGCCCAACCCTTACCGATTATTTTCATCTCCATTTTATTGTCCTCATCTGGGGCTTTACCGCCGTGCTGGGGCTACTGGCCGATTCGGTTTCGGCCTGGGGTCTGGTTATTCAGCGTACCCTCTGGGCGGCTGTCGGGCTGGGATTAGTGATGCTTATTCGGCGGCAGAAAACCCAGATTTCACGGGCCGAAATCATCAAACTCCTGGCCGTTGGCGTTATTCTGGCCGTGCATTGGTTCACATTTTTTGGCTCGGCCCGCATCGCCAATGCCTCCATCAGTCTGGCCGGGTTAGCCACCGGGTCGCTCTGGTGCAGTTTGCTGGAACCGTTGTTTTACCGCCGAAAAGTCCGCACTCTGGAAGTTGGGCTGGGGGTAGTGGCGATGGCGGGCCTGTACGTGATTTTCCATTTCGAGTTCAATCACGCGCTCGGTCTGGGCTTAGCCGTAATCACGGCGTTGCTCTCGGCGGTATTCACGATTTTGAACAGTCAGTTTGTCAAACGTCACGACGCACTCACGATTACGTTCTACGAAATGCTCGGTGCAACGGCTACCGGCACTGTACTGGCCTTTGTTTATCAGCAGCTTGTGCCGAATGACCCCATCACGCTCTGGCCCACCGATCTCGTTGACTGGCTCTGGATTCTGACCCTGGCCGGGGTCTGTACGGTGTATGCCTACACGGCGGCAGTCTGGCTGATGAAGAAATTTTCGCCGTTTGCCGTCAACCTCACCGTTAATCTCGAACCCGTTTATGGCGTAGCATTAGCCGTACTGATCTTCGGCGAAAAAGAAAAAATGACCCCCGGTTTCTACGCCGGTGCCGCTATTATTCTGACGGCGGTACTGGCTTATCCAATCCTGAGTTCATCCCGATTTGGCGACTGGTACAGCCGGGTTCGTAGCCCAAAGACCGAAACTCCCGTCTGATAGTGGAGCAGGTGGCGATGGATGTTCTACTTTTGCGCCATGTTTCCCGAATTTCAATCTGTGTTTTAATGAAGTACCCGCTCGTTCAACTGCTTGCCATCCTCTCGGTTGCTGTTCTGTTTTTAGCCGCGTTTGTGCCGTTGCTCGTCCTGTCGTTGCACAACCATCCGTCTGCCGCCGACGATTATTGCTTTGCCGATACGGCGGTGCGGCACGGGTTCTGGCAGGCGCAGAAATTCTACTACGACGGCTGGACGGGTCGCTACTTTTCCAATTTTCTGGTACACGGCAACCCGTTGGTTTGGGGCTGGTACAACGGTTTCAGGCTCATTCCGGCCATTGCGGCAACGGGCCTGTTGCTGGCTCTGGGCGCGTTGGTGGGCGAGTTGGTGCGGGGCGTTTCGGCAAGATTGCGGGCGCGGCCAACGGTCTGGCTGGCTACCGCCCTGCTGTTTTTCGTGATGATTATGGCCCTGCAAAGCGTGGTCGAAGCATTTTTCTGGACGGCGGCAGTGGCTTCATACACCGTCCCAACCGCGCTTACACTCTATCTCTTAGCCATCATTATCCGGTGGTATCGGCTGCGCGGAACACCCATTAAAGCCCTCACCGCAGTCTGGGCAGCATTTTTAGTGTTTGCCATTGTCGGCTCCGGCGAAACCCACCTGATTCTGATTGTGCTGCTGCTACTGACCCTGGCGGGCTACCGATTAGTGTTTCAAGGTACACCCGACTGGTTTCTGATTGGCCTCGTGCTGGTCTCGTTCGTGTCGAGTTGGCTGTTGTTTCGTGCGCCGGGCAATGCTGTCCGTATGGGTGGCAACCCCCACAGTGGCGAGTTTCTGGTTTCGCTCGGGTCGTCGTTCGGGTGGCTGGCGCAAACGGTGGGCGGCTGGCTGCTGAAAACGCCGGTGCTGCCGCTGTCGCTGTTGTTTTTGCCGATAGCGGCCAAAATTACCCGGCCCGGCGCACCCACGCGGGCGTTGTTTGAGGTTCCGGGTTGGTTAATCATTCCGGTTTTTGTGGGCTTACTGGCGGCAATGGTCTTCCCCTCCTACTACGGAATTGGCCTGCCACCCGCCAACCGTACTACAAACGTGATTTTTATTTTCTTTCTCGTCGGCTGGTTTTATACCTTGGCAACGCTGGTGCGGGCGGCTGGCTGGGGTGGCCGAAGCGCGGGCAATTCGGGCGGCTGGTTTGGCAAACTTACCAAAACCACGCCCGTCTGGGTGGTGGTGCTGGCCGGGGTCTGGATTGTGGCGGGGTTGTGGTTCAGCGTATCCATGCGGCAGATGTATAACGACCTCAGGCTCGGCTACGCGGCTACCTACGACCGCGAGATGACCGCCCGACATGAAGCACTTATCCAGCCCGGCAAGACACTGGTCGTCAGTCCAATGAGTGTGTATCCGCCCAGCTTGTTTGTCGAAGACATCCGGGCCGACCCGAAGTTTCTCTGGAACACCTGTCAGGCCGGGTATTACGGCCACGAAACGATTGTATTACGGTAGTTTGCAGTTCGGGGTTCGTAGTTCGTCTATCAGAATCCCTTCTGCTTGTGCAGTAGCCAACTACAAACTACGAACCCCGAACTAATTTTGATTTACGTTATCATTCCCTGCTTTAACGAAGCCGACCGGCTGCCCGCCGATGCGTTTTTGGACTACACCAACGCTCATCCCGACGTGCGGTTTTGTTTCGTTGACGACGGCAGCACCGACCAAACCCGAGCCCTCCTCGACCAGACAGTTGCCCGCAATCCTGATCAGTTAGAATCGCTGATTTTACCCAAAAATCAGGGGAAAGCCGGGGCCGTGCGGGCCGGTATGCTGCACATTACCGACCGCGATTGCACCCACATCGGTTTTTTGGATGCCGACCTTGCCACCCCCCTCGCAGCCATCGCCGATTTTCGGGCTGTCCTGACTCAAGAACCGGGTTTAGAACTGCTGATGGGATCCAGGGTGAAGATTTTTGGGACGCAAATCGAGCGCGACGGATTTCGGCATTACGCGGGCCGGGTGATTGCCACCTGTATCAGCACCATTCTGCAACTTGGCGTGTATGACACCCAATGCGGAGCCAAATTTTTCCGGCGCGATGTTGTTCCTGCGTTATTTTCGGAGCCGTTTCTAAGTCCCTGGCTGTTTGATGTCGAGATTCTGGCCCGGCTCATCCGGCAACACGGACGCGAAAACTTAACAGGGTGCGTGGCCGAGATGCCGCTGAAAGTATGGCTCGAAAAAGGCGGCTCGAAAGTCAAGCTGTCTTACTTCTTTAAACTCTGGTATGAACTCTACCGGATTCATCAAAAATACAGTGGTTAGTGGCTGGTGGCCGGTACTTCCGGGCGAAGCACCAACCACCAACCACTGACCACCAACCACTGAGAATGTACCGACTTCTTAACCGCCCCGCCGTTGCCATCACGCTGCTGTTGCTGCCAATAGCTGGTTTTTTTGTCTATTTTTTCATCCTGCGATATAACATTCCCTGGTTTGATGAGTACGAAAATATTCCCTATTTTCTGCAACGATTCTTGGCCGCAACCACCGTTCAGGAGGGATTAGACGCGCTGTTGAGGCCCAATAACGAACACCGCGTATTGTATGCCCGGCTGGTGGTGTACGGGCAATATTTACTGACCGGCGGGCTGAATTTTGCCAACCTGATGCTCTGGGGCAACTTCGGCTTAGTCGTAATTTTTACGCTGCTCGTCCGCACGGCGCAACGGCAAAGTTTGCCCCTTGCCGCGCTGTTGCCGCTGCCGTTGTTGCTGTTCACGGGGCAGAATTACCTGCTTACCTTCACGGCCATTTATACCCTGCAATACCTCGCCATCATTATGCTCGTGATGGCAACGCTCTATGCCCTGGCCCGACCTGCGTGGCGGTGGTTTGGGCTGGCGATTGGGCTGGGTGTGCTGGCTACGTTCAGCATGGGAAACGGGCTGTTGCTCTGGCCCGCCGGAGCCGTTATGCTGCTGGTGCAACGCCGGTGGCCCGCGCTGGGCGTTTGGCTGACGGTCGGCGCAGTAAGCATTTGGGGGTACTTTTTGGGGTATCCGGTGCAACAGGGCAACACCGAGGGCTTTGCCTACGTGCTGGCGCATCCGGGGCAAACAGTGGCCGGTTTTCTGATTTTTACGGGAAGTGTGCTGGATATTTTCCCGGCCTGGGCCATCGAAAAACGGGTCTATCTGCCGTTTATGGGTGGTCTGGCGGTGGTTGGCCTGCTGGCGGTCTGGATTATCCGGCTGCTACTGCGGCAGCTAAAACGCACCTGCCCGGAGCCATCATTTTTCGAGACGTTTCTGCTCGGCTGCGCCCTGTTTCTGCTGGCGAATATGGGCCTGATTGCGGTGTTTCGGATCCGGTTTTATTTCGGGATAGTGCTGCACAGTTCCTACCGAACCTATTCATTAGTGCTATGGGCGGTAGCCTGGTTGGTGCTGGCGAGTATGATGCCGCAATCGCACCGGGCGGTGCTGATACCAGTCGCCTGGAGCCTGTTTCTGGCCTTGAATCTATTCACTTATTTTACCTACCTGCCCGAAGCCATTCAACGCCGGAAACACCTGCAAGGGCTGACTTTCAACCAAAAATACAGCCAAATTGGTCTCGGTGGACTGCGAAATTCGGCCCTGTCGCGGTGGATTAACGAACTCAACGCCACCATGCACCAACGCGGTTGGTATGACTTGCCCAAACCCGCCATCACCCCTGACGAAATCAGGTTACTGACCGACTCCCCTCCGCCAATTGTTGCTAACCAGGATACGGCAAATGCGGGAAACACGCCAAAACTAACCATTATTCAGCAGCCCGATTACGTGACCGTCGCCAGCGACGAACCGGGTTATTCGCTCGGCCTGAACCGGGCTACCTACCTGATTTTCAGGTCATCAGCCCATACCTACCTCATGCTGGCCGAACCGACCCGACCCACCGGCTGGCGACCGTTTTCGGTGATGCCGGGTTGGCTGGTGCCGATGCCGAAGGGCATGGTGCAACCCGGCCAATACCGCGTTGGGCTGTATCGAACCGCGCTAACTGGCAACCGAATCGAGTGGCGGAATGATGTGGTGGCGGTCGAGTAAGGGCTGAGTTACCTCAATTCAGGATGATTGTTGTATCTTGCTTTGAAACCGATGTGCGACATGATTAGCGAACAACCTCAACGTAAAGACCGGGCAACGCTGCTCCGGGCCAAGCGTCGCCCGGCGCAAACCCCGGAGCAGCGCAAACAACGGACGCAACTTCTTGACTCGCTGATTTACGAGATGTGGAACGGCAAACCCGTGTATTACGCGGGTTATCGGGATGCGCTTGCTCAAACCAAAACCACTGACGAAATCATGAGTTCGAGTCTCTTACAGGGATTGCTAATTGCCAGAATTATTATGCAATTAGCTCAGACGTTAGACCTGAAAAAGTACGTTGTTGGGACCAACGAACTCGGCGTTCGGTTTAAGAAAAGTGATTGGCGGGCCTGCGATATTGTTATTTTTGAGCGAGACGATTTAACCGGGCAAGACCTCAATAAATACGCCAGTGTACCGCCAAAAGTGGTCATCGAGATTGATACCAAAGCCGATTTTACGCAGTTTGATTCTGACTTTGATTATTATCAGAAGAAAACCGGACAACTGCTAAATTTTGGCGTAGAGAAAGTAATTTGGATTTTTACGCAATCCAAAAAAGTGTGGGTTGCCGAGCCTGATAAAGATTGGCTCATCAAAAACTGGACGCAGACTATTCAGGTGCTTCCCGGTTGCAGTATTACGCTGAGCGAGTTGGTATAGTTGATATTGGCTCGTAATTGTTTGTGATGTGACACGGGGGTAATTAACACCAAAAAGGCCGGGCATGATGCCCGGCCTTTTTGGTGTCATCAGCTAAAGCCAACGGATTACTGCCGCAACACTTTCACCGTCTGGCTCTGCGTTGGGGTCTCAACCCGAATCAAGTACAAACCCGCCTGCCGGCCCAGTGAAACCGACTGTTTTTCAACCGCCTGTGCCGCATTCAGCGCGGCCTCACTTACTAACCGGCCTTGCGCGTCGCGCACCTGCCAGCGCAATTTCTGCCCTTCGGCACCACGAACCTGCATCTCAACGGCATCGGCAGTGGTTGGATTTCCGGCGATAAGTACGCTCAATTCCTGACCCGATTCAGCACCAATCCGGGCCGAACGGGGGCAAAACACCGGCAAGTCAAACGACACTGTTACGGTTGTGGTGCCTTGCGTACCCGTGATAAACAGCACTTTAGGATCCAGGCGCAAACCAAGTTCTACCGTTCCTGTGCTGCTCTGGTCAGAATCGCGCTGGATACCGGGCGCGAAAAACGTCACCGGCGAACCATTGCCCCCAGCCGTGTTAAACCGGATGGCTCCCGTCTGACAGTTGTACGTTGGCTGCAAGAGTGTGAAACTCGCCGACAGCGTGATGCTGGCCGAAGCCGGGCAAGCCAGAGCCGTGTTTGAACACGTTGCCGTGATAACCGTTGTGGTTGTTACCGCGCCGATTACGATGCTGTTGCCCGTTGCGCCCGTTGACCACCGCACCGTTGCCCCACAACCCGATGCAACAAGCGTTGTGGCACTGCCCGTTGTTGAGGTGGCGCTGGTTGACGTACCACTCGCCGACGTTGCTACGCTGATCGTCAGCGGGCCGGGTGTATTTACCTGATACACAGACACCGAGTTACTGATTTCGTTGGCGAGCAGCACTAAGTTTTGCCCGTTGGGGCTGTCGGCAGCCGCGATAAAAGTGATCCCTTCCGGCCCTAAATCGTCAGTAGCCGAGCTTGAGGTCGGTGCGCTGCGGTTGACAGTGTAGGTCACAAAGCGCGGAGCGACTGGGTTCGAGAGGTCATAAACCATCACGCCACCCGTCCGTTCGAGGGCGATAAAGGCATACGGTTTGCCGTTAACGATGGCCGTTGTTACGCCTTCTGGTTCGGGGCCTTTGTCGTCAGAGCGGTTTTTAACTGCCGGATTCCCGGTCGTATTCGATACGTTGAACAGCCCCGGAACCTGAGCGCGGGTAATCCGTTCGAGGTCATCACCACTGTCAGAAACGAGCGTTCCGTTAGCGTCCCAGATCGAGAACGACCGGCCACCCAGCACGTATATCTGATCAAAATCGCCATCGCCGTCGGTGTCGCCGGTTTGGTTTGTCACATTCAGACGACCCAGCAAGAGGTTGTTTTTCAGGTCAGCCGCGTTCGGGAAAGCCGTTGGGTCAAGCACATAGTTGGCTGCACCCGCCCGCACCACTTCTACCAGGCCGTCGTATTCGCGGGCATCCCCTTCGTTGGCCGTGATGTAATAAGTCTGCCCATTCGCCACAAACGACGCAATGGCATCGGGCTGATACATTCCCAGTACGGGCAGTTTTTGCAGGAGCGTCAGACCGCCCTGATCCGTTGGGTCAAAGGCATTGGCATCGAGGTTGTGGTTTTTGTAGCCGAGGGGCCGCACCGGGTTCGGAGCCAGCGTTTTAGTGGCTAAATCAACCACCAGAAAGGCATTGTTTTCCTGCAGGGTCACAAACGCCTGTTTAGAATCAGCCGAGAAGGCCACGTATTCCGGCTCCAAATCCTGGGCTACGCTACTGCCGTTGGCTACGTTGCCGCTGCGCCCGTAAATCCGAACGCCCGCGCTCCGTAACTGCTCGCGCTGACTGTTCAGGGCGGTCAGGCTCACGGTGGTTACGGCAGTTTGGCTCAGGCCCGCAATAGCCGTTGCGCTCAGAGTGGCTCCGTTGGGGCCGAGGTCAACAATACTCACCGATCCTTCGGGGTCAACCCCGCCGGTGGTGTAACTGCTCGGTTCGCCTTCGTTGGGCGTAACCACGTACCGGCCATCGGGCGAGAAAAATATCGCGTCGGGCAAGGCTCCGGTTGCGAAGCGGTTCAGTTGCTGCCCGTTTACATCGAAAAACACGATGGAGCCGTTCAGAACCTTGTTTGTGTTCTCCATAGCCACCACCACAATGCCGTTTTGCACGGCCACGCTATTGATACCACCCAAGGCCGAGACACTGATCGAACTCACCGCCACCGGAGCCGACGGATTAGCGAAATTCACAATTTCGAGTCGATTTGTGATCGAGTTGGCAATAAACAACCGCCGACTACCTTTGTCGTAGGCAATAATCTCCGACGAGCCGCCCGCCGTTGGGTTGCGGTAAGTGGTC
>JBBRUV010000211.1:0-8762 GCA_038247465.1 Cytophagales bacterium
GAGCGCGGGCTGTTTCGCCCTGGCAACGGCTGAGGTCATTAGTGGCGAGCGCGGGCTGGCCGGGCGTTGCTGCCACCCGAACCACGTATGCCGATGGGTTGCTTTGACAGGCGTTACCATCTGTCAGTCTCACGGCGTAAGTGTAAGTGTTTGCCGCTGATGGCGGGGCGGGCTGACTAATGCCCTGCGTACCGGCAGCATTGCTGAACCACTGAATGGTACCGGCTGGCGGGGTCAGGCTGGCGGGCCGGGCGGCTTCGCAATAGGATATAGACACTGGAGCCGGAGCCGCCGGAGCCGTCCGAACCGTGACCGTAACGGTTGCTTTGTCGCTGCGGCAGCCAAGCGCGGTTTGGTCAACTTTAAACGTGGTTGAGCCGGGCGTTGTGGTGGCTGGGCTGGGGGCCGCGCCGTTGTTGCCCAGCAGCACATCGCTCGCATTATACCACTGGAACGCGGCTCCGGGTTGGCCGCTGGCCGACAATGTTTGTGGTGCCGCATTTTGGCAAACCGTTGGCGATGAAGCCGTTGGCACGTTGGGTTTAGGATTCACCGTCACGAAAAACGTGAGTAGGTCGCTTTCACAGCCGTTTGTTGTTTGGGTCACGTAGTAGGTTCGCTGCCCTGCCGAACTGACCAGCACCGGGTCGGGTATGTTGTTGAGGGCGGGAACGTTGGCGGCAGTATACCATCTTAGGTTACTGCCCGAAACAGATGCCGTAACCGATTGACCGGCAACGCCCTGGCAATAGGCCGGTGGGTTTGCCGTTGGCCGGGGCGATTTTGCCGTGACCGTTACCACCACCGTGCCACGTGGCCCTTCGCAGCCGCCAATGGATTGTGACGCAAAGTAAGACGACGAACCCGCCTGAGCCGTTGGCGGTGAGTAGATGTTGGCCGACGCTAAAAAAGTACCGGCACCCGAATACCACCGGATACTGCTGCCGGTTGCCGTAAGGCTTACGACCGTATTCTGGCAAATTGGCCCGGAAACAGGTGAGGCAATTGCTACCGCCGGGGCTGGTGGAATGATGCCAAATGCGCCACTGGTGTTGGTGCTGATGAGAGCCGGTGACGACGAGACAATCCGAATCACGTAGCCATTACCGACCGGGATATTGGCCGGAATCGTAGCCGAAATTGTGCCGCCCGCCGTAGTTGATAAAACACCGGCAATGCCCGTATAGCTCGTAGCGGTATTGATGACCTGCACCGTAAACTGGTTGGTTGCGCCAAACGTGCCGCTTACTGAAAACGGCACCGAAACAACTCCGCCCGCTGCCACGCACGACGGAGCCGTTACTGCGCCAACCGTGATGGTCTGGGCTATGCTCTGCCCCGCAAAAATACTGCCCCACGTCAATAGCGTTAGCCACCAAATCCGGTAAACAAGTTGTCTCTTCATAGCTCAATTAATTGGGTCATTACAGCCACAAAAATAAGGCCATTTTGCAGCGATTAAAGAAAAACTAAGGCGAAACCTTGTCTTCACTGGTATAGTTTTAACAAAAATGCCGCCAAACTTTCAATTTGGCGGCATTTTTGTTGGTGGTCAGGTGGCTGGTGATTCGCCCGAGTTAATTTCTGGCGGAGCAACTAACCACCCAACACCACCCACTTGCCACCAACCTTTAGAACGTCACCGTCTCCGAATCATGCGCGTTGCCGTATAACTGACCGTTTTGGGTTTTCAGGAAAGCCGCCAGCGAAATATCCTCCTGCTTGATAAACCCCTGCTGCGGCAACAGCCCGTCGGCAACCATCTCCACCACCGAGGCTACCGATGCCGCCGTTGTCCACGAGATAGCCCGCCAGCGTTGGCCTTCAATCACAACCGGGTAGTAGGCGTGGCTGAATTCTTCGCGCTTCAACTGCCCGTCTTTCCAGCCTTCTACCACCGCATACACATAAACAACGTCGTCCTGCACGGGTGGTTTGGCTTCGGTCAGGATGCGTTCGGTGAGGGCACGGTCGTTTTTCATCAGCAATTCGTACAACAAAAACCGCATCAGCCGGGCGTGACCGGGGTAGCGCATGGTTTTGTAGTTGAGCGTGTCAAGCTGGCCGTTGTAGGTTTCGCACATGGTGCCCAGCCCGCCCGATGTTGAGAAAGACTCCATCTCGATGCCGTTGAAATTAATCACCTCCAGCCCTTCCAGTGCCGGCACCCACTTCCGAACGCCGTTATGAATCACCTCACAATCATTGATATACTCGTTGATAACGCCCGCCGGAGACCACGTAAACGAATAGCCGAGCAAGCCGTTTGGGTTTTGGGGCAATGCGCCCACGCGCAGTTCCATGTCACGGAGTTTGTCAAACCGTTTGGCAAGGTCAGCCCCGATGATACCGATGTATCCCGGAGCCAGTCCGCACTGCGGAGCCATTACAGAGGTGCCGGTCAGGGCCATTTCGCGCACGGCGGTAGTAGTCGGTACATCTTCCGTGAGGTCAAAGTAATGAACACCTAATTGATGGGCTGCCCGCGCAATGGGGAGGTTTAGCGAGTAGGGCAGGCAGGAAACAACGGCATCGAACCCGGCCAAAATCTCACCAAAAGCGGCTTCGTCGGTGATGTCAGCCTGTTGGGTTGGGAACGAAACGGGGTAGGCCGGGGCCGCTTTATCAACGCCCGTTACCGAAAAACGCCGGTTGAGCAACACACCCACGAGCGAGCCGACTTTGCCAAGGCCAACAACTAATACTGTCTGAATCATGCTGGTTTTGTTTGTGTAATGACGTAACAAAGTAACCGCCCCCGGCACGGATTTCAAACCAGTAGCCGGGTTTTCGTAGTTTTGCAGGATAGCAGCCAGCAGATTAAGGAATTAACACAAGTGGAAAATGATTGATATTGACCAATTGCGATACAAGATAAACCTTGACCAGTTTGAGTTTTCAAAACACGCTGTTGACAGAAGCATTCAACGGAATATTTTGTTAGGGGAGGTAAGGGAATGTTTTGCAGATGGAGAGGTGATAGAAGATTATCTCGACGACCACTACGGGCCGAGTTGTTTGGTAGCCGGGTTTACCAAAGCAGGACGACCTTTGCACATACAGTGTAGCTATCCGACCCGGCCCGTGCTGAAAATCATAACTCTTTACGAACCCAAAGAAGATCAGTGGATTAACACTAAAATTAGAAGACCATGACTGAATACCTGATTGAGAAAACTGTATCATATGTAGTGGAAGTAGACGGAAAACTGTTGATGATTGAAAACGTACCGGCACGGGTAAACGTGGACACAGGCGAACAGTTCTTTGCGCCCCAAACCGTTGACCGTATCCAGCAAACCCTTCTCAACCGACCCGCGCCTGTGCGTATACTTGAAACTCCTGTTTATGAATTTGCAGCTTAATAGCTATACCAAAACCACCAATAAACAGAAATAAGAAGCATCAATCAGTGCGCTCTTATACATTCGAGTTATGACCCTTTCTGCTCCCCAACGATACACCATCACTGCCGCCCTTATCTACGCCAACGGCCCCATCCACATCGGGCATCTGGCCGGGTGCTACGTGCCTGCCGACATCTACGCCCGCTACCTCCGTAGCACCGGCCACGACGTGGCGTTTATCTCCGGCACCGACGAACACGGCGTTCCGATCACCATCAGGGCCAAAAAAGAAGGACTGACCCCGCAGCAGGTTGTGGATAAATACTACGGACAGATTAAACAGGCGTTCAGCGATTTCGGTATCTCGTTCGATATATATTCGCGGACATCCAATAAAGTCCACTACGACACATCGCAGGAAATCTTTACCACGATGTTTGAAAAAGGGTTTTTTGACGAAGACGTTACCGAACAGTATTTCGACGAAGTAGCCAATCAGTTTCTGGCCGACCGCTACATCGTTGGCACCTGCCCCGTTTGCGGCAACCCCAATGCCTACGGCGACCAATGCGAACGGTGCGGCACGGCCCTCAGCCCGATGGAACTCATCGAGCCGCACAGCACCCTGTCGGGGTCGAAACCCGTGTTGCGGCAAACCAAAAACTGGAACCTGCCCCTCGACCGGATGCAGCCCCAACTCGAAGAATACGTCAATAGCCACCGTGCCGACTGGAAAACCAACGTCTTTGGGCAGTGCCAGTCGTGGCTCAAAGAAGGCTTGCGGCCCCGCGCCATGACCCGCGATTTAGACTGGGGAATTCCGGTGCCGCTGCCCGATGCCGACGGTAAAGTGCTGTATGTCTGGTTCGATGCGCCGATTGGCTATATCTCGATGACCAAAGAATGGGCTACAGAAATGGGTAAGAACTGGAAAGATTACTGGAAAAACCCCGATACGAAACTCGTGCATTTTATCGGCAAGGATAACATCGTGTTTCACTGCCTGATTTTTCCGGCCATGCTCATGGCCGAAAGCACGGGCGATGCCCAGCCATTTATCTTAGCCGACAACGTACCCGCCAACGAGTTTATGAACCTCGAAGGCGACAAGATTTCGACCTCGCGCAACTGGGCCGTTTGGCTTCACGAATACCTGCAAGACCTGCCTGGCAAACAGGACGTACTGCGCTACGTGCTGACCGCCAACGCTCCCGAAACCAAAGATTCGGAGTTTACCTGGAAAGATTACCAAACCCGCAACAACGCCGAACTCGTGGGGATTTTTGGCAATTTTGTGAACCGAGCCGTTGTGCTGACGCATAAATTTTTTGGTGGTAAGGTGCCCACTATCACCGAATTAGACGAGGTTGACCAGGCCGTTTTAGCCGAGTTGGCGTTGTTCCCGGCCCGCATCGGCCACAGCATCGAAAGCTATCGGTTCCGTGAAGCATTGGCCCACGTGATTGACCTGGCGCGGGTGGGCAATAAGTACTTAGCCGAAACCGAACCCTGGAAAACCATCAAAACCGACTCTGCCCGGACGGGAACCATCCTGAACATCGCCCTGCAAATTGCGGCTAATCTGAGCATCGTTTGTGAGCCGTTTCTGCCCTTCACCACCGAGAAACTCCGCACCCAATTGGCCCTAACCGACGTGCTGACGTGGCCCAACGCGGGCCGTGCCGACTTGCTGCCCGACGGCCACGCGCTGGCCGAAGCGGTGTTGCTGTTCGAGAAGTTAGAAGATGACATTATCCAGAAACAAGTCCAGAAATTGATGGAAACCAAAAAAATGAATGAGTTAGACGGGGCCGGCCATCCGGGTAAGGTAGTCCCGCCCCTGCGCGACGAAATCGTGTATGATGATTTCGCCAAAATGGACATCCGTATCGGCACCATCACCGAGGCCGAGCGCGTGCCGAAAAGCGATAAACTGCTGAAACTGCAGGTCAATGACGGTCTCGGCGGGCGGCAGATTTTGAGTGGTATCGCCAAGCATTTTTCGCCCGAAGAATTAATTGGCAAACAGGTTACGTTTCTGGCAAACCTCGCCCCGCGCAAGATGATGGGCCACGAATCTGCCGGGATGATTCTGATGGCCGAAGACCGCGACGGGCGATTAGCCCTGATTGCACCCGATGGTGAAGCTGTTTGGAACGGTGGGGCGGTGAGTTAGGGTCAGCGAACCAATCAGCTGATTATGACCGTTAAATGAGTAGGTTTAGGCCATTTTTAGACAAGAAATCATGGAGGCAACGAAACGAAAATTAACTCCGGCAGAAATCTTCGCCTGGTTAGAGCGAAGCCAGGTGATCAAAAAAGAAAAACAACGCCAGTTTGCGGAAGACTGCCGGTCTGGAAAAATTCAGGAAAAGCTGAAAAATGCGAAACGGGCTTTCTGACACGTACATTCCGTATTTTATAGATGACGATTATACTTTCACTACGGATGATGGCAGAGTGTATTCGGTTTCTTTCTCTGAACAGCCTTTCTATGGCGAAGACGATTTCCTGTACGCAGCGCATATCTTTCAGGTATTATTGAGTCTCGAATATGGTACGCAAGTATCGGGCAACGATCCCAAAATTGGCAGAACCGTTGTTGCGATTGTACGTCAGTTTCTCGCTGATGATATAAGTCGTTCTTTATTTTTTACTTGCGATACGGCTGATGGTCGGCAATTGGCCCGCTTTCGCAAATTCAGTATGTGGTTTGCCCAATATAGCGATGGGAGTTTTTTTAAACTCGATGATAAATTGATACTACGGGCAACCGGGCATGAGTTTATAATAACCACATTAGTGAACAAAAAGAATCCTCATGCCTTATCAATCCTCAAGGCCGTGTTTGATTTAACGGCGGATATTCGTTCGCAAAAATAGCCACCCGTTGTACCTTTGACTCCATGAAAAAAGCCCAAATGATTACCGACCGGGGAACGATGACCATCGAATTTTTCGAGCAGGATGCCCCCAAAACAGTCGCCAACTTCGTAAAACTCGCTGAATCAGGGTTTTATAACGACGTGAAATTTCACCGCGTGATCCCCAACTTTATGGTGCAGGGCGGAGACCCCACCGGCACTGGATCGGGTGGCCCCGGCTACACCATTCCCGACGAACTCACCGGCAATAACCAATACCACGACCGGGGCGTGCTGAGCATGGCAAACACAGGTCGGCCTAACTCAGGCGGCTCGCAGTTTTTTATCTGCCACAGCCGCCAAAACACTGCCCACCTCGACCGCAAGCACACCGTTTTTGGTAAGGTAACAGACGGAATTGACGTAGTTGATATGATCCGGCAGGGCGACCAAATCAAGAGCATCGCCATTATTGACGAGCAATCTTAGTCTCAATTCCCGAAGAATCTTTTGCCCTAGCAGTCATGCCGGGGTTTTTTGTTGCTCATACCGTTCCTTTCGCATGTCAATCAGCACCTGATTGGCCTGCTTCACGTTGGGGCGTTCAGGAAGTATGCTGTTGGCCGTTATCTCGTCAATTTCCAGAATCTGGGCTTCGGCGCGGGCAATGAGGTCGTCGTAATCGAAGTTCCCGGCCCTGATTTGTAGCAACTCCGCCCGGTTTGGCCGGCGGACGATCACCTCGCCTTGGCTCAGGATTTCAGCCGCCATGTCGAGCAACCGGAAGGTGTGCATCATGTTTTTGGCGTCGTAGTTTTTGCCGTGATCGAGGGTGTTCTGGTAGCGGGCATCGTTGCGTTTGTCAACCCATTCCCAATACTCGCGGTAGTCTTTGCAATAGCTCGAATAACCGTCGTGGTTTACGTACAAATGCGCCACCGGATCCATACCGGGCGGAGTGCTGCTTACTGACACCGCGTTTGACTCGTCGCCCTGAATGATTCCCGAAAAACCCAGCCGATAAGTGTCGTCGGCTGGGTTCGGGTCATAAAAAAGGGCGTAGATGTCGCGGGCATGAGCCACGTTTACTAAACCACAATCTTCCTGCCGCCAGCCACGTTTTGCCAGCCAATCGGGTGCCGGTTGACTGCCGGGGCCGAGCAAGACGTGGCAGAAATGCAGCAGCGATTTACGGTCGCGGAGCATCGGGTTCGCGATTTTCTTGTTCAGCCCCCGCGCTTTTTTAATCTGACTAATGGCGTATCCGGCGAATGTATCGCGGCATAGTTTAGACAAAAAAATCTCGGTGGTGAGCCTGTCCATCAATGGGTTACGGTGCAACACACAGTCTGCTGGCGTGCAGAGCAGTTCGAGAATGTTCGGATTGTTTTTGGTGAGCAAGTCCACAAACCGACCAAGTTCATAAAACACGATGTCGTTGCGGTCGTCGGCTATCTGTTCAACCGTCGTCAGGCCGTAGAGGTCGTCTTGCGGCAGAACAAACACCCCTCGAATGTCAGTGTCCGAGGTGGGTGTGTTGGTTCCGTAGGCGTTGGAGCCGCTGATACACTCAAAAATGATGAGGTTACGGTCGCGGAGGTCTTGAATCGTCATTTCTCTTCCTCGTCCATTTTAGTCGTACTTGGGCCAACCGGCATTGATTTTCCGTTCAGAAACTCGTTCACTTTTGGAGAGAGCAATATCAGTGCCACTTAACACAAAAACAGCAATTGTGTATTTGCTAACACGGTGAACACCTCATGCCCCGGAAAATCAATTTTCACCTGTTTGGGTAAATTTTCGTCAAGTAACAGCCGCATAGAAGTCTTTTATCTGGGCAGATGTCAGCAGTTTGTTGGCAATGTCGAGCAGGGCCACAGCCTGACTTTTCGAGACGGTCGGGAAATCGTCCAGAAATTCATCTAACGAAACGCCTTCTTCAAGGTGATCGAAAAGCGATTCTACGGGAACCCGTGTTCCGGCCAACACGGGTTGACCGCTCAGAATATCCGGGTCAATGGCGATGAGTGCGTTGATGTCCGTGCAGTGAGGATACGATTTTCACAACGAATATCCGCCCGCGTACTCGCGCTTCACAAACTGATTGGCGTAGTCGTAGTTGGTGATCTTCATGTTCTCGCCGTCCCACAGCAGTTTTTTACGTCCGGTGAACTTGCCGTCTTCGCGGGCCATGTACGAGCGCGTGGCGAGGTTGCCCATCAGTACGGTTTCGGTCAATGGCCCCGATTCGGCGAAGCCCGACGATGTGTAGGCTCCGTAACCTTCTTTACAGGCTTTGACCCACTGCTGCTGATGCCCATCGAATTTGCCTTCAACGAGTGGTTTTTTAGGAATCGGGAGTTGTTTCCCCTCGAACTTGCCAAGCGGCAGCAACGTCGGGTTGCCGCCGAACAAACCGCCCGTCAACATTCCTTTGGTGCCGATAAACAGCATCCCGCCACTCGCGTCTTTAAAAACCTGATCGTACTCAACGCCTTCGGGCAGCGGGGGCCGGATGCCGCCATCGAACCACGAAAACTTGATCTCGTCC
>JBBRUV010000212.1:0-8746 GCA_038247465.1 Cytophagales bacterium
TCCGATATTTTTCCGGGTGTGATTGCCTATGAATGTTCTGGCACTCCCGCCGACTGTGTGAAACTCGCCAAGCACCACGTCTTGAAAGACACCGCGCCCGATCTGGTGGTGAGCGGCATCAATCACGGTAGTAATGCCTCGATCAGCGTGTTGTATTCCGGCACCATGTCGGCAGCTATCGAAGGAGCCATCGAAGGGATTCCGTCCATCGGTTTTTCGCTGGGCGATTACTCGTCGCAGCCCGATTTTTCGCACATTCACGAAGCGATATTGACCATTACCCGCAACGTGCTGGAACACGGCCTGACGCGGGGCGTGGCCCTAAACGTAAACTTCCCGCTTCGGCGGGCCGAGCCGTTGCAGGGCATTAAAGTGTGTCGGCAAGCCAACGGAAAATGGCAGGAAATTTTTGACGAACGGCGCGACCCGCACGGACGGCGTTATTTCTGGCTCGAAGGTGAGTTTGTGAACCACGATGCCGATGCTACTGATACCGACATTGCCGCCCTGGCCCAAAATTATGCTTCAATCGTGCCGTGCCAGTTTGATATGACACACTACGGCACGATAACTGAACTTCAATCAATATACAGTTATCAATAAGCAGTTATCAATGAATAATCAGTGATGATTTGCTGACGACTGATAGTTGTTCATTGATAACTGATAACTGCTCACTGAATTATGGCACTTCTCGGAAACGTTCTCAAACAAGGCATTAAACTTACGTCGGCGGTGCAGCCCCGGCGGATCAATGCCTACAAACGGCAGAAAAAAACGTTTATTAAACTCATTGGCAAGGCCCGAAACACCGCTTTTGGTGAGCGGTATCGGTTTGACGAACTCTTCACAGCCGCTCAATTTGGCACTGAGCGCGAATTTTACGAAAAATTCAAGCGATTCGTGCCGGTTTATGATTATAACAAAATCTTCGGCGAGTGGTGGCACCGCTCGCTGGCCGGCGAACGCGACATCTGCTGGCCGGGCAAAGTAAAATACTTCGCCCTGAGTTCCGGCACGTCAGAATCAGCCTCGAAGCACATTCCCGTCACCCGTTCGATGCAAAAAGCCATTCAGCGCACCGGCACCCGGCAAATTTTATCGTTGGGAAATTTTCAGCACCTGCCCGCCGAACTCTACGAAAAAGGTTGCCTGATGCTCGGCGGCAGTACCCAACTTAACTTTCAGGAAGGGCGATTTGAAGGGGATTTGAGCGGCATAACGGCCAGCCGGATTCCGTTTTGGTTCGAGAATTTCTATAAACCCGGCAAAGACATCGCGCAGGAACGCGACTGGGCCGTGAAATTAGACGAAATCACGGAGCAAGCCCCCAACTGGGACATCGGCTTTATTGTGGGCGTGCCGGCGTGGCTGCAACTGCTGATGGAAAAAATCATTACCCGTTACCGGGTTAAAACCATTCACGACATCTGGCCCAATTTGATGGTGTTTTGTCATGGTGGGGTATCGTTTGAGCCATACAAAGCGGGTTTTGAGAAGCTCCTCGCCCACCCCATCACGTATATCGAGACCTATTTAGCCTCGGAGGGATTTCTGGCGTATCAGACGCATCCTGAAGCAAAAGGGATGCAGTTGGTAACCAACAATGGTATTTTTTACGAGTTTATTCCGTTCAACGAGCAAAATTTCTCGGCAGATGGCGAACTCGTTGCCAACCCCGAAACACTGTTGATTGACGAAGTAGAAGAAGGAAAAGACTACGCGCTCCTGATCTCAACCTGCGCCGGTGCCTGGCGGTATCTGATTGGCGACACGGTGAAGTTTGTCTCGAAACGACGCGCCGAAATCATCATTACGGGCCGCACGAAGCACTTTTTGAGTATGTGCGGGGAACACCTCTCGGTTGACAATATGAACAAAGCCGTTGAATTAGCCGCCGATGATCTGAAAATCGCTGTGCGCGAGTTTACCGTTGCCGGTGTCAACCACGATCCGCTCTTTGCTCACCACTGGTACATCGGTTCTGACGACACCGTTGATGCCGACCAACTTCGCCAACTGATTGACCGTCACCTCAAAATCCTCAATGATGACTACGCCGTTGAGCGTCGGCACGCCCTGGACGAGGTTTTTTTAACCGTGTTGCCGACCGCCGTTTTTTACGACTGGATGGAAGCACGCGGCAAATTGGGTGGGCAAAACAAATTTCCGCGCGTTTTGAAACGACACCTGATTGCCGATTGGGAAGCGTTTCTAACAAAACAATGAACAGTTAGCAGTTATCAATGAGCAATTATCCATTTAGCATTGTTCATTGATAACTGCTCATTGATAACTGCTCATTGATAACTGCTCATTGATAACTGCTTATGTGGTATTTCATCGTCCATCAGCCGGACCTGACAACGGCGCAATTTCAGGCATTTCGGCAGGCAGCCGCGCTCACCGAAGCCGAAACCTTTAACGAACCGTTCGACAACCTGTACATTTTTGCCGTAGAACGTCATCAGTACGGTGCATTTGCCGATTTCCTTGACCGCGAAGGCGTTGTTTACGAAGCAACTACCAACAAGCCAACGCGGGAAGAATTACTGGTAGGGATGCGGGAGTAGCAGCGCGGAGTTCTACTTCACCAGTCTGAAAAACCGGATTGTGAGCAGAATGGCGGCTACCGTTAGCCCAGCGAGCAACCCGATCCAGACACCAATCACGCCAAGATGCGCAGTGAATCCCAACAGGTAACTCAGCGGTATAGCCACCACCCAGTACGAAAAGAGTGTTATCCAGGTTGGCACGTTCACATCAGACAAACCCCGCAGCGAACCAATAGCCACTACCTGCACACCGTCTGAAAGTTGAAAAAAACCACCCATAATCACTAATGATGCCGCCATATTGGCAACGTCGGTATTGTCGCGGATGTATAATTCTACCAGCCAGTGATTAGCCGTAAAAAACACCAGAGCAAACACAGCCATTACTGCTGTAACGAGCATAAACGCGGCCACGCCCGCCCGTTGTGCTTCGGTCTGGTTTTGCCGACCAATGGCTGCGCCCACCCGAATCGCTGCCGTTGTTGATATGCCCGTTGCAGCCATATAGGTTGTTGAGGCTAAGTTGATGGCAATCTGATGAGCAGCCAACTCATTCTCGCCCAGCCAGCCAATCATTATAGCGGCTAAGGAAAACAGGGCGATTTCAAACATAAACGTCAAGCCACCCGGCAGGCCAAGCCGCAGAATATCAAGCACATACTGCCGGGTGGGGAGTTTAGCAAACGCAGCCTGAAAATACGGCTTGAAGATGTCGGCCCGGTAGGTATACACCAAAACGGCCCCGGCCATGAACAACCGCGAGAGCAGTGTAGCCGTTGCTGACCCCATCAGCCCCATCGCCGGGAACGGCCCGACACCGAGAATCAGCACGTAGTTGAACCCCGCGTTCAGGGCCAGCGCAACGAGCGTAATCGCCATTGCCACACGCGGAAACCGGAGACCGTCGCCCAGTTGCCGGGCCGCAATAAACGCCAGCAACGGCAAGATAGACAGGGTGAGGATCAACATGAAATCGCGGCTCAGGCGCGTAACGGCCGGCGATTGGCCGAACCACCCGAAGTTCAACGCCAGCACCACCGATACAAAACACGTAATCAGGCCGAGCAACACCGCCACCTGTAAACCCGCCCGAAAAAACTGATTCACGGTGCCGACATCGCCCCGCGCATTGGCTTGAGACACCTGCGCGGCCACCACCGACAGACTGCCGATGCCAATGCTTAAAACTAAGAAAGACAGTGAGTTAGCCAGTCCCGCAGCCCCCAGCGAAACCGCGCCCAGCAACCGGCCCACAAACAGATTATCGGTAACGCCCATCAATATCACGCCTAACTGTGCAATGATGATTGGAATACTCAGGCGGATGGTATCGGCCAGATCGAAGCGGTATTTGTTGAACACAAGGAGAAAACGATGTCTTTACGGGCCAAACTTACCCGGTTTACCGATGAATCCCAGCAACGGCCCCCGGTTTTGGGCGGCCAAGATCACCGTGCGTCCGTCGGCCAGCCTGATTGTTGACAGGCCGCGCCCGTTGCCCGGCACCACAAACCCGCTCCGGGCCATGGGCATCGGGGCAAATTGACCTTTGCCCCGGTTTAGCAGCGCGAGACCGTGAAACGCATCGGCCCGCCCCTGATACAGCTCCATGCCGTAGTCGTTGCCGGTCAGCAACAGATCGGGTTTGCCATCGTGGTTGATGTCATACGGCAAGATTCCGAATAACGGGGCGAGTTGCGCCAGCGCGGGCAACGCCGAAACCGCGAATTTGCCCGCGCCTAAATTCTCTATATAGCTGCTGGCAAGGCAATTAGCGGTTTTTGTCAGGGCCGGTTTTATCTCGTCGGAGGTCAGGATTTTATCCCACGAAGCCTTGCCAAAATCGGCGTATTTCAGGAACCGTCGCCGAAAAATGAGCGACTGTTTAATCATATCGTCGCGGGTATGAAACGGATAGAGTTTGCGTTCGCCCTGTTCGTTGTTGTCAAACTGAGCCAGAATCGCATCGTAGCTGCCATTTTTATCGAAATCATCGGCGCATACCATTATTGGTTCGGCGGCTGATGTATGAAAGGCGGTGTTCAGGCCGTAGTTGCCCGCCACGTAATCGGTGTCGCCATCGCCATCGAAATCTGCCGCGCAAAGTGAAGTCCACCACCCAGCCCCCCCGCCCCCTGAAGGTAGATTCTTAGCGTAGTCAAGTTGCAGAGTTACAGACTTTTTCAGGTCTCCTTTATCATTTTTCAGGAAGGTAATCGGCATCCATTCGCCGGCCAAAAGCAGGTCGGGCCAGCCGTCACGGTCATAATCGGTCCAGAGTGCGTCGTTGATAATACCGGGGCCATTCAGCAGCGATGGCGCAATTTGGGCCGTTACATCAGTGAAATGAACCCCTCCCGAAGCGTTGGCCCGGCCCGGCCCTCCCCGTGAGGGTGAGGTATCGTTCCGAAGAATAAACGACCGTTCGGCTTGCGGGTATCGGCGCGGAATTACGTTGCCCCCCACAAAAAGGTCTAAATCGCCGTCTTTATCATAATCAACGGCCCGCACCACGCGCCCGTTGGTATGCTCAACGGGCAAAGCGAGACTGTCGCGCCGGAAACGCCCCCGCCCATCGTTGAGAAAAAGCGCGTCCTGCAAATACGGCGAGTTGGCTTCGTGCTGATAACTGCCCCGAACGCAGTACAAATCGAGATCGCCATCGCCATCGGCATCGAACAACAACGCGCCGGTGTCTTCTTCGCGTTTTTCGGGCGAGGTTTTCAGGGTTTGTTGCTCCTGCCGAAACTGCCCCGGTTTACCCGGATGCTGGGTAAAAAACGTGCCTTCGACCCGCGACGAACCACCGACAAAAAAATCGTCGAGACCGTCGCCGTTGATGTCGCCAACGGTCATGGCCGGACCCGATTCCGAAAATTTATGCGGCAGCGTTTTCTGCACATTAAAATCAATATAATCGGCTTCGGGAGCCGTGAATGACAGATTCAGCGCGGGCGTGAGCAACGGCAAAACACCCGCAACCAAACCGCCCGACGATGCCGCAGCATTTGCTACCGAAACCGCTAATACCTGATTCATATCGGGGTTTTGGAGCGTCTGCCGTTGGCCCATCGGCCATATAATCTGCACAGAATCAACGTATTGGGCAGAACCAATGCCAAAATGCAGCGTCGGCTCTGATGTTGACAGATACCCCCGCACAATGTTCTGCTCGGCGAAGAGCGTTTGCCCGCCCGCAAAAACTGTCACCTTCGCGCCGATACCCATTGGGTTTTGTGGGGTTCCCGTCAGCCGGACGCGCAGGTAATTCGGGGGTTTCTCGCCGTCATTCAGCGTGTTTTGATAGAGATGCGCGTAGTCGTTGGTGTTGTTTATCACCACGTCTAAATCACCGTCAAGGTCGAAGTCAGCGTAGGCGGCTCCGTTTGAAAAGGTTGGTTCGGTGAATCCCCAGTCACGGGTTTTGTCGGAGAAGGTCGGACTGTCACCGCCGTTATTGCGAAACATATAATTCGGAATTTTCACTTCCGGGATCATCTTGTACAGATCCGCTTTGGACGTGGCAACGCTGGCCTGATCGTTACGGTAGGCCAGAAAATCCTGATCGGTAATATCTTTCGGGAAACCATTGGTAACCAGCAAGTCCCGAAATCCGTCGCTATCGGCATCAAACCAGAGCGGACACCAGCTCCAGTCCGTTTCGGGTACGCCCGCCATCTGGCTAATATCACTGAACCGGGGCAAACCCGTCTGCGGGTCAAGCCCGCGATTGAGTTGCAGTGTATTTCTAATGTGCTGATATTCATAATCATACTGCTCCGTAAATTGGTAATGGGCGTAGTTATTGGCCCGTAACAGCGATTTTTTGCGCTCGGTGTAGTCGGGCAGCATGTCGGTCGAAAAAATATCAAGTAGGCCGTCGTTGTTGATGTCGGCTACGTCGTTGCCCATTGCCGACCATGATTCGTGCCTCATGCAGTCGTGAATCCGGTCGGTAAATGTCCCGTTCTGGTTATTTATGAACAGGTTATCGTTCGATAGATAATCGTTCGTCACGTACAAATCGGGCCAGCCATCGCTGTTAAAATCAGCCACCGACACGCCATGCCCGTAGCCCTGCGCCTGAATCCCGGCCTGCTTCGATACATCGGCAAATACGGCGTGTCCGCGCTTAGGGTCAAAATCGTTGCGGAGGAGTTTATCGGCAGTCGGTGAATTTTCGCGGAACGCCTTCGAGAAATACTGATTGGCAAACTGCATATCCATCTGATTCACCAGGATATACGCATCTAAATCACCGTCGCGGTCGTAGTCAAAAAATACGGTCTGGGCCGAGTAGCTGTCATCGTCCAGGCCATATTCGGCACCCATTTCGTTGAATGTCGGCACCCCGTTCGCGTCGTTTCCCTGATTCACATACAGCAAATTTCGGCGCAGGTCGGCCCGTCCGTGCATCATGTTCGAAACGTAGAGGTCTAAGCGGCCATCGGCATTGATGTCAACCACCGTTGCTCCCGCCGACCAGCACGGACGAGGCTTACTCACCCCGGCAGTTTTGGTAACGTCCTCAAATTTCAGTTGGCCCTTGCCTTTTGTGGAGCGATTGATATACAGCGCGTTATCAACCATGTTGGCCGTAAAAAACAGATCGGGCAGACTATCACCATTCCAGTCGGCCACGGCCACGCCCGCACCGTTATACACCAATTCATTATCCAGAATATTCATACTGTCGGCAATGGTGAGCGCGTTGCCGAACTTAATGCCTGACTCGCCGGGGCTAAGAAGTTTGAACTGCGGTGATGGCTGGCAGGCGGTGAACATCAGCGCGAATAAGAGAAAGAAAGCGATATTTTTCATGTCGGCAGGTATCGGTAGTTCCAAAAATACGCACAAAAAACGGGTCGTCAGTTGCCCGACGACCCGTTGATAATTAGTGATTGTAATAGACTATCTAAAACTACCCCCAACCCCCTGTTTAGGGGTAGTTTTAGATAGTCTCTACGACTTAGTAGCCGGGGTTTTGTTTCAGCGTTTCTTTACCATTCACCGTGCTTCGGTTAATCGCTTCGGTTGGAATCGGGCGGTATTCCGACTTACCTTTCTTGAAGGTAGCCCCGACCAGGTACGTGCGCTTTTTCTGCTCAACGGTCAGGTATTCGTTCAACACCACATCAGCAACGCCCCAGCGCACCAAGTCGAAGAAACGGTGACCTTCCATCCCCAGCTCGATCCGGCGTTCAAACCGCACAGCCTCACGGGCAGCAGCTTTGTCAGTCCAAGCGGTTGCGTATTGGCTTACTTTATAATTTGCCGCATTTACGGTTGTTGATCCCTTGGTTGGGTCAGCATCATTAACGTATTTTTTCACCATCCCGTCTGAGTTTGCCGCCCGTTTCCGAATTTGGTTCACGTAGTCACGGGCTTTCTCCAAACTACCGGCTTCAACCTCTGCCTCAGCCGCCAGTAGCAGCAGGTCAGAATAACGCATTAGCTTGGTATTGTTGGTGTTGTAGCCTTTTGTCCAGCCCGAAGCCGATGTCAGCGTTCCTTCCTGTGATTTGTAATAGACGTTTTTCTTGGGTGCGTATGGGCCACCGTAAGCCTGCAACCGAATCCAGGCCGAGCCGGGATGCAGCCCCCAATCGAGGTAAGGAATCCCCCGGCGACCTGTTGTCCAATCCAAGCGCGGGTCAACTGCCGTTGTCACATCTGCAACAAACGGCTGGTCAGAGCCGATACCTGTATCATTTTTAAGATCGGCGTTGTTATAGGTGGTAATCAATGGCAACCCGTTGGCATCCGTTTTGAACGCATTCACTAAGTTTTGCGATGGCTGATGAAAACCACAGCAACCACCGGGGCCAGCACTGTGGGGGAAGTTCAGGATGTCTCCATTGTTGCCCTGATCGTCAGTACCCACGTTTACAGCCTGCTGTACTTCCAGAATACCTTCGGGCGAGTTTTGAATCGCCGGATCGAAGTTGTCCTGATACTTGGCGTTCAGTTTGTAGCGACCTGATGCAATCACGGCATCAAACAGTTGCTTGGCTTCGGTGTATTTCTGCTGCCACAGATACGTCAAACCCAAATAATGCGAATTTTGGGTCTATCTAATTGATTTTCAGATAATTATTGCCAATAAAACAAGACAGCGTCAATAGTCGTATCTTTGAACTTGCACATTACCAAGATTGACGACCATGACTACTGTCTTGAATACTATCAAA
>JBBRUV010000213.1:0-8736 GCA_038247465.1 Cytophagales bacterium
CCACGTTCATGCCGTCCATCAACGGGCCTTCGATCACGTCGAGCGGGCGCGACACCTGCTGCCGGATTTCTTCGGTGTCAATATCAATAAAGTCGGTGATGCCTTTGATGAGGGCGTGTTTCAGGCGGTCACGGACGGGCATACCGCGCCAGGCATCGTCAGCAACAATTTCTTTGCCTTTGGCTTTCACGGTTTCGGCGAAGTTCACGAGCCGTTCCGTCGCGTCGGGTCGGCGGTTAAGCAGCACATCCTCAGCGCGTTCGAGCAGGTCTTGCGGGATATTGTCGTAAATCTCCAGTTGCCCGGCGTTCACGATACCCATGTCCATCCCGGCTTTGATAGCGTGGTACAAAAACGCCGAGTGCATGGCCTCCCGCACAGAATCGTTGCCCCGGAACGAGAACGAAATGTTGGAGACCCCGCCCGATACTTTGGCAAGGGGCAGGTTTTGTTTGATCCAGCGGGTGGCGTTTATGAAGTCAACGGCGTAGTTGTTGTGTTCGTCAATGCCGGTGGCAACGGTCAGGATATTGGGGTCGAAAATAATGTCCTGCGGGGCGAAATGCACCTTATCTACCAGGATTCGGTAAGCCCGTTCGCAAATCTGAATCCGCCGTTCGTAGCTGTCGGCCTGCCCGGTTTCGTCAAAGGCCATCACAACGGTTGCCGCACCGTAGCGTCTCACGAGTTGCGCCTTTTCGATGAACTCTTCTTCGCCTTCTTTCAGCGAAATCGAGTTTACGATGGCTTTGCCCTGCACGCATTTCAGCCCGGCCTCGATCACTTCCCACTTCGAGGAGTCAATCATCAACGGTACGCGGGCAATGTCTGGTTCGGCGGCAATCAGGTTCAGGAAGGTGGTCATGGCCTCCACAGAATCTAACATTCCTTCGTCCATGTTTACGTCAATCACCTGCGCTCCGTTCTCAACCTGTTGCCGGGCAACGGATAGGGCTGCGTCATAATCACCGGCTTTAATGAGCCGTGCAAACGCCTTGGAACCCGTGACGTTGGTCCGCTCGCCGACGTTCACAAAATTGGTTATCTCGGTGATTTTCAGGGGTTCGAGTCCCGATAATTTCTGGTATGGCTCTGGTTCGGGCTTTTGCCGGGGGCGGTAACGGGATGCTACTTCGGCAATGGCGCGGATATGGTCGGGTGTGGAGCCGCAGCAGCCGCCGATGATGTTGATGAACCCCGACGAGACGAAATCTTCGATTTGCGCGGCCATCATGGCTGGCGTTTCGTCGTATTCGCCAAACTCGTTGGGCAGGCCCGCATTGGGATAGGCTGAGACGAAAAACGGCGATTCTTTCGAGAGTGTTTGAATGTATGGCCGCATCGGAGCCGCACCGAGGGCGCAGTTCAGGCCTACGCTCAACAGCGGCAAGTGCGAGATGGAGTACAAAAACGCTTCCGTCGTTTGCCCCGATAAGGTCCGGCCTGAGGCATCGGTAATCGTGCCGGAAATCATTATTGGACGTGACTGACTGCCAGACACTGAGAAATACTTATCAATGGCAAACAGGGCCGCTTTCGCATTAAGCGTATCGAAAACCGTTTCGACCAGCAGCAAATCGGCCCCACCGTCCACCAGTCCCGATACCTGTTCGTAGTACGCATCCACCAATTCATCGAAGGTGATGGCCCGGTAGCCGGGGTTATTCACATCGGGCGACAGGCTGGCCGTGCGGTTGGTTGGCCCGATTGCCCCGGCTACAAAACGCGGTTTGTCGGGGTTTTGGCGGGTAAACTCGTCGGCCACTTCTTTGGCAATCCGGGCCGATTCGTAATTGAGTTCATACGCCAGTGATTCCATGCCGTAGTCGGCCATAGCAATCGTGGTGCTGCTGAATGTGTTGGTTTCAACAATATCAGAACCGGCCTCGAAATACTGCCGGTGGATTTCCTGGATAATATCGGGCCGGGTGATCGAAAGCAAGTCATTGTTGCCCTGCAAATCACTGGGCCAATCAGCAAAGCGGCTCCCCCGAAAATCGGCTTCGGTCAGGCTATGGCGTTGAATCATCGTACCCATTGCCCCATCAAGGACGAGGATACGGTCTTGCAGTAATTGTTCGAGTGCAGGGCGGCTCATTGGATGTGTGCTGATTGATTCACAAAGATAAGATATGCGGGCCGAAGCCTCAGAAGGGCAAACACCGACTTGCCCGTATATGTCTCACTTTTCGCATTTTTTTCACATCAGAATATAGGCAATTTCTTTATTCCGGGTATTTTAGAACAACATCATCTTTTTGGTGCTGAGCCTCTGATGGCGTACCCTCAGACCGAAAACACCCGGCAACCATGCAAACAGACAAAAAAATCAGCACCGGCGACGACTATCGCGCCAGTCTTCTCGGTCGTAATCTAACCGTTTTCCTGCTCGGTCAGCGCGTGTTAGAGCCGTCGGAACACCCCATTATCAGGCCGTCGGTCAACGCGGTGGCCGAAACATACGACCTCGCCCTGCGCGAACCGGAACTGGCTTCAACGATTTCGCCCTTCACCGGCGAGCCAATAAACCGCTTTCTGCACATTGCCACCAGCACCGCCGATCTGGTGCGCCAGAATCAGATGCAGCGGAAAATGGGGCAGAACACCGGCACGTGTTTTCAGCGATGCGTGGGTATGGATGCCTTCAATGCGCTGTTTTCTACTACGTTTGATATGGACGCGCAGCATAAAACCAGCCACCACGCCCGTTTTAAGGCGTTTTTGACCGAAATGCACCGATATAACTACGTGATTGGCGGAGCCATGACCGATGTAAAAGGCGACCGCAGCAAGGCTCCGCACGAGCAGGCCGACCCCGATTTGTTTGTGCATATCACCCGCCGAACTGCCGACGGGGTGTATCTCACCGGCGCAAAAGCCCACCAAACGGGCTGCCTGAACGCCCATTGGCTGGTGGTGATGCCCACCATGCGGCTCACCGAAGCCGACCGCGATTATGCCATCGTGGGGGCGGTTCCGGTGGACGCGCCGGGCCTGACCTACATCGTTGGGCGGCAATCGTGCGACACGCGCAGCGCGGAAGGTGGCACAATGGACGTGGGTAATGCCCGGTTTGGCGGGCAGGAAGCCATGATTATTTTCGATGACGTGTTTGTGCCGAACGACCTGATTTTCATGAACGGTGAGGTTGATTTTGCCGCCACGCTCGTGGAGCGATTCACGGGCTATCACCGCCGGAGTTACGTCTGCAAAAGTGGCGTGGGCGATGTCCTGATTGGGGCTGCCGCCACCATTGCCGATTATAACGGGGCCGAGAAAGCCTCGCATATCAAAGACAAACTCGTGGAGATGACCCACCTCAACGAGACCATTTACGCCACCGGCATTGCGGCCTCGCACCAGGGATACGCCACGGCATCGGGCGCGTTTCAGCCCGACGATATGCTCGCCAACGTCTGCAAGCACCATGTTACCCGGTTTCCGTACGAAATCAGCCGGTTGGCGCAGGATTTGGCGGGCGGCCTGCTGGTTACGCTGCCGTCAGAAGCCGACTACAACAACCCCGAAACCCATGATCTGCTCGAAAAATATCTGCGGGGCAAAGCCAGTGTGCCAACCGAATCGCGGTTTAGGATGTTCCGGCTGATCGAGAACCTGACTTTGGGCCGTAATGCCGTTGGATACCTCACCGAATCTATGCACGGCGCGGGGTCTCCGCAGGCGCAACGGATTCAGATTGGGCGACTGATGGCGATAGAAGACAAAAAACAGTTGGCAAAAACCTTAGCCGGGATTGTGTAGTCTGATTTCGGGATTATTACCGGCCAACCCGCCCGTTGCCTTTCGGCCCCATATAACTGCTCCATCGGCTGTTTTTGGCCGCGATTTTACTGAGTTTTCGGCGGGCCACGCGCACCTGCAATAGCACTACATCGTAGCTGCTTTTGCCCGGAAAACTCTTGGTAACGGCAGCCGTTGTGCCAAAAACCACATCTAATTTGCCGTCGTGGTCGGCATCGCCGAGCCAGGGCGTGATGGCAAAGTTGGCCCCGGGCAGCGAGTCGGTGAGGTTATACTGGCGGTTGTTGTAAAAATCGTAAATTTTTAAGTGAGCGAAGGCCCGCCATTTCCCGCCTTTTTCGCGGTCGTCGTTCACTACCAGCAACACATCGTCGTGGGTATCATTATCAAAATCGGCCACTAAGGGCGAGGCATAGCTGAAACTCCCCGCCAAAAACTGCGTTACGACGCGCCCGGTCTTTCCGTCGAGCAAAAACGCTAACCCGTTGGAATAGAACGGATAAACGCCAACGGCATAATTTACGAAGAAGTCGGGGATGGTATCGTTGCCTACAAAAAAGCCGGGAGCCGGTATGCTGAATGTCTCGCAGTTGGGGTGGCTGAACTGCCACAGCAGTTTGTTCGTGGCTCCGTCAATCGCCAGGGTTCGGCCCGCAACGGTGTTCAACACAAAATCAGGAACTGTGTCGGCGTTGAGGTTGCAGACAACGGGCGGGGCGCAGAAACCTTTGTAGCGTTCGTCGGCTAACGGGACCGCTTTCGACAAATCGCTTTGCATCAACTCGCCGAGAGTGGCCCGGTAAAAATGCCCGCCAACAGCCTCACCACCCGTGCCAAACAGCAACGTCCAGCGGTCGGCGGGTTGGTTGGGTTGTTTTACCAACACCGGCGAGCAATACGTTTCGCGACCGTCGGGCATCCGGGCTTCGCGCAGGACTTTTCCGGTTTGGCTGCTCAAAATCAGCAGGCGACCAGCGGGCCGGGGGCGCGTATTGTCGGGAATAGTGGCATCGCCCCCGTTGGCAATCAGCAGGTCGTCGAGTTTGTCTCCGTCCACGTCCGGCACGAGCTGGGCGTTGGTAAAATTATACCAACCGGCTTTTTTGTGACCCATCGGCTCGTCGGTTTTCAGGAATTCCCAAATCAGCCGCCCGGTTTTCCCGTCAACGGCTTGTAATTCTGCCGACCGCCCGCCGATAATTACATCGGGTGTTTTGTCTTGATTGATGTCGAGAAACGTGGCCGAACCGAAAATCTGGTTGCGGGCGGGCCGTCGCCAGAGTAATTCACCATCGCGCCCGTCGAGGGCAATAATAGCCGTGTCGGAGCGGTGCCATTCGGTGCTGCCCGCGCCCATCACTACATCATCAACCCCGTCGGCGTTCAGGTCGGCAAGGCGTGGCGACGACAGCGCGACGGTTCCGGGCAGGTTGGTCGTCCAGTCGGTATTGGTGGTTTTGGGAGGGTTGGGGGTTGTTTGGCAGGAAACGAGACCAAGCAGTGCCAGCACCAATATCGTTTTCATTGAACCATGAATGGCTGCGGGCTGAAACACAACACAAAAATTGCCAGGGCCAGCCAGCCCAGCACCTTGCGTTTGGTATCTAACGGCTCCTGCAACTCGGTTTCGGGGTGATAAATACCCAGAAACCGGCCCAGCAAAAACCCGAATACCAGAAAACCGGAATACCCCTGCGCGGTGGGAAAGACGTAGGAAACGGCAAACTGCCCCACCACAACGCTCAACGTGACGAGCCAATTGGTAAGCAGCGTTTCGGTAATCCGAGAAAAACAAAACGACAGAAAAACCACATACAGCACAAAGTTTCCGAACAGATTCCAGAACGCCACGCTCCGGCCAAAATACTGGGCGGGGCCACCCACCTGAAACTCGTCTATGTTGAACGTTCCCAGTCCGGCATAAAACACAAACGCGATAAACAGCACCGGGGCCACCACCCCAAACCGCTTGCTGCCAATGAGGGCATACAGCACGTGGCCCCCGTCGAGCTGACCAATTGGAATTAAGTTGAGTGCCGTGAAAAACAGGGCCAGATAACCGGCCAGCAAATACGGGTAGTGCATAATCTCGAAAGCGGGCGGCAGCAGCGCGGGGTCGGCCACGTAGGTTTTGAAGAACCAAAACAGCAGGTTGTCGCCAACCACTAAAGCAGCACCTTTGGGTAGGTTCAGGGCGGCAAACTCGGCGTAGCGCAGCCCCCATTTTTTGTATTCAGGATGAATCGTAAAAATATAATCGGCAGGGGGGAGGTGGGTGAAGCCGTACCATAAAATCAGCACCGCCACCGCAAAACCGGCCAACGGCCCGGCAATACCAATGTCGAAGTATTTCCGGCGGCTATTCACAAAATCTTCGATGCGAATAAACGCGCCCATCGTGCCAATGGCCTGCCCCAGACCACCCAGCCACAGCGGAATGTAGTAGGGCAGCGTAACCCGAACGTTGTTTGCCCGCGCCACAAAATAATGCCCGAATTCATGCACCGTCAGCGTTGCCAGAAACGGGAGCGAGAAGTTCAGCCCGGCCCAGAACTCCGGCCAGCCCATGCCTTTGTAGGCACCAACCGTAAACCACATACGCCCAAACATCCACTCGGCCCCCGATAAGGTGGTGGTAATGAGGGTGATAATAAACAAAACAATTTGTAACAGCAGTCGGCGATTCATGAGTTAATGTGTAATGTATAATGTAAAATGGATAATGTTGAATTGGCGTGTAATGTTGATACTATACATTATCCGTTTTGCATTATACATTAATCAAGTAGTCCAGCATCGTCAACGGCGGCAGCACCTGCACGGCCCGGATGCCGAGAGCGGCAGCGGCTTCGATGTTGGCGGGGTTATCGTCTAAAAACGCAGTTTCGTCGGCCACGAGTCCGGCCTTGGTCAGTACGTGCTGATAAATAGTGGGCGATGGTTTAGCCATGCCAACATCGTGCGAATAGAACACCTGCTCAAATAACGCTTCGAGCGTCGGCTGGTTCAGATTAATGAGTAGCTGGTTTACTTGCCGCACATGAATCGCGTTGGTGTTGCTCAACAGAAACAGCCGGTACTTGCCGCTCGCTTTGAGTTCGAGAATCCGTTCGACGCGGGCAACGGGCAAATCGAGCAGAATACTGTTCCAGGTGGTGTCAATCACCTCGTCGGCCCAATCTGCATTGCCGAGCAATTGGCGGACGTGCTGCCGAAATCCGGCATCGTCAACCACACCAGTTTCGTAGTGATGCCAGAGGTTGTGCTGTTTCCAGAGGGCGGTAACGGTTTCTTCGGGCAGACTGGCAAGCGTGGCAAAGTTGCGGATGGGCGCACCCATGTCAATGGGGATAATAACATCACCGAGATCGAAGATAATATTGCGGAGATTGGGCTGGGTTAATGGAGCAATCATGCCGGAGTGGGCTGGTGAACGGCTCGCAAGTTACGCCCGGAATTGGCTTAGATTTGCCGTTTAAGCACAACAGCAGATGGCAACGTTAAGCGTCAGGAACGTCGGCCCGATTCGGGAAGCCGATTTAGAGATCAAGAAATACACCGTATTCATCGGCCCGCAGGGTTCGGGCAAGAGTACGCTGGCGAAGTTGATTGCGATATTATCGCCAAGAAATAGGAAGAAATTTAACCAGAAAATCTTTAACGATTACAGTATTGCAGACTACATAACAAATGATTCAACTGCAGCTTTTGTCGAAAATATGTTCCGATCCAAGATAGAAAATACACAAATCAATTATACTGATGCAGCAGAAAATAGCCCCCTCTCTTCTTCTTTGGATACCCCCGCTAAACCCTCAGCCCCGTCGAATCAAGAAATAACATTAATTGAAGCATGGGAAAAGCTCCGAAAAGATGCGTTAAACCGAGGTGTCGAATCTTCTAACGTTGTCAAAGAATTTATATCCCAAGTGATTGAGACAAACCAACAGGGACATTTATTCCCCGAAATAGAAGAACCCTATATACCAACTGAGCGAAACGTATTCTCAATGTTATCCGATGCTGTTTGGAGTTTGTTAAATAATGATGTTAATCTGCCACAGTTTATCAAGCTTTTCGGCAGACTTTTCGAGCAATCACGCAACAGCCAAAGTCAACTGCATATCCCATTTCTCAACATTCGGTACAGCCGCGAAAATGGGCGCGATTTGGTCTATTATGAGCCGGATAAGGCCATTCCACTCTCCCAAAGTGCGTCTGGCCATCAGGCTATTATTCCGGTATTACTGGTGGTTGAACAGCAACGCCGAAACGCCCAACGTCGCTTTATCATCGAAGAGCCGGAGTTAAATCTGTACCCAACCACGCAGAAAGACCTGATCTATAACTTGGTCAGCGGCCTTGACCCCAACGCCAATTACCACGATGCTGAATGGGTTTTTACGACCCACAGCCCGTATATTTTGAGTTCATTAAACACGCTGCTGTTAGCTTACAAAGTAGCACACCAAAACGACGATCTTCGGGCCGAAGTCGAGAAAATTATCCCCGCCCGGCACTGGATTAACCCCGATGATTTTGCGGCTTATTACGTGGATGAGGGAACGGTCAGGAGCATTATTCAGAAAGATGCTGGTTTGGTGAATGGGTTAATTGATGACAATGAACTGGATGATGTATCGGGGCTATTAGCAGACGAACAAAATCAATTACTTGACTTATACCGCAACACAGTCAATTCGTGAATCAATCCAGAAGGCGTTACCGCAAATAATAGTCAACAACTGTCTGCAAACACTGACCGATACTGAATTTTATGTCTTTGATTCAGAGGAAGGGCGTTCTCAAATTCAGGCCGACCCGATTGGTAAAAAACACTTCACGGGGGTGCAATTCAAATTGTCGCTTCCAGATTTCAGTAGAGTAATCTTCTTTTAATCAATGAGTTATATTCTCAAGATAGGGCCATAGCTTCTCAGAACATGCCTTGTCAGGCCTGTAACGGGACCGACC
>JBBRUV010000214.1:0-8611 GCA_038247465.1 Cytophagales bacterium
TAGGTATGGCCAACGGCCCAATCGTGGTTTCGACCTGGAAACAGCCCAAAGCCAACGCTGCTGCCGAAGCCGTACTTCTTAAAAAGGGTCGGGCCTTAGACGCTGCCGAAGCCGGGGCGCGGGTTCCCGAAGCCGATCCCAACGACACAAGCGTGGGCTACGGTGGCCTGCCCGACCGCGACGGGCGCGTAACGCTCGACGCCTGCATCATGGATGAAAAAGGTAATGCTGGTTCAGTCACGTATCTCGAACACATCATGCACCCGGTGTCGGTGGCGCGGGCCGTGATGGAAAAAACGCCCCACGTCATGCTCTCCGGCGAAGGCGCGTTTCGGTTTGCGATTTCGCAGGGGTTCAAAAAAGAAAATCTGCTCACCAAATCGTCAGAGAAAATCTGGCGCGAATGGCTAAAAACGGCTAAATACCAGCCTGTTATCAACATCGAACGGCACGACACGATTGGCATTCTGGCGATGGACGACGCGGGCAACCTCGCCGGAGCCTGCACCACGAGTGGCTTAGCGTATAAAATGAACGGGCGCGTCGGCGACTCGCCAATCATCGGGGCGGGGCTGTTTGTGGACAACGAAATCGGCGCGGCTTGTGCCACCGGCCTCGGCGAATTGATGCTGCGGGTGTGCGGCTCGTTTTTGGCCGTTGAACTCATGCGGCAGGGCAAAACGCCACAACAGGCTTGCGAAGAAGTAATTGCCCGGATTTTGAAACGACCCGAAATGCGCGGAAACGGCAAAATGACTGACGGACAAGGCAACATCGGCGATGTGCAGGTGGGCGTTTTGGCTGTTGACCGGCAGGGGAATATCGGCGCGTTCAGCATTGTGCCGGGGTTTAACTACACGGTTTCACGGGGCGGCAAAACAGAAGTGATCGAGGCAAAATCAGCACTTTAGAACCGCACGGGCGGCCCCGGCAGATGACGCAGATTTAAAAGGATTTACGCAGATTTTTCTTTTTCTCTCAAGAAATGAAATCCGCGTAAATCCCTTAAATCTGTGTCATCTGCGTTCTATTTCTCCGTAGTTTACCGCAGTTTTGCGGCCCCGTCCGCCGAACGTAACCCAAACCGGCAAAACCGCAAACCTGCACATCAACGTTGGAAGCAATTAACCTCACTGCCAAGCGCAAACTGCTCTTAGAAATCGCCTGGGAAGTCTGCAATCAGGTCGGCGGTATCTACACCGTGATCCGCTCGAAAGTCCCGGCAATGGTCGAGAAATGGGACGATAATTACATCTGCATCGGCCCCTATTTTGCCCAGAAAGCAGCCGCTGAATTCGAACCCATTACCGAAGATGATGCCACCGAAATCGGGCAGACGGTTCGGAAAATGCGGCAGATGGGCTACACCGTTGAGTACGGCTACTGGCTTATAACGGGACGGCCCCGCGTAGTGCTGTTCGACATCACGAGCGTCTTGCCACAGGTCAACGCCATCAAAGCCGGCCTGTGGGAACGCCATCAATTGCCAACGCTCGGCGTCGAAGACTTAGTGAATCAAACGATTGCGTTTGGCGAAATGACCCGGATTTTTCTGACACTCTTAGCCAACGACCATTCCCGGCGCGTTGACTTTGCGGCCCATTTTCACGAATGGATGGCGGCCACCGGCCTACCCGACCTCCGGCGCGAGAACGTCCGAATTGCCACGACCTTCACTACTCACGCCACAATGCTGGGCCGGTATATTGCCCAGAACGTCCAGAATTTTTACGCCAATCTGAACAAATTCAACTGGTTGGTGGAGGCCCGGCGGTATAATATCGAAGCCCAGGCCACTATCGAACGGCTGGCCGCCCAGCAGAGCCACGTCTTTACAACCGTCAGCGATGTTACGGCGCAGGAATGTGAAGTCTTTCTGGGGCGCGTGCCTGACCTTGTGCTGCCCAACGGCCTGAACGTGACACGGTTCACAGCCGTCCACGAGTTTCAGAACCTGCACGTCAAATTCAAAGAAAACATTCACGAGTTTGTGCGCGGTCACTTCTTTCAGAACTATTCGTTCGATCTAGAGAAAACGCTGTATTTCTTCACGTCGGGCCGATTCGAGTTTGCTAACAAAGGCTACGACCTGACACTCGAAGCCTTAGCCCGGCTAAATCAGAAGATGAAAGATAGTGGCTCCGACATGACGGTGGTGATGTTTATGGTGACCAAACAGCCGTTTCATTCCATCAATCCCGATGTGCTGCACGCCCGCGCCCTGCTCGACGAGATTCACGACACCTGCGAAAACATTGAGAAACAGGTGGGTGATCGGCTGTTTCGGGCCGCAGCGTCGGGCAAAGAAATCACCCTGCCCGACCTCAATAATTTTGTGGATGAATACTGGCGGCTCCGGCTTCGGCGCACCGTGCAGAGTTGGAAAAACAAGCAACTGCCCCGCTATGTGACCCACGATCTGGTGCAGGAAGACGACATGACGCGGTATATCCAACGAGCCAACCTGATCAACAATGAATCTGACCGGGTAAAAATCGTGTATCACCCCGATTTTATTGCGTCAACAAACCCGCTGTTCCGGCTCGATTACAGCCAATTTGTGCGCGGCTGCCACCTCGGTGTGTTTCCGAGTTATTACGAACCCTGGGGCTACACGCCCTTAGAGTGCGTGGTGCGCGGCATTCCAACCGTTACGAGCGACCAATCGGGTTTCGGCGATTTTATCATGCAAATCATGCGCGATTACGAAAACCGGGGCATATACGTGATTAACCGCCGAACGCAGAGTTTCAGCGAAGCCGCCGACCAACTTGCCAATATCCTGTTCCGGTTTGTGAAAATGAGCCAGCGCGACCGCATCACCCAGCGCAACCGCGTGGAAAGCATTGCCGAAGTTTTCGATTGGACGAGTCTGCGGAGCTACTACGACACCGCCCACGATTTATCGCTGAAACGGCGAAAACCTTAGTTGATGTATGACATGGGGTGTATGATGTATGTTCGGGGAAACATATATCATACACCCCATGTTACACATCACTAAACTAAATAGCTATCCTTGTCGTCGTTATCCCGCTCTTCGGCCAACTCATCCGGGTCGTTATAAACATCATCCTCGTTAGCGATAGAGTCTTCATCATCCAGCATCGTTTCGGGCAGACTGTCAATCGTATCGTCGCTGGCAACGTTCTCAGTGGCAAAGCGGGCCACCTGATTATCCGTGTAAAGCATCGTGTCGGTTGCTTCGTCGTCGCCGGGGTTCATCACGTCGGGTTGACCCTGAATACCGAGGTCGGCATAAATCACGTCCTCACTATCGGGGTCATTGGCGAGCAGACCGCTGCTTTGGCGTGCTATATCGTCTGATGAAACATCTGATGACCGGTTGGTGCGGGGTTGGTTGGGGTTGTTCTGAGTATCCATGTCAGACCAACCAACCCCAGGCTCAAAGGTTGGTTTTATTTATCCAACACGACCACATCGCCTACCAGGTACGCACCTCTTTCGGTTACGAGATTTCGTACCTCTGAGACCGTGCGCGTAGCCAATTCGGTTTTTACGACCCGATACGGAACCGGGTGGGCGTTTTCGATCCGATAAATGACTTCGCCAACGGCCACGTTACCCAACGGTTTTCGCCCCGATTCGGTCAAAATCGGATGGTTTGCCGTCGCTTCGAGCAGCAGGGGCGCAACCTGTGCCGACCCTTGCGAAGCAATGAGCGGCTGTGCCGGCTCGACCCACAAACCGGCCAGCACAAACACGCCCAGATGGGTGTCAACGCGGGTAACGCGGGTGGGCGCGGTGGTTTGGGTTACGGCATTGTAGCCCATCACGGCATCCCCGGCTTCTATGTCGCCTAACTCGCGCACTGAGCCATCGGCCAGCGTAACGGGCGCGTCAGGCGCGAAACAGAAGTTATACTCTTCTTTCTTTTTGGCTCCGTCTTCGGTTTTCCCAGCCCCGCCACCCATCATGGTCATCATCTCCCGCGACAGCACAAAGGTTAGGGCCGACATCAGGCCGGGTTCTTTTTCGCCCACGTATTTCAGGTCGTCAATGTACGCGTCCCAGGCTTTTCGGTCGGCACCGGCACCGGGCAGTACAAACGGTTTCACCTCGTTAGTTTTGCCGTTTTGATAGACTGCCATCAAGCCCAATTCCTTGATATCGGTGGCACTGAACACCTTATACAGATAAATTTTACGCGTGATTCCGTCGCTGTACGTGAAGACGTAGGCGGGCCGTTCTTCGTACCGATCCAGAATGAAACCACCCGCTTTGACGTAGGTGTCTTTGTCTAAATTACTGATTTTGATGGCTTTGATGGCCGTCATCTGTTCGGCAGTCATCACACCGGCCGTGGCCTGAGCGCACACGCGCTGGGCAAAAAAGTTGGTCAGCGTGGCCGCCAGAGCCAGCATAAACAGGGGGAGAATCAGGGCTTTTTTCATCGTTTTCAGGAGTATATCATTTGGTTGCAACGCGGGTATGAATAGCCTCAACGGTTCGGCGGGCCGACGTAAATGCCCCCGCCATCCAGGCAGTGAGGTAGGTAGTATGCTCTCCGGCGAAATAAATCGGGCCGTCGGGTTCGAGCAGGGCGGGGTAATATTTCCGGCGGGTTGCGTCGTCGTAGGTTGCCCAGCCGCCCTCACTGTACGGAATCCGGTGCCAGGCAAGCGAGAAGGCGTTTTCAAATTCGGTGGCGTATTGCGGGTGAATTTTCTGGCCCTGCTCCAGCGCGAGTTTCTGACGCTCGGCAATGGGCATTGCGCCAACGGCTTCGGCCCGGCTATAAAAATTGTAGTAGCCGGTCAGCACCCCTTTTTTACCCATAAACCCAGCCGACGGATACCATATCTGGTTGATGTCGAGGTCAGTACGCGAAATACCGCCGTAAATGGCATCGTCTTCTTCCCAAAATCGCCGTTTGAATTGCAGCCCGATTTTGCCGGTTTTGATGTATGGCACAAAGTCAGCCGCCCGCTTCACGGTTCCCGAAATATCGGCATCTAAATTTTTTAGCACGGGCAGCGGCAACGTACAAACGCAGTAGTCGGCGGTCAGTTCAGTAGGTTTACCATCTTTCTGATAGACAATCGTTACGCCGGTTTCGGCCTTGCGGAGTTGCGTAACGGGCGCATTGAAAACAATCTTACCCGCCAACTGCTTTTCCAACGCCTTCGGAATGGCATCCATACCGCCAACGGGCTGCATGAGCGTGGTTTGCTGTTCGTAGATGTAATCGCCGACGTTATAAAAAACGGGCTGCATAAACCCGGAGCGCAGCAAATCGGTGAGGCCGTAGGGGTCGGTTTGGTCGCCGGGGGTTGGCCCGGCACCGGGTTCGGCATTGGCTTTGTAGCCGCGCCGGTTGGTGCCTTTGTAAAGATGGGCCGTGTTTAAGTCGCCTTCGTTTTTCAGGAAATCCACCAATTTATCTACGTCTTCCTTCGTCAGTTGCTGGTCTAATGCGCCCTGGTCAAGAGCTTTAGCGAGCAGTTCGGTGGTATAGCCGCGCATATCGTTGTGGTATTCTTTCGCCCGCATCCGCCGATTTGCCAACGGGCCATCGGTCTTGCTGTTGAAGATATACGCAGCTTCGTTGTTGCCGTTAAAGATTTCGAGCGGCACGCCCAACTCGCGGCAGTAATGGATCGTCAGTTGGTGGTGGTGCGGAATCCGGGCGGCCCCGCCATTGAAATACAGGTTTCTGTTTCCCGAATCAGCATCGAACCGACTCGTTTGGACGGTTCCTCCAATTTCGGTTTCGGTGGTTCCTCCCCGAATTGTCCAGACACGCCCCCCGGCGCGGTTGCGGGCTTCCAGAACGGTACAGTCGTAACCAAGTTTGCCGAGTTCATAAGCCGCCGTCATACCCGCCAGCCCCGCGCCCAGCACCACCACCCGCCGACCCGCCACCGAGTGATCGGCAGCTACGGGAGCCAATGCGGGCAGGTCGAACGCCGGGGCCGGAGCCGGTTGCAGCAATCCCCAGGCCGTTAGCCCGGCAGTAGCGGCACTGGTTTGGTTAATAAAATCGCGTCTCGTCACCCTACAACTTTCTTGAATCCGTCTAAGAATGCTTCCATTTCGGTCATCGTACCGATAGATACCCGGCAGTACGGTTGCCTATCAATGTCGCGGGTTTGAATGCCGATGCCCTGTCCAAACATCTGATTTTCAAACGCTTTGGTTTTCATCTTGATCGGAAACAGCATAAAATTCGTGCGCGACGGAATCACGTCGTAGCCCATGTTTTTGAGGGCCGAAGCCGTAAACTCGCGGGCTTTGGCGTTCTCGGCGCGGCAGTAGTTTTGCCAATCCTGATCCTGATAACTGGCGATACCGGCCATGAGCGTGGTGATACTCACGCCAAAATCGCCGTTGGTATATTGATTCAAAACCTTCAGGGTATCAGGCGGGGCAATGGCATAGCCAAGGCGCAGACCCGCAAACCCATGAATTTTGGAGAACGTCCGGGCCAGAATCACGTTCATACCCTCGGCCACGAGTTTACCCAGTTTAGGCCGTTCGGCGGGGGCGAAGAAATCAATGTAAGCCTCGTCAATAAAAACCGGCACTTTCGGGGCTACTTCGCGGCAAAAGGCTTCGAGTTTGGCCCCATCAACAACGGTCCCGGTGGGATTGTTGGGGTTCACGATATAGACCATTTTCACGTCGGGCGTGATTTTGGCTTTCATCGCGTCGAGGTCATACTCGAATTTGTCGGTAAGCGGCACGGCCACAATCTTGGCTCCGAATGCGGTGGCCCGTTCGAGGAGGTCGTCGTAGGTGGGGCGGCAGGTCAGGATAGTGCCCCCGTTTTTGCCGTAGTGGGCGGCTGCGGCCAGCAAAATATCCGACGAGCCGGGGCTGCACAGAATTTCTTTGTCGGTTACGCCCTCGTCAGCAGCAATCATAGTTTTGAGTTGCTTAAACTCCATCCAGGCGTAGCGGTTGCCGATGTCGGCGGCTTTCACGATGGCTTCTTTGGCTTTTTGCGAAATACCAAGCGGGTTTTCGTTGGCGAATAGCCGCGCCCGTAGTTTGGGCATGGTATCGGGCGGGCCGAAGAACTCAAATTCATTGGCGAAATTGCCCGCCAACTCAGGGGCCTGTTTTATTAATGGACTCGCTTCGGTAGGGTTCAGACCCGCTACTGCAACGCCCGCCGAAAGCAGACCCGCCGACCGTAGCCAGTCCCGGCGATTGAGGTTAGTTTGCATTGTAGTTTTGGATTTATTGACGAAATAAAATTACTTATTTTTGACCAATCTACTGTCTATCAATTTCTTGGCAAGATACCAGCAAAACAGTAGGATTACTGGCAAAAATCAAATTTTGTGGTAGAAAATCTACCCATATTCTTATGTTCACAAAATTCTATTCGGTATTATGAACGCACTCGTCCTTACCGATTACAAACAGCTAGCCCTGCAAACCCGCCCCACCCCTACCCCACTGCCCAACGACGTATTGATTCGGGTGATGGCCGTTGGCATCTGTGGCAGTGATGTTCACGGGTTCGATGGCAGCACGGGCCGCCGGGTTCCGCCCCTCGTGATGGGCCACGAAGCCGCCGGAATCATTGCCGAAGTCGGAGCCGATGTGCGCGGCTGGGCTGTTGGCGACCGTGTCACGTTCGACTCAACGGTCTATGCCCTCGACGATTGGTACAGTCGGCGGGGGCAGTATAACCTTTCCGACGGGCGTGAAGTGGTTGGCGTATCCTGTGCCGAATTTCGGCGCGACGGGGCTTTCGCCGAGTTCGTCACTGTACCGCAACATATTCTCTATCACGTCCCTGATTCGGTTTCGTTCACACAGGCTGCTATGGTCGAGCCGGTGGCGGTGGCCCTGCACGCCCTGAGCCTGACCCCGATTCAGGTTGGCGATTCGGCGGTGGTGGTCGGTGCGGGCATGATTGGCCTGTTTGTGATTCAGGTGCTGAAGTTGGCTGGTTGTCAGACCATTATCGCCGTTGACGTGGCCGACGACCGGCTGGCACTTGCCCATTCGCTGGGGGCCACGCATACGCTCAACGCCGGAGTGCCGGACCACCGCCATGCAGACGTGCCGGCGCAGGTACGCGCCCTCACGCACGGGCGCGGGGCCGATGCCGCGTTTGAAGTGGTGGGCGCGTCGGCAACGGTCAAAACCGCCATTGACTGCGTTCGGAAAGGCGCGACCATTACGCTCGTCGGTAATCTTGCCTCAACTGTGGAGGTGCCGTTGCAGCAGATCGTGACGCGGCAGTTGCGGTTGCAGGGGTCGTGCGCCATCAACGGTGAGTATGAAGCGGCTTTGGCATTAATCGCGTCGGGCAAGATAAATGTGGATGCAATTTTGACCGCCGAGGTGCCGCTTGCCGACGGCCCGGCCTGGTTTGAACGATTATATAACCGCGAGCCGGGGCTGATGAAGGTGGTGTTGAAACCGTAGGTTTATGCCTAACCAAACGTCAGCGTAAACGTGGTGCCTACACCCGGTTCGCTCTCCACCGCTATTTGCCCGCCATTGGCTTCGACCAGTTCATTCACGACAATCAACCCCAGGCCCGTGCCCGGTTCGTTGGCGGTGCCAGGTCTGATTGACTGATTTTCCACGTCAAACAAGTGGCTAAGGGTTTCGGGTGGTATACCAA
>JBBRUV010000215.1:0-8608 GCA_038247465.1 Cytophagales bacterium
CCCACGCCAACGGCTAAAAGCAAGATTCCCGTCCAGTCAATGGCGATTTTGCTGCGATCGATGTTGAGTTCATCTTCTTTTTTATCTACGAAATTCAGGCTCAGGAAAACGGCCAGAATCCCGACCGGGATGTTGATATAAAACATCCACGACCAGTGATAATTGTCAATTATGTAGCCCCCCAGCGTCGGGCCAAAGGTTGGGCCAAGCACAATGCCGAGGCCAAACAAGGCAGAAGCCACCGCCCGTTGCTGAATCGGGAAGGCATCGAACATAATGCCCTGCGACGTTGCCAGCAACGCGCCCCCGCCAATACCCTGCACAAACCGGAAAAACACCAGCGTCCAGAGGTCAGGAGCCACGCCACAGCCGTAAGACGCAATTGTAAAGAGAATGATAGACCCGATGTAGTAGTTTTTACGGCCAAAGTATCGCTGCAAAAAGCTCGTCATCGGAATCACAATCACGTTGGCAATGCCGTAGGAGGTCACCACCCAGGCCGCGTCTTCGACGGTAGCACCGAGGTTGCCGGCAATATCGGTCAGGCCGACGTTTACGATTGACGTATCAATCAGTTCCATGATAGCCGCCGACACCGCCGTAATGACAACTATCCAGCGACGAAAACCAGTTTGGGCCATGTTGAAATGGATAATGGATAATGAACAACAGACGATGCCCGCCTAAATCAAAAGCGTTCGCCTGTTTTATTTATTATACATTTTACATTGTTCGTTATACATTTTAAACTACTCAGAAACTCTTACTTCGGCTTCCACGCTCAACCCGGCGCGGAGTTTGCCCCGGTATTGCTGCGGATTTACGATGTCTATCCTGACCGGCACCCGCTGCGTGATTTTGACGAAGTTGCCCGACGAGTTATCCGGTGGCAGCAGCGCAAACCGCGCTCCGGTGGCCTCGGCCAACGACGATACGCGGCCTTTTACGGCCAAATCGGGGTAGGCATCGAGTTTGATATCAACGACCTGCCCGACATTCATCTTGGCTAATTGGGTTTCTTTGAAATTAGCCACAACCCAGAATGTTGAATCAGCTACGATGGTCATCAGGCTTTGGCCCGGCTGTACGTACTGACCGACGACTACGTTTTTCTTGCCAATTTTTCCGTCAATCGGGGCCGTGAGCCGGGCATAACCCACGCGGAGTTTGGCCGTTTCGATGGCTGCGCGTTTCACGTTCAGCACCGCTCTGATTTTGTTGACGTTGGCCCGCGCTTTGGCAATGCCCGCCCGGGCCACGCCCTGCGTCGTTTTGGCTAAACTAATCTGCTCCACATTGGCCGAGTATTGCCGGGTCTGCAAATCAACGTTGCTCCGCGAGTCGTCGAGCTGTTTTTGCGTCAACGATTGGTCGCGAAACAGATTTTGGTCGCGCTGAAGGTCTTTTTGGGCCTTGTTGCGCCGGGAAGCCTGCACATCGGCGTTCGATTCGGCTACCTTAAAGTTCTGCTGCACATTGCGGAGGTTGGCCTCGGCGTTCTGCACGTCGGCATCAGCGTTCTGCAGATCGGCCAGCGATTGCTGATAATCGGCCTGCACCTGTTGCAGGGCTACGTCGTATTCCTGCGGGTCAATGATTACGAGCGACTGGCCGCGTTTGATAATCGCATAATCCTGAACATCAACTGATTGTACATAACCTGCCACCCGCGCCAGCACCGGGGCCGAGTTGGTTTCGATCTGGGCATTGTCGGTTGTTTCATACTGTTGGCCGTGTTGGTAAGCGTTGTAGCCAAAGTAGCCCGCCGTTCCCAACACGATAAGACCGATAATAAGCGGCAAAAACCGCCGGGGAGAATCAGTTGGAGTTGCCATGAACTGTACTGGTTTTGATAAGTATGGTTGACTGACGATTAAACCCGCCCGATAGTCAACTTGTTTGACTATCGAGGCAAAGGTAAACCGGGCTACCTAAAAAAGTCAAGTGAGTTGACTATATTTGTTGGATTATTTTTTGATAGCGTACCAAACACCGATAACTTGCCGCTATGGTCACAGAAAACGACAATAAAGTCTTTGATTTTGAACAGTTTCGGATTGTCCGGCAGCGGTCTGTTGGCAAGGTCATCTGGCGTATCAAGCGATACATGGACAATTTCGTGGAACCGAAACTGCACGCCCTCGGCTACACCGACTTCAAAATGAGTTACCTGATGTTTCTGGCAAACATCAACGAGACCGGCATCACCAACAACGAACTGGCAAAACGGGCCTGCGTCACCAAGCAGATGATGAGCAAAACCGTGAGTCTGCTCGAAGCCGAAGGGTACATCTACACCGAGAAGAATCCGGCAGATTCGCGCTCAAGTGTGATTTTTCTGAATCAGCGCGGTAAAGACCTCTTCGTTACCCTGCGCGACTGTATGCAGCAAGCCCGCGACCGCATGGATGCCATTGTCGGCCATGACCGGATGGAGACTATGATTGACACATTGATTGAACTGGCCGACGCGCTGGATGGGGAGGAGAGATAAGGAGCGGGTGAAACGGCACTCCAAGCAATGCCACCGCCACAAACCAGTATCTTTACCGAAAACCGACTGCCATGACGAAGACGTTTGAAAAATAGAAAACAGATGAACTATATCAGCTTACACTTATCCTCCGAAAAATCAGGCGGTTGATTGAGGGTTGGACTGTGAGTTGATGGCGCGTAAAATTAAAAATCGGGGAGTTATTTTAGTTTCTACTCGCCCGAAATAGCCGCCATTGGGCCGTCAAGTTGTTGTTCAATTTGATGGTGTAATCCGCGAATGATGCGGTAAATATCAAAAATGCCATCGCCATCGGCAGTGTAAGCTTCACTAACGGCATATTCATTGCCTTGCAAACAAACAAAGGCCCAAAATTTACCAATAATGTAGCAACCCAATATCGAGTGTGGGCCGTTGTTGAGGTGCTGTGCGGCCAGCATCGCAATCAATACCTGCCCACGGGGGTCGCCATTGGGATCGGTTTGACGTTTGTATTCGTTGAGACAGAAATATGGTTTTTTGGGTGAGCGAAACCCGGATGCAATCATGCCATCAACTTTGCCCGACAAACTGTGTTCGCCAATAACAACGGCTAATTCACGCTCTAAAAAATAAGCAAAACGCTTATTGTCAATCTTGGCAAAAACAATGAGTGGACTGATAAACTTATTTTCTAACTCAACTTCATTCCAGTCGTCTCCACCAAGCAGATAAACCTCCTGCAATTCGGTTAGATAACGTCGTTCAAAGTCATTGAGTTGGTAGTTGTAGGCAAGCCACTCGGCCAACGTGGGTAATTGACGCACTTGTTGCAGGCCAAACGCATCTTCGATTTTTTCGAGTGTCCACTCCCGGAAATTGCTTTGAATCATGGCTTTGTTGGGTTCGGTCCCGTTCACAAAACTACGCATAATACAATACCGTCAAATCAACCGCTATGTTCTTCCATTGAACCAACCCATACACCGGCCAGTTTTTGGCTGATTACCCGACCGACAGCCCTGCCAATACCGACCGGAAACTCGCCCGCGCCGAAACCGGGTTTGCCGATTAGGTAAGGTGACCCTACCATCACCCCGCCAACCCAAGCCGTTCGGCGCGTTCGGTTATCAGTTGCCGATACGCCTGTTTGGTGTCAGGCAGCAGAAAACTGGTATCAATCCAGTCAAAAGCAGTGGGCAACCGGCGGCTGAATCGTTGAAAAACGTTCGTGCGTTGCCGGTCTGTGAGGCCCAGATAGTTGGCAAACGTAGTCCAGTCGTCGGGTCTTAACCGGCTTTTTTTGCCGTTCATGAACAAGGCCAGTTCTTCCTGATCATCAGGCACTAACAGCTTCGTTGCCAGCAAATCATACACCGGGGCCAGCGTCACCCGCTCGTCGTCGGTACGCCAAAGCGAAAAATTTTTCAGGTGCATGTCGGCGTTGCCGGTCAGGAAGCAAAACAGCGTCAGTTCATAAAACGTCACCAAATCCAGTGCGGCCTGTGTGCTGTGCTGCCTGATTAGCCGGGCCACGAGTTCCATCGAACCTTTGTACTTGTCGGCGGTGAGCCGCTCGGCGAGTTGGCAAAAGTCTTCCATCGCCCGTTTACGGCCATCGTCGGCCCGGTCAATGCGCCGGGTGAGGTAGGCCAACTCGCCCGTTTGCAGCCGAATAAGAGTGTGCGGCACGGTTGCAATGCCAAAAATTGCGGCTAAGTGCATCGTCAAATCCTCGTTTTCGGGCATTTCCGGGTACGGCGCGTAGGGAGGTTTCAGAATATAGCGCCCCCACAAGCCAACCAACGTCAACCGCGACGATCCGCTAACGGTCTGCAAATCAAGCGACAATTTGGGCTGAACACCCGTCACGGCGATGTGTTGCCGAATGATCTGCCCGGCCAGTTCGTGCATCGTATCCAATGAGTACGGTAAGACGGGCGGCTCTGCCCGGCCGAACGCGGCTCTGCAACAACGGGGGTGAAAATCGGGCTGCTCCCCAACCAATGGCTGATAACAATACAAACAGTGGCTCATTCGTCGGCAGGAACAGGAACGATACTTACGGCACCAATGCAGTCGCGGCAACAGGCCAGTAACAACCCAAAACGGTCGTTGGCTCGTAGTTTCCAGTTTTGCTCGGCAATGGCGAGCAACCAGCCTTCAGGAATCAGCCCGTCAAAAAATGGGAACAAAATTGTAGCCCGATACGGCGTTGCTGTGAGGGGCAGCGTCAGGCTAACCGGCTTCGCGTCGGGCTGGGCCAGAAAGTCAGGGGCGTATCTAAATTCATAACCTTCGTCGGTCTCCGTCAACCAACCCGCAACACGGTCACCCAGCCAGATAATCGCTTTACGGGGCATCGGCATCGGGTTTGAGGGTGGACGGGGGCAGGGGTACAGGGCCAGTCTGATGATTGAACATCCCCAGTACCTGATTAACTTTATCGAGCCGGAGGCTTGGTTTTCCCTGCTCCAGATCGCGCACAAAACGCAGCCCAACCCCGGCTTTATAAGCTAAGTCTTCCTGGGTTAGCCCGGTTTGTCGCCGTTGTTGCTTTACAAATTGGCTTAATAACGTATTCACAGTATACCTGATTGGGTATGTTTTAACGATTTTTCGGAAAACTATACCTTTTTGAGTATAATCACAAAAAATTGGTTAAATAGCCTATTCTTGTTGCTTGTGGATTTAAAATTGTGGATTTAAAATCGTGGATAAAAAAACCCTACTCAACCGCTGTGCCCTTCCATTCAACCAACCCATACACCGGCCAGTTTTTGGCTGATTACCCGACCGACAGCCCTGCCAATACCGACCGGAAACTCGCCCGCGCCGAAACCGGGTTTGCCGATTGGCCAGTCCTGACGGTTGTTGAACAAACGCCGTATTGTCGGCGAATGGCTGAGTATCTGACCACTAACCGCCACCAACTTGGTGCGCTTATCACCGCCGAAATGGGTAAAACCGGGAGGCTATCCAACTGGCAAATCAGTCTGAATTTGGGTTAGGTTCGGCCATCTGGACGCAGGATATTGACCGCGCCGAGCGGCTGGCCTGGCAGATTCAGGCCGGTTCGGTGTTTATCAACGGCTTGATGCGGTCAGACTCGCGGGTGCCGTTTGGCGGTATCAAACGGTCCGGTTTTGGCCGCGAACTCGCCGACGCGGCATCCGCGAGTTCGCAAACCTGAAAACGATTTGGATTGAGTAGTAGCGCGGGCGGAAGCCCGCAAATTGTCGAATGAATTAACTCGCGGGCTTCCACCCGCGCTACTGCTAAATCAGGCAATCGTCTTATCTGATACCGGGACAGATGCGTGAAAATCGCTCTTAATACGGTGCATAAATTCGTCCAGTAACGTCAGTACCCGGTCGCGGTGTTCCGATTGCACAATCAGGCCAATGTGGTGTTCTTTATTCATCCGCCACCAGATTTCAGGGGCGTCAAAACCTGCCGAATCGGGCCACTGCTGCCGCGCTAAAGACACAATCAATCCGGCGTACTGGTGGCCCGCGTAGGGCAATTCGTATGATTCTTTGCGGGCGATGGCCGTCTCGATTTTGGCCCACTCGCGCCAAAGGTTAATGCCTGACGAGGCCTCGACCATTTCGGCAATGTGCGCCCCGCCAACCCGCGCCGACGTTTCTAAAAAATACAGTTCGCCATCATGATTGCAACGGATATATTCGGAGTGCGACGCGCTTGACCGCATCCCGAAAGCCGCCATTACGCGCTCGTTCATGGCGTGCAAATCCAGCGTTCCCAGCTCATCGAACGGGAGCGTAACCGTTCTGAAAACGCCACCCCCGTGCGAAACCTCTAAGGGCGTGGCTAAGTATTCGCTGGCCCGGGCGAACACCGTTTTCTGATTAACCGACAGAGCATCAACGTGATAAACGGTACCGGGCTTGAATTGCTCGATCAGAAACTGGTGTCGGTTTTCGCCCAGCGAATGAATCACGGTCCAGGCTTCGTCTAACGAATGTACTTTTTTGATACCCGTTGATGATGCTTCTGAGCGGGGTTTGATGAGCCAGGGGGCTTCCGTTGTGCGGAGGTATTCGGTAATGGTTTCGTCGTGAAAAAGCGGGCTGAATTCGGGTACGCGAATCCCGTCGAATTTGGCCCGCATCCGCATCGCCAGTTTATCGCGGAAAAATCGGGCGGTGGTTTGACCCATGCCCGGAATCCGAAACGTCTCGCGGATGAGTGCGCCTTTTTCCACGTCAAAATCATCCAATGCAATCACCCGGTCAATTTTTCGCGAGTGCATGATGTGGGCCAGCCCGGTGAGCATTTTATCTAAATTCTCGCTGCTGTTATCCTGACTGGGTAAATAAAATGTCTCATCAATGCAGTGGTTGGGCCAGGGGCTGTGGCGGAGCTTTTCGACCGTGAGCAGATACACCGTGTGGCCGAGTTCGTTGCAGGTTTGCAGAAAAGCCTCGCCCTTGAAGTAGGTAGCAATGCAGAGAACTGTGAGGTGGTTCATCAGGATTTAGGGTTTTTGGGCAAGATAGCGAGGAAATCAACCAGCAGATGAATCCCGAAACCCGTTGCGTTTTTCTGACTGCCAAACTCATTATCGCCGAAGGCCATGCCTGCGATGTCTAAATGCGCCCAGGCCGGGTGATTTTCGGTGAAGACCTCCAGAAATTTGGCCGCGCTGATAGCTCCGGCAATGGGTTTACCGCTGAAATTTTTCAGGTCGGCCACGTCTGATTTAATGTCTTCTTTGTAGGCATCCCAGAGGGGCAACCGCCAGAGCCGTTCGCCGGTTGCGTCGGCAGATTGGGTCAGTTGGGCGGCCAATTCATCGTTTTGGGTAAACAAGCCAGCCGCCTGATAACCAAGCGCACCAATCACGCTGCCAGTGAGCGTGGCGAGGTCAATCAGCACGTCGGGTTGGTAATTTCTGACCATGTAGCCGAGTCCGTCGGCCAGCACAATGCGGCCTTCCGCATCGGTATCAATCACTTCGATGGTCTTGCCAATGTATGAGCCAATCACATCGCCGGGTTTGGTGGCCTTGCCATCAACCATATTTTCGGTGGTTGGCACGATGCCGATAACGCGCACTGGCAGGCCAAGTTTAGCCGCAACCTCAACCGCGCCCATCACCGCGGCCGCCCCGCCCATGTCGCTTTTCATGAGGTGCATATTAGCCGACTGCTTGATGGAAATCCCGCCCGTATCGAACGTGATTCCTTTGCCGACCAAGCCAACCGTTTTGGGGTTTTCGATGTCTGCCGGTTGGTAGTCCATGATGATAAACGCGGGCGGAACATCGCTGCCGTTGTTCACGCTCAACACCGCCAATAAACCCTGTTGCTCCATCTCGGCCCGGTCAAAAATCGTTACCGCGTAGCCGTGCTTCCGGCCCGATACAACGGCCCAATCAGCCAGGGTTTGCGGAGTTTTGTGACTGGCGGGTGCGTTCATCAGGTTGCGCATTTCGCACTGCGTCTGGGCCAGGGCTTCGGCATAGATCAGAGCCATTTGCGCCGTCTCTTCATCCTCTTCGGCAACAACGAGTGCTAATTCGCCGGTTTCGCCGTAAAAAACGGGGCCGTCGGGTTTGTCGGTTTGGTACAGTTTCAGGTCATACCCTCCTGCCCGAACGCCCAGCACAACGGCTGTTACAAAGGCTTCGCTGGCTAACTCGTCCATGTCAATACTGACGTAGACGGGTAGTCGGCTTTTCTGGGCGAAGAACATCTTTCTGAAAGCCAGCAACACATCGGCAGGCTTGGGGGCTTTACCCAGTCCGAGAAGGTACATTTTTTGCCCCTCAGGGCCGTATAATGGCAGTATCTCACCAGCTTCGGCCTTAAAATCGCGCTGGAGAACAGCAGGATCTACATCAACTTCGTCGCCGAGGTCGGCTAAAAAATCAGCCAAATCATCGGTTTGAAAAATTGGCATTATGTGCGTGTCGGCAGGCTCATCAAGTCCTGTTTGTATAGAAATGTTCATTTGTCGGGATAAAATAGCCACTCAAAAGCGCGGGGAAACTCGCGGCCCCAATACACTTCCTGATGGAGACCGTCGGGCAAGATAGACACACAAACGTCAATGTTGCTATTCAAAAACGCCCACCGTCGGCGAAACCCGTCGCGCAGGCGGTTGAGA